>CBIGPO010000008.1:0-136889 GCA_966191635.1 uncultured Luteibacter sp.
GTCTATGGCGAACCTGGCCCGATGGACTACTTCGTGCTGCCCCGTGTGCTCTTCCCTGAAATGCCCAAGTGCTTTTACACCCGCAACCGCCCGATACTCGATTCTTGCCGTTACCCGTCGCTGGCCATTCTTGGCGACCTTGCCCGATTGTCGAGAATGGAATCGCAGTTGTGTGGATAAGCCACGCGCAGCGCGCCTGGATCCGGAAAGCGGATGCACTGGCCCTCACGGCAGAGGCGGGCAGGGCAGAGGCCCGGTTCCATGCTGTCACCAAGGCTCTCGATGCACTGCTGGCCGACACGCGAGCCACAGGCATGCTCAGGCGCCTCGGCATCCGGAGAATTGCGCTGGGGCGTTCGTCAAGGCTTCCGGAAAACGGGACTGCCGAGGGTTTGGCAGTGCTCGAAGGCGTCGTGCTTGCCGGAATGGTTGCCCGAATCCTGTCAGACGGCGAACTGACCCGGTGGTTGTCCGGCCATCATCCGGTGGAACTCGCGGCTCTGCATGGGGCTTGCGGTCTGGAGAGCCAGGCCTGAGGCCGGGTCACCCACAGCCGGCAAGGGAAGCGTTATGGGAAATATAAAACTAGTTAAGTTATTAAAAGCAAAGCTAATTTGGCCTTGTAAGGTCGGCCCGCTTCCCCCCCACCCCTACCCAAACTTACCCCCCGGGGTTCTTTCAATCCAGGGTAGACAGAATGTCGCATTGCCAGTTCGCCACCGGCCGGTCCGAGGCGGAGCGGACTACTGCCCAGCGATTTGCCACTGAGGCTTTGAGCCATGCCGGCCGTCAAAGGCTGCCCGGGCGTCGCGGAAGGCGTCAACGTTTTCGACCACCCAGGTCCAGACGGGTGACATCCGGACCAGCAACCCCATGCCCAGGGGCGTGAGCTCGTATTCCACCCGAGGTGGCACCTCACGGAATTCATGCCGGACCACCAGACCATCCCGTTCCATGGCGCGCAGGGTCTTGGTCAGCATGCGCTGGGTCACCCCGGTCATCTGCCTTTTCAGCCCAGCGTGGCGCATCCTGCCATTGACGCCAAGGGCGTGGAGGATGCCCAGAGCCCAGCGGCTGCCTGCGTGGGCGAGCACCTCCCTCCTGACGCCATCCTCGTCTTCCCCAAGGGTCTGGCAGACCGCTTCGGCGTGATAAAGGGTCTCCTCATCAGTCATGGTCCTCTCCTGGTATCACGCGTGTGCCTTCTTACGGGACGGGGCGAATCGTGGAAGCATTTGTGCATCTTACAAGCACAGGTTTTCGTCCTCCCCATGACCGACATCAAGCAACTTTCACCCCAATCCGTTCTTGTCCTCGGCGCCGGGGAGCTTGGCCTTCCGGTGCTGCGCAACCTCGCAAAAGTGGCCAGACGTGCCCCGGGGTCGACCATCAGCGTCCTCCTGCGGGACTCGACCATCCACACCACGGAGCCCGGGAAAAAGGCGGAAATCGACGAACTCCGAGGGCTGGGCATCCAGATGGTCGCCGCCGACCTCGTCAATGACACGGTTGCCCAGCTCGCGGCGGTGTTTTCCCGTTTTGATACCGTCGTCGGCTGCGCCGGCATGGTCGCGGGTCGGGAGACGCCCATGAAGCTCGCCTCAGCCGCCCTGAAATCTGGGGTGAAACGCTATTTCCCGTGGCAGTTTGGCGTGGACTTCGAAGTTATTGGCCGGGGCAGCCCGCAGGACCTGTTTGATGCCCAGCTCGATGTGCGTGAGCTGCTCCGCGCCCAGGACAAGACGGAGTGGGTGATCATTTCGACGGGCATGTTCACCAGCTTCCTGTTCGAGCCTGTGTTTGACGTGGTCGACTTCGAGCACGACACCGTCAATGCCCTTGGCAGTCCTGAGACCAGCGTGACGCTCACCACGCCCGACGACATCGGCGTACTGACGGCGGAAATTGTCTTCTTTGAGCCCCGGTTCCGGAACGAGATTGTCTACCTTTCCGGGGACACCCTGACCTATGGGGAGGTCGCAGGCATCCTGGAGCGCGTCCTGGGCCGTCCCTTCACGCAGAACGTCTGGACGGTGCCCTACCTGATGGACGAGCTGGCGAAGGACCCCACTCACCACATCAAGAAATACCGAGCCGTGTTTGCCCAGGGGCGCGGGGTGTCCTGGCCCAAGGCCGGGACATTCAACGCGCAGCACTCCATCCCGGTGACCACCGCCGAGGCATGGGCGCGGGAACACCTTGCGGGGAAGCGATCAACATGACTCCGCCCGGTCTGCCAGGGCCGGGCGGGGGTGAACTCGGCGGTGCGAATGATCAGAGTATGCGTGAGATTTTGAATGCCCCGACAACCTCGAACAGCTGTGCCCCTGGCGTTACGGCAGCAAACGGAGGCTGCTGATGATGATAATGATGCATAAACTCGCCATTCGCGTGGCCTGCGTCGCTGGCATTGTAATGCCGGCTCCCGCTGCGCTCTCATACAGCGGGCAAGAACGTGTTGCCCGTCCGTCGTCGCCCCCGTTGACGTGCGAAATTCGACAGCGTGCATGGTGCATCGTAAACGGAACAGCAGAAATCACTGAAGTACAGCCCTTGGTCTCCAGCGATCCACCGGGCAGGGCTTGGACACTCAAAGATACACACTTCCCCGCATCGACCCTCGTCATTCTGGAGCCTACTGGATGTAGGCAATCTTTGGCGGACACGCTAAGCACAACGGGCTTTAAGCATGGTGTCACTTGGCGTAATAAATCCTGGGATGAGGTTGGTCTTCGGTTGAGGTCGGACGGATCGTGTGACCTGAAGCTGCTCGTTCCCCCATACAACGGGGATCCGCTCGAGTGGGCATTCTCCCAAGGTCGGCTTCTCATCTGGGCGTGTAAGGATGAAGCTTGCACTCCGACAAGCCCCACGCCAGCGGATGTCACCCGGCAGTATGAGGATGAGTTCGAAGGAAAGCAGAAAAAGTGACCGGCTGCCGTTTGATGGTGGGATGTGTGCGGTCTCTCCCAGATGTCGGGTACCTGACCTCGATGTCAGGCAACGTGGCGGTATGGAAGCAGCGCGCAACTGTTTCGGGGGACGCGACCACGGGGCGCGTGCCTAGCATTTGGATATCTTCGCTGAGCTCATCAGCCCGCCACGTGCATCCCTGGGCCACGAACCGAAGATTTTCACTGTTCGCGACCGCCTGGTTTGGTGCGCGCGGTCTCTCAAGGGCGGATTTGACGGTCACGCGTGTGAATTCGTCATCGAATTGGGCATCGAAGCGGGCCTGGCTGTTCGCGACGTGACCGACATCGTCGGCGGATCCATCCTGGGTTCGCGGCTTAGCCGCCGTCCCATCGGGGCGCACAGCAGCGCCAACAAAAAAGCCGCCCCTAAGGACGGCTCGTGAGATGCGGCGAACACCATTAAAGGAATTCAACCTGTTCTAAGCCACGTAACCCGTCTTCTAAGCCGCCTGTACGGCGGGACAAATCATCCGCATCTCTCCATCAACCATAACCACGATCCGGGTGTCGTCAAGGGGGGAATGATTCTTGCCAGTCTGTCTGGTCAGATTGGAGGTCATGCAGGCTGTGCCGTCGGGTCCTTTTTCTGACAGCACGAGGTAAAGACATGGCCCGAGTCAAATGGAACCCTGAAAAGAAATCTCCGGACAAAGAGCCCTTGCCCGTCGTCTGGGGTGCGAAGTGTTCATGCGGGCGGACGGCACCTTCGAAACGTTCTTCAATGGTCAAACCGGGTTCCAAATAATGAAGGCGGCAGTTGAGGCATTGCTCACCATTGAGCGGTTGAGGCTGGAACCCGCTTACGACTTTGGCGCAACCCGGGCAGATGGTGGAAAACCGGAAGGCTGGTAGTCATCCTGTTAGGCCGCGCAAAGCGACGGTGGCAGACCACCCGTAGCTTGTTTGGACGGGACCACACGCGTGCTCAAGCCAACGTCGTGACCGCCGATATCCTGACTGGGACGCCATTCACCGGGCCAGCGCTGCGTCGGTGAATGTAACTTTCGCCGTTCGCTGGTTTGTCCGTGGCACACGACCTGTAGCGCGACACGCCCATCCGGATGGGCCAGGCGTCCATTTGCCGGATGCGCCGGCGGCAACATTCTCGGAATGGAAACCCATGGGATTTTATCTTCGCAAGTCCATCAACGTCGGCCCACTCCGGTTCAATCTTTCCGGGAGCGGCGTTGGCGTGTCGGTGGGGGTTCCGGGGTTTCGCATCGGTGCCGGACCAAGGGGCAATTATGTCCAGATGAGCCACGCCGGCCTCACGTACCGATCCACACTCGGACCCAGACAACAAGCGTCGGTAAGGCCCGGCCCCACGAGACCCGCGCGCACGCGTGAACCTGTCATCCCGGATGGCACCCATGGTGCCCTTGAAGACATCGAATCGGCGGAGACCTCGACCATCGTCGATTCCTCATCGGCCGACTTGCTCGACGAAATCCGCGCGAAGCGTGCGCGGTTGCGGTGGGCACCCATTGTCTTGGCGTTGGGCGGAGTGGCGCTCTGGTGGGCGGTCCAGCAGCTGCCGACCTGGGCAGCCGGGGTGCTCGCAGTGTTGCTTGTGACTGCCGCTATCGCCGCACATCTGCGCGACGTGATGGTCAAGACGGTGGTGCTCTTTTACGCCTTCGACGAGCCGATGGAGCGCGGATATGCCGGCATGCATGCGGCGGCGCGGGGCATGGCTGGCGCTGCGGCTGCGTGGCACATTGAGGCCAAAGGTGATGTGTATAACCGCAAGTACCACGCAGGCGCGAGCAATCTGGTTGCCCGCAAGCGGACCATCATCAGCGTGGGCCCACCACCCGGAATCAAGACCAACGTTGAAACCGTTGCGGTGCGAGTGGGGCGACAAACCCTGCATTTCTTCCCGGACAGGGTGCTGGTCTACGAGGGACTTCAGGTGGGCGCGGTGAGCTACAAGGCGCTTCACGCAACCGCGTCTGCTGCAAAGTTCATTGAAGCAGAAAGTGTCCCCTACGACGCCACCGTTGTCGGGCACACGTGGAGGTTCGTCAACAAGAACGGCGGTCCCGACCGGCGATTCAGCAACAACCGTCAAATCCCCATTTGCAGTTATGAGGAAATTCGCCTCAGCAGCCACACCGGCCTCAACGAGCTCGTCCAGCTGTCCCGGGCGGGTGCAGGCGAAGCATTCTGCAAATCTGTGGCTTGGTTGGGCCAATGCCTGCCCGCCGAATCAGCCTGAAATTCGCCTGTCGCCCCACCCTCATTCACAGGGGACAGTGCAGATCGGTGCGGTTGGTTTCTCAGGGTTGCAGTTGGGTTCTTTGCGCCCGCTGCTTGAGCGCCCGCTCACGACGCAGGTAATGCTCGAACAAGCTCGCCTTTCTCGGCGTGAGCTTGACAGTGGGGTAGGTAACCTTGGAGATGTCTTTCAACCGGTCAGGCAACGTCGCCACCTGGATGTAGTGGTCTCGCAACACCGTGCCGCCTGTGCTGTGTCCGGTCAGTTGCCCGATGCGCCCATCCGGAACGCCGGCACGCTCGGCGGTGGTAGCGAAAGTATGCCGGAACGAGTGGAAGACCTTGGCCGGGGACAGGATGTTGCAGTGCTTGCGAAGGTGCGTGCGGTTGAACCAGTCGCCGATCACGTCACCGGGCTCATTGCTGCCACCATGGATACCGGGAAATACCTCGGTGAATCCGTAGCGCCGGACCTCGATGACGTAGTCGAGAAACCCCAGGTGGACGACTTCGGGATGGAGGGGCACGAAGCGACGGCTGCCCTGGTTTTTGGTCTTGCGACGGATGTGCATGCCCCAGATGCCTGCGATCTTCTCGACATCTTCGACCTGCAACTGGCCCAACTCGTTGACACGGGCACCGGAGTACAAGGCCAGAATCGCAGGCCAGTAGTGGTGAGGAACCAATGACTGCAGATGCGCGAAAACGGTGGTCAGCTCGGCAGCGGTAAACGGCTCCCGTGAGCGCTGCGCATCCTGCGCCTTCGACGACACGGAAAACCCATCGCAGGGGTTGTACGCCAGGCGCCGCTGCTTGACGTGGCGGCCAAAGAACGAGCGAAGGCGGTCAAGGTGTTTTTCGCGCGTGCGAAGCGACAGACCCTTGTCCTGGTTGGCACGGGCCTTTGCAAGCCTCGCCTTCGGGTCTAGCTCCCGGTATTCCTTCCGCTTGGACGCGTTTGCCGGGTAGTCGACCAACATGGCCAGATACGATTCGATGTCGTCCGGCACCACCGCACCAATGGTTTTGTCGCCCATCAGCGCAATGAAGAGACCGAGGCTGTATTCGGAGTCCATGATGTTCTTGGCGCCCAGCTGCTGGCCACGCAGGTAGGCGAGGTGCTTTTCGACGCGCAAGGACAAAAGATCGCCTTCGTCCATGGCCGTGGTCGCAGCACTGCTAGACGAAACGACACCGCCAGCGACACCTGCTTCAATCCGGACGCGCTCGCGCTCAGCAATGATGCTCCTGGCGGCGTCGTAGTCGGCCGCAGACCCGTCGGTCGTGATGCGCGTGCCGTCGGGAAGGTCGATGACGAGCTCGCGGCCGTTCCGCGCGGCATCCAGTGCTTTGGTTAGCAGGTCTTTCGGGTCAGCCACGGCGTTCTTCCGCATCCATTCGAACAGTCGCGACAGAACATACCCGATTCGGGCCGCTGTGAAACGGGCACCATCACCGCGTTCGCTGCGGAGGCTCAAGACCACGTAGCGCGAACCCAGGGAGGCGTGGAGTGCGACCGGCACAAAGAACCGGGCGTACCAGCCGGCGGGGCGTTTGAGAATGTATGGCTTTGGCAATTGATACCCCGATTGATACCCAGAGGAATCAATCGGGCAAGAAAAAACCCCTTGCGAAGCAAGGGGTTTGGTCCGTACTTGGTGGAGGTGGCGGGAGTCGAACCCGCGTCCGAAGGCGTTTAATCTCCAGATCTACATGCTTAGCTCACCGTTAAGTCTCGTCCGCCAGCAGCACGGTGTGCGAAGCGCACCGACGGACATACCTGATTGATCTAGCGTCAGACCCACAGATGGAGGGTCTTTCGGCGGTCTCATGATAGTGACCCTACACCGACGAGCATGAGCACAAGATCGGTTCGGGGGTAGGGCCTTTTTTAGGGGCCGAACGCTTTAGGCGGCGAGAGCCACCGAAGCGTCATTACCGTAGTAGTTGTCATTGGCAACTATAGTTTTGCAGCTGGTTTAACGAGGAAAGCTACCCCCTCGGCATGCACCAGTAGATCGCACTACCCCCGTCGAAACCAGAACACCCCCGGGGAAAACTGTGGTGTGACTACATCTATCAGTATATGGCCGGGGCAGGCCACCCACAATGGGCGCCGCCCGTCCGTTCAGGTCAGCCCATCTTGTTGTGGGAGCGCATGACCCGCTGTTTATCGACCGCCCACTCGCGTTCTTTCTCGGCGGTGCGCTTGTCGTGGTCCTGTTTGCCCTTGGCCAGGCCGATCTCGCACTTCACCTTGTTGTTCTTCCAGTACATCGCGGTGGGCACGAGGGTGTAGCCCTTGCGCTCGACGGCGCCGATCAGGCGGTCGATTTCCTCGCGATGGAGCAGCAGCTTGCGCGTGCGGCGATCATTCGCGATCACGTGGGTAGAGGCGCTGATCAAGGGCGGGATCTGGGCGCCGACGAGATAAACCTCACCGTGCTGGATGATCGCGTAGCAGCCCTCGCCGAAGTTGATCCGGCCCGCGCGCAGGGACTTCAGTTCCCAGCCTTCCAGGGCCATGCCGCATTCGAAGCGCTGGTCGATGTGATATTCGTGGCGCGCGCGCTTGTTCAGCGCGATCGTGCCGCCGCCGTCTTTTTCCGTGTCCTTCGGTTTCGCTTTTGCCATGTCCGCTAAAATCGGTCTATCGGATCCCTGATACAAGGCCGGCGGGTCCGTGAGCCGGCAAATGAGACGAGGTCAAAGCAGTGATTGAAATCCGCCGCAGTGCGATCGTGCCTTTCACGCCCGCGCAGATGTTCGACCTGGTCAACGATGTGGAAGCATACCCAAAGCGCTTTGGCTGGTGTGACGCTGCCGAAGTGCTCGAGCGGGAAGACAACGTGCTGGTGGCTCGGCTGGATCTCAAGTTCGCCGGGCTCAAGCAGAGTTTTACTACCCGAAACACCACGGATCGGCCGCATAGCCTGGCCATGAAGTTCGTGGAAGGCCCGTTTCGCTCGCTGGATGGGGTGTTTACCTTCCAGGCCCTTGGCGATGTGGGCTGCAAGATCGCCCTCGCCCTGGACTTCGACTACGCCGGGCTGGGTGGTTCAGTGCTGAGGATGGGCTTTCAGCAACTGGCCAACCGCATGGTGGACGACTTCTGCGATGAGGCGCGCCGCCAGTATGGCTGAGCTCGCCGTCGAGGTCGCTTACGCTGGTCCGGAGGGGCAGGTCGTCCTTGCCCTGGCCGTTCCGTCAGGTACCACCGCCTGGGAGGCGGTTGAGCTGGCTCGGGGCGGATTGCCGACCGGGGTCACGCCCGACCCGGACAGGTTGGGGATCTTCGCTAAGAAGGTGCCCGCGGACCGTGTGCTGGAGGAGGGCGACCGGGTGGAACTGTACCGGCCGCTCACGCTCGATCCGATGGAGGCCAGGCGGCGCCGCGCAAAGCGCGGCGCCTGAAGGGCCGTCTTACTTCTTGTCGTCCGACGAGCTGCCGCCGAAGATGCCGCCGTTGTCGTCATCCTTCTTGTCGTTGGCGCTGGTGTTCTTGTCGCCCTTGGTGCCATTGACCGGGTCGTTCTTGTACTTCTTCGAGTCCTTCAACAGCTGCTGGGCGTCCTGGGCGAAGAAATCGCCTTCGGAACGGACCAGGGTGTCGTTGTTGAAGGTCAGCGTAAGCGTACGGGTGGTCATCTTCCCGCCACGATGCGAGAACGTGGACACGTAGTCCCAACGATCCTGATCGAACGGCGAGGCAATCGAAGGGGTGCCCAGCAGCACCAGGACCTGGCGCTTGGTCAGACCCGGCTGCAGCTGTTCGACGTTTTTCTTGTCGAGCAGGTTGCCCTGCTGCACGTCGGGGGTATAGATAAGGCTGCAGCCCGCGATGGCGACCGCCATCATGGCCATACCCAGCGTGCGGCGAATGAGCTTTTGCATGCGTAGTAACGTCCGGATCGTGAAGCCTGCGATGATACACTAAGCGCCTGACGGCACCGCGAGGGGGTCTCTATGGACCAGGAAACAAAGGAACTCCGTAAAGCGGGGCTCAAAGTCACACATCCGCGCATGCGGATCCTGCAGATCTTCGAGGAGGCGGACGAGCGCCACCTGACCGCCGAAGATATCTACAAGCGTCTGCTTGCGCACCAGGAAGACATCGGGCTTGCCACGGTGTATCGGGTGCTGACCCAGTTCGAAGCTGCTGGCATCGTCATGAAGCACAACTTCGAGGGTGGGCAGGCCGTTTACGAGCTGGACCGCGGCAAGCATCATGACCACATGATCGATGTGGACAGCGGGAAGGTCATCGAGTTCATCAGCGAGGAGATCGAACGCCTCCAGCATGAAATTGCGGAGCGCCATGGGTATGTGATCGAAGACCACAGCCTGGTGCTCTACGTGCGGCCTAAGAAGAAGCGCTGAGGCGGGGGTTTTCCGGCTTGGCAGGTGAAAGGGGCTCCCGGTTGGGGGCCTTTTTCTTTTGCCCAATAAAAACGCCGCTGGCGGACTCCTGTCCACCAGCGGCTTGATCCGATGTTTCCGAGGTTCGTGAATCGCGAGTTGCTCGCGTCATTCACGGGTCACCACTTCGCATCGGCGAGGCTGACATCCTGTCGCCTCATCAGGTCGATCGTCCCCACGACCGACCTGGGCTCACCGTCTCTCGACGGCGGCTCCCCCACATCGATGACGGAATCGTAACGAACGGTTCATCGGCCCGGTATCGGAAAATTTCCTATGCTAGTTCCGATACTTGTGCTGCGTAGCAGCACGCGAAGGTGTAGTCCGATGGGCTCGGGACGGATGCGGAAGATGCCACCAAGAGCCGTGATCCGGTCGCTCATACCCTGTAGGCCGCGCCCACCACCATCTGTACGAATCGGCCTTGGCGTGGAGGGCAGGCCGGTGCCGTCGTCACGAATGTCGAGAATGGCCACCGGGCCGCTGTCACGTACTCCGATGCGTAGCCGCAATTTCAGTTCTTTCGCCCCTGAATGACGGACCACATTGGTCGCACTTTCCTGCACGACACGGTAAATCGCGGTCAGGGTTTCGTCGTCGAGCAGCCGGGGCTCGCCCCGCAGGTCGGTCACGTAGTGAATGCCGGCGGCGGCGAGCATGTCGCGTACCGGGCCTTCGTCCAGCGCCCGGAGCAGGCCGAATTCATCCAGGACGGACGGCCGCAGGCTGTCCAGCATCTTGTGGAGTGCCCTGCGCATATGCCCGAGGATGCCGTTGATGGATGCCCCGATGTCGTCCAGGCCGGCGCTGCCAAGCCGCGCCTGAGCCAACTTCAGGTGGGTCTGGATAGCGGTGAGGTTCTGGCCCAGTTCGTCGTGCAGCTCGGCGGCCATGTGCTTGCGCAGATCTTCCTCTGCCTGCAGGTTGCCGCGGGCGGCGTCGCGAAGCTGGCGAGCGAGCTGGTCGAGGCGCTGGTTGGCGGCAGCCAGGTGGGTGTTCTGCTGGGCCACGCGCTCGCTGCTCCGTCGCAGCGCGTCGGTGGCGGCGCCGAGCATCAGGGTGCCGGTGCCGGCCACGGCGAGGAACAGATGGGCGGCCGCCGTCGGCGCGCCGCGGCCGATCATGTCTTCAGTGACATTGAGGCCCACGCTGGTGATCAGCATGGCGAGGCCGGCACCGCGCCAGCCGTGGCGGAAAGCGAAGAACAGCACCGGCGCCAGCGAGAGCACACGGGCGAATTGCGGCTGGGGCGAGTACTCGGCGAGGGTCACGAGGATCGCCAGCGAGGGCAGCATCACCAGCAGGCCGTCGAGCAGCAGTTCGGCCAGGGCGGATTGGGTGGGCCGTTCGCGGAAGATGAGGATCATCACCGGCACGACGAGCAACACGCCCAGGTAGTTGCCGAGCAGGTCGCTGCCGAAGGTGGTACCCAGCATTTCCACCGGCGCGGCCGGATGCAGCGAAGCCATCATCGCGGCGTTGCCGGCGGTGGCGACCGTGGCGGTGACCATGGCCGACAACAGCAGGCGGGCGACGTCCTCCGGGGTGTTCAGGCTGGCGTGCAGGTGCGCCCGACGCAGCAGCCAGAGGCAGGCGGCGACCATCAGCGGTTCGGGTGCGTCGCCCAGTACGAAGCCGGCGCCGCCGATCGGCAGGCCGCTACGCCACTCGCAGAACGCGCTGGCAAGAATCTCGGCACCGAGGATCCAGAACCAGTTGCGCGTACGCATAAGGAGCAGGGCGCCGAAGCGCAGCCCGAATGGCAGCACCCAATAAGGCTGTTCCGTCGGCCACAGCAGGATCCAGGCCGCGCCATAGAGGAGGGCAAACAGGGGGCCGGCAAACCGGGAGGCGGCGTTTAGTCGCATTCCCCGAATGTTACACGGCGAACCTCAGATGACGTTGCATCCTTTCGCCCATACGCACGCGTCGGGCGAGCCTGTTACATTCTGTCCATGCCAAGAATCGTCCTTGTAGATGACCACGCCATCGTTCGTGAGGGTTTCAAACGCCTCATCGAGCTGGAATCTGACCTCGATGTCGTCGCAGAGGCCCGGAATGCCGACGAGGCGGTGGACGCGGTCACCCAGCACCGCCCGGATCTGGTGGCGGTAGACCTGTCGTTGCCCGACGGTAGCGGCCTGCCGTTGATCGAGCATCTGAAGAGCATTTCGCCGGACATGAAGATCGTCGTGCTCAGCATGCACGACGGCGAGCCCTATGTTTCCGAGGCCTTGCGTCGTGGCGCGCACGGTTACGTGACCAAGGGCGTGGCGCCCGAGGAGCTCGTGGTGGCGGTGCGCGCCGTGCTGAGCGGTGAGCAGTACCTGAGCTCGGATCTGCGTGAGCGTCGCTCGGGCCGGTCGTCGGTGGACCTCGATCCCTTCAACAGACTGACCGCGCGCGAGCGTGAGGTCTTCCTTCTGTTGGCGGCCGGCCGGGCACCGAAGCAGGTGGCTGCCGAGCTGGGTATCGGGCAGAAGACGATTTATATCCACCGCGCCGCGGTGATGAACAAGCTCAATGCGGGGTCCGAGCTGGACCTTTATCGGATGGCGCAGGAGCGGGGGCTCATTCGAGCCTGATTGGCTGCGGCCGTCGGGCCGGCTCTTTGTGGGAGCCGTTTCATCGGCGATTCCTGCAGGGCGGGATCTGGAGGGGGTTCCGCGATCTGGTTTTCGCCGATGAATCGGCTCCTGCAAAGAGCTAAAGCTTTTAGCTTTGCGCGCGGTCGAGCATTTTCTTGGCGTGCGCGCGGGTTTCCTTGGTGATTTCCACGCCGCCCAGCATCCGCGAGAGTTCGTCGCGGCGGCCGGCGGCGTCCAGGCTGTGGATGCGCGTGCGGGTGGCTTCGCTGTCGCTTTCCTTGGCGACCTGCAGGTGTGCGTGGCCTTGCGCGGCGACCTGGGGCAGGTGGGTGACGCACAGCACCTGGACCTTCTCGCCGAGGGCGCGCAGCTTCTGACCGACGACTTCGGCCACGGCGCCGCCGATGCCGGTGTCCACTTCGTCGAAGATCATGCAGCCGATGTTGTCGTTGCCCAGCGTGGCCACTTCGATGGCCAGGCTGATGCGGGCGAGTTCGCCGCCCGAGGCCACTTTGCGCAACGGGCGCGGCGGCTGGCCCGGATTGGCGCTGACCAGTAGCTCGCAGCGCTCGCGGCCCTGCGGGTCGGGCTCGTCGCCTTCCACTCGCTCCAGCGAGACTTCCAGGCGACCGCCGGCCATGCCGAGCTCGCCCATCAATGCGGCTACCGAAATGCCCAGGCGGCCCGCGGCTTCCGCACGCGCGGCGGATAGCGCGGCGGCGGCTTCGTCATAGGCTTTGTGCAGGCGGTCCCGCTCGCGGCCGAGGCGATCCAAAGCATCACCGGCGCCTTCCAGTTCGCCCAGGCGCTCGCGGATTTCCTCGGCCTTGACCGTCAGTTCCTCGATCGGCAACCGGTAGCGGCGCGAGAGATCGTGCAGGTGGGTGAGGTGGGTGTCGACTTCGGCGAGGCGCTCCGGGTCCAGTTCCACGTCCTGGGCGTAGCGGCCGAGACCATCCACGGCTTCACCCACCTGGATCTGGGCGCTGTCGAGCAGTTCGAGGCTGGGTACGAGCGATGCATCCAGCTCGGCCAGGCGCGACAGCTCGGCATGAGCGCGGAGCAGGGCGCGACCGACCGCGAACTCGCTCTCGCCATCGAGGATCTCGACGACGCCGTTGGCGCCTTCGGCCAGCCGTCCGGCGTTGGCCAGGCGGCGATGCTGCGCTTCCAGTTCTTCCAGCGCGGCGGGGACGAGGGCCCAACGATCCAGTTCTTCCAGTTCGTGTGTAAGCAGCTCGATCTGGCGCTCGCGATCGTCGCCGCCGGACAGGGTGCGGATGCGGGCGACGGCGTCGCGCCACGATTTCGCTGTCTCGCGCACGCTGGTCTGGAGCACCTCGTTGCCGGCGTAGGCGTCCAGCAAGGCCATCTGGTGCTGGCGGGAAAGCAGCGCCTGGTGTTCGTGCTGTCCGTGGATCTCCACGATGAGCGCGGCCAGCGCCGACATCTGCGCGAGGCTGGCGGGGCGGCCGTTGATCCAGCCACGCGAGCTGCCTTCGACGCGGATCACGCGGCGCAACTGGCAGGTCTCGCCGTCGTCCAGTTCTTCCTGGCGTAGCCAGTCGGTGGCCTCGGGCAAGCCGGTGAGGTCGAATTCCGCGGCCAGCTCGGCGCGATCGCTGCCCGAGCGCACCATGCCGCTGTCGGCGCGAGCACCGGCCAGCAGCATCAGCGCGTCCACGAGCAACGACTTGCCGGCGCCAGTCTCGCCGCTGACCACGGTGAGCCCTGGCCCGAAGGCAATCTCGGCTTCTTCGACAACGGCAAATTGGCGGACGTAGAGCGAGGTGAGCATGGCTACCGATGGCGGCGGATGGAATCGCGCCGATTGTAGCGGCAGGCGCGTCGCAGAAGCCGAGACTTGCAACAGGAGCGCCGAGACCTTATTGATAGCCGGACGAACCAACCCTCCGGCCCACCCACGCGCATGAATCCGTTTTCCGGTCACGACATCGATGCACGCGCGCGCCGGCTGCTGCGTACCCTGATCTCTCAATACCTGTCAGACGGGGAGCCGGTCGGCTCACGCACGCTGGCGAAGTCGTCGGGCCTGGAAGTCAGCCCCGCGACCATCCGCAACATCATGGCCGACCTCGAAGAAGCCGGGCTGGTCTCTTCGCCGCATACCTCGGCCGGAAGAATCCCCACCCCGCGCGGCCTGCGCCTGTTCGTCGACAGCCTGCTCGAGCTCAAGCCACTGCCGCGCGACGAGATGGCCCGCCTGCAGGGTGGCTTGCCGCCGCACCAGACGACTACGCGCGACCTGCTCGGCAATGTGTCGCATCTGCTCTCGGCGATGACTCACTTCGCCGGTGTGGTCACGGTGCCGCGCCAGGGCGATTTCCCGCTACGACACATCGATTTCGTCAATCTGCCCGAGGCCCGGGTGCTGGTGATCCTGGTTTTCTCCGACAACCAGGTGCAGAACCGCGTGGTCCAACTCGCCCGGCCGCTCGAATCGGTGGAGCTGGAGCAGGCCGCCAACTACCTCAATGCCCAGTTCGCCGGCTTCCGTCTGGTGGATATCCGGGCGCACCTGGCTACCGAGTTGCGTGAAGCCGGGGGCGAGCTCAATCGGCTGCTCAACGGCGTAGTCGAGCTGGCTACGGCTTCGTTCAGCTCCGAAGAGGATGCCGACGACGTATTGGTGAGTGGCCAGACCAACCTGATGGGCTATTCCGAGCTGGCCGATATCGAGCGGCTCCGCGACCTTTTCGACGCCTTCCAGCAAAAGCGCGACCTGCTTCAGCTGATGGAGATGTGCGTCAAAGCCCCTGGCGTACGCCTGTTCATCGGCGAGGAGTCCGGCTTTTCGGCCCTCGACGGCTGCAGCATCGTCACCGCCACCTACGGCACGAACGGCCGCATGCTTGGCGCGATCGGAGTTATTGGACCGACGCGTATGGCATATGAGCGGGTGATCCCGGTGGTACAAGCCACCGCCTCACTGCTCAGCGACGCCTTGAATCGCGCCGCGGCGACCTCATAAACCGCCTCGGGAGGCGGGTTTAGTATTTCCCGCGAATGTTCGACCCTTCCTTGGAGGGGTCGGTACGCTGACATTTGGAGTTACGCATGCAAAACAACGATCCCCACGTGCCGGATCCGGCGCAGGACGGCGGTGTGGCCGACAACGGCGTCAATGCCGAGATCGAGGCCCTGAACATCAAGCTGGCCGCGATGGAAACCGAGCTGGCCCAGGCACGCGAGACGGTGCTGCGCGAGCGGGCGGAGATCGAGAACCAGCGCCGCCGTATGCAGCGCGACATCGACCAGGCTCGCCGCTTCGCCAACGAGAAGCTGCTCGGTGAGCTGCTGCCGGTGTACGACGGCATCGCTCTGGGCCTGGCTAATGAGGCCGCGGATGCGAAGACGCTGCGCGAAGGTCTGGACATGTCCCTGAAGCAGCTGGAGAAGGTCACCCAGTCCAACGGGCTTTCCGTCGTCGATCCACTGCATCAGCCGTTCAATCCGGAGCACCACCAGGCGATCAGCTCAGTCGATTCGAACGAGCACGCGCCCAACACCGTCGTCGCCGTGGTCCAGAAGGGCTTCGTGTTGAACGACCGTCTGCTGCGTCCGGCGCTCGTCGCCGTGGTGCGCGACAACTGAACAGCTTCACCAAAGATATTGAATCGATGGGGGTTACCCCCATTTTCCAAAACAGTCGCGGCCGCGGGGGCCGCATGAAATTCGGAGCAACGTAACTATGGGCAAGATCATCGGTATCGACCTCGGTACAACCAATTCCTGCGTAGCAGTGATGGAAGGTTCGACCGCACGCGTCATCGAGAATGCAGAGGGCGATCGCACCACGCCGTCCATCGTGGCTTTCACCAAGGACAACGAAGTGCTCGTGGGCGCGCCGGCCAAGCGCCAGAGCGTGACCAACCCCAAGAACACCTTCTACGCGGTGAAGCGCCTTATTGGCCGCAAGTTCACCGACGCGGAAGTTCAGAAAGACCTGAAGCTGGTCCCCTACGGCATCGTTGCCCACGACAACGGTGATGCCTGGGTGCAGACCGCCGACGGCAGGAAGATGGCGCCGCAGGAGATCTCCTCGAAGGTGCTGATGAAGATGAAGAAGACCGCCGAGGACTTCCTTGGTGAGTCGGTCACCGAAGCGGTCATTACCGTGCCGGCGTACTTCAACGACAGCCAGCGTCAGGCCACCAAGGACGCGGGCAAGATCGCAGGCCTCGACGTCAAGCGCATCATCAACGAGCCGACCGCGGCCGCGCTGGCCTATGGTCTGGACAAGACCGACGCGCGTGACCGCAAGATCGCCGTGTACGACCTGGGCGGCGGCACGTTCGACGTCTCGATCATCGAGATCGCCAACGTCGACGGCGAAAAGCAGTTCGAAGTGCTGTCCACCAACGGCAACACCTTCCTCGGTGGTGAGGACTTTGATAACCGCGTCATCGATTACCTCGTGGAAGAGTTCAAGAAGGAGCAGGGCATCGACCTGCGCCAGGATCAGCTCGCCCTTCAGCGCCTGAAGGATGCTGCCGAGCGCGCGAAGATCGAGCTCTCCTCGGCCCACCAGACCGACGTGAACCTGCCGTACGTCACCGCCGATGCCTCGGGTCCGAAGCATCTGAACATCAAGCTGACCCGCGCCAAGCTCGAGTCGCTGGTGGAAGACCTGGTCAAGGGCACGATCGACCCGTGCCGCACGGCGCTTAACGATGCTGGCCTGAAGATCTCGGATATCCACGAGGTGATCCTCGTCGGTGGCCAGACCCGCATGCCCAAGGTGCAGGAAGCCGTGAAGGACTTCTTCGGCCGTGAGCCGCGCAAGGACGTCAACCCGGATGAGGCCGTCGCCGTTGGCGCCGCGATCCAGGGTGGCGTGCTGGGCGGTACCGTCAAGGACGTCCTCCTGCTCGACGTCACCCCGCTGTCGCTCGGTATCGAGACGATGGGCGGCGTGATGACCAAGCTGATCGAGAAGAACACCACGGTGCCGACCAAGGCCTCGCAGACCTTCTCCACGGCCGACGACAACCAGACGGCCGTCACCGTGCACGTGCTGCAGGGTGAGCGCGAGCGTGCCAACGCGAACAAGTCGCTGGGCAAGTTCGACCTCTCCGGCATCCGTTCGGCACCACGTGGCCAGCCGCAGATCGAAGTGACCTTCGACATCGACGCCAACGGCATCCTGCACGTGTCGGCGAAGGACAAGGACACCGGCAAGGAACAGAAGATCGAGATCAAGGCCGGTTCGGGCCTGTCGGAAGAGGAAGTCCAGCGCATGGTGGCGGACGCCGAAGCGAACCGCGAAGAAGACAAGAAGTTCCACGAGCTCGTGCAGGTGCGTAACCGTGGCGACCAGCTCGTCCACGCCACGCGCAGCCAGCTCAAGGAGCATGGTGGCAAGATCCCGGCCGAGCAGCTGGCTGGCATCGACAGCGCCGTCTCCGATCTGGAGAAGGCGCTGACCGGCGAAGACAAGGGTGCGATCGAGGCGAAGATCACCAACCTCGAACAGGTCGCCCAGGCACTCTCCGCCGCGGCCCAGTCGGGCGGCGCGCAGGACACCGCGCAGCAGTCGGCTCCGGGCGGCGGTTCGGCCCAGCCGGACGACGTGGTCGACGCCGAGTTCACCGAAGTCAAGGACGAGAAGAAGTAATTCGTCTTCGGCATGTAATGACGCGCCGCCGGCTCGATGCCCGCGGCGCGGTACCGACGGTTAACCGGAACGATCGCGCCGAGGGGCAACCCGTCGGTGCGTTTGTCCGTCCAGGGAAAGCGAACGTGTAATGAGCAAGCGCGACTACTACGAAATCCTCGGTGTGGAACGGACCGTGACCGAGGGTGACCTCAAGAAGACCTTTCGTCGCGTCGCGATGAAGTACCACCCTGATCGCAATCCGGACGACCCGGCAGCGATCGACAAATTCAAGGAAGCCAAAGAGGCTTACGAAGTGCTGGCCGACGCGCAGAAACGCGCGATGTACGACCAGCACGGACACGCCGCCTTCGAAGGTGGCGGGTTCGGTCGTGGCGGTGGCGCCGGTTTCGGCGACGTCGGCGATATCTTCGGCGACATCTTTGGTGACATTTTCGGCGGCGGTGGCGGAGGTCGCCAGCGTGCGCGTCGTGGTGCCGACCTGCGCTACATGATGGATCTGGATCTCGAGGAAGCTGTGTTCGGCGTCGAGAAAAAGATCGAAGTGCCGACCCAGGTCAATTGCCACCACTGCAACGGCTCCGGTTCGGAAGACGGCAAGGTGTCCAAGTGCAGCACCTGCGCCGGTCATGGTCGCGTGCGCATGCAGAACGGCATCTTCTCCATCCAGCAGGCCTGCCCGACCTGCCATGGCTCCGGCCAGAAGATCGACAAGCCCTGCAAGAAGTGCCACGGCGAAGGTCGTCTCGAAGAAGAGCGCACGCTGTCCGTGCGGATTCCGGCAGGCGTCGACAACGGTGATCGCATCCGTCTCACCGGGCAGGGCGAAGCTGGTCCGGCCGGTGCACCCTCGGGCGATCTTTACGTCGAAGTGCGTGTGCGCGAGCACGCCATCTTCCAGCGCGACGGCAGCGACCTGTACTGCGAAGTGCCGATCCGTTTTGCCCAGGCAGCGCTCGGTACCGACCTCATGGTGCCGACGCTCGAAGGCGAGATCCCGGTCAGCGTGCCGCCCGAGACGCAGACCGGTCATCAGTTCCGCATGCGCGGCCGTGGCGTGAAGTCGGTTCGCGGTGGTCGTACCGGTGACCTCATCTGCACGGTGGTCGTCGAGACGCCTGTACGCCTGACCAAGGAACAGCGCGACCTGCTCACGCAGCTCGAGGCTACCTTTGTCGGTGAAGACGCGGCCAAGCACACGCCGCGTTCGACCACCTTCATCGACGGCGTAAAGGATTTCTGGTCGCGCGTTACCTCGTAAGAGGTAACTGCAGGAGCCGATTCATCGGCGAATGAGGAAATGTGGGAGCCGCTTCAGCGGCGAAAAGCCAACGGAGCGGAGATGCCGAGCGTTCCATCGCCGATGAATCGGCTCCTACCGAGCAAGAGCATCGCCGCTGAAGCGGCTCCCACAAAAGAAGCGGCTCCCACAAGAGAAGTGGCTTCCACAAAAAGTGGCTCCCACATAAAGCGACCATCGACTAGGATTGCTTTCCCGCATTCCGAAGGCAGCTCCCCATGACCCGTCCCGCCCGTCTCGCCATCAGCGGCGCCTCAGGTCGCATGGGCACCGCGCTCCTCGGTCTTGTGCGCGAGGACGACCGCTTCGAACTCGTCCGCGCCATCGTCTCGTCTTCGTCGCCGCGCCTGGGCAAGGCCGCCTTCGGCGACGTGTCCGCGCTGCGTTTCACCGACTGGACCGACGCCGGCGATATCGATGTCGTCATCGACTTCAGTGGTCCGGAAGGTCTCGTGGCCGCGCTCGACTACTGCGAAGCCTCGGGTGCCTCGCTCGTCACCGGCACCACCGGCCTTGAGCCCGCGCTGGAAGACCGCCTGACCAAGGCCGCCGAACGCATCGCCGTGCTGCGCGCCGCCAACTTCAGCCTCGGCGTGGCGGTGCTCACACGCCTGCTGCGTGAAGCCGCCGCCGCGCTACCGGGCTGGGACCTCGACATCGTCGAGGCACATCACGGCCGCAAGGAAGACGCTCCCTCCGGCACCGCGCTGGCGCTAGGTCACGCGGCGGCAGCCGGTCGTGGCGCTACGCTCGACGAGTTGGCGGTGTATTCGCGCGAAGGTCGCCCTGGCGCGCGCAAGACCGGCACGATCGGCTTTGCCGTGGTTCGCGGCGGTGACATCGTCGGCGAGCACCAGGCCTTGCTGATGGGGCAGGGCGAGCGGATCGAACTGGTGCACCGGGCGACGGACCGGTCGATCTTTGCGCGCGGGGCGCTGGAGGCAGCCAACTGGATTGCCGGACGGGCGCCTGGCTCCTGGACCATTGAAGACGTCATCACCAGCAAGATGTGAGGCTGGGCACCCTTGTAGGAGCCGATTCATCGGCGATCCCGCGGCGGCGGGCCAGGCTGCCGCGAGCACCCTATCGCCGCTGAGGCGGCTCCCACATAAAGCCGGCCCGCTCGCGAACGCTTCTCACCGAATCCTCGAGCGCGTGTTAACATCCGCGCCGAAGTCATTGGGGAGTAGCCATCCTCTACCCCGAGGAGTTCGCGTCAACACACTTGGTGGCCTCGTGCCCCATGGCGCGAACGGCATCAGCGCTCGGAGAGTGCGCTGTCCGCCCGGCGAGACCTTTGGCCAGCGACATGCTTACCCGGGCCGGGCGAGCGGTGTTGCTGTGCCATCGGTATTACCCGCTCGCCCGGCCTTAGAAAAAACATGCTGCTGACATGCTTTTTGTTCCTGGTTTCGGCCGGGGCCATTTATTTCGCCTGCGAATACTTCGTCAACGGCGTCGAATGGTTCGGGCGCAAGCTCAATCTCGGTGCCACGGCCACCGGTACGGTACTTGCCGCCTTTGGCACGGCCCTTCCGGAAAGTGCGGTGACCTTCGTCGCCGTCATGTTCGGCAAGACCCCTGAAGCGAAAGACATCGGCGTCGGCGCCGCGCTCGGCGGCCCGCTGGTGCTCGCCACCATCGCTTACGCGGTGGTCGGATTTGCTTTATATGCCGGTCGTAAGCGATTGAAAAGGCCTGATACTCGGGTGCGGGTGGACAACAGGCGGCTGGCCCGCGACCAGTCCTGGTTTCTCGCGATCTTCGTGGTCAAGGTGGGTCTGGGACTCGTCGCCTTCGCGTGGAAGCCCTGGCTCGGTGTGCTCTTCCTCATGGCTTATGTCGCCTACGTCTGGCGCGAAATGCGCGACGACACCAGCGCGCCCGAAGGCGAAGACGAGCTCGAGCCGCTCACCTTCCGGCCGCATGACACGAATCCCTCGATGAACTGGGTGATGCTGCAGACGGGTCTGGCGCTGATCGTTATCGCCATTGCCTCACGCACCTTCGTCTGGCAGCTGGAAGCGTTTGGTGAGTTCTTCCACCTGTCGCCGCATATCGTCGCCCTGGTGCTGAGCCCGGTCGCCACCGAGCTGCCGGAGACGGTGAATGCGCTGATCTGGGTGCGGCAGGGCAAGGAGCGGCTGGCCCTGGCGAACATCTCCGGCGCCATGATGATCCAGGCGACGATTCCCAGTTCGCTGGCGCTGTTCGCCACCCCGTGGCTGTTCGATACGCCGCTGATCGTGGCCGGCGCCATCACGATGGTCGCGGTCATCGCGCTGTGGGCGATGTTCCGGCGTGGTGCGGTCGAAGCGCGCTGGCTGATGCCGATTGGTGGGCTTTATGGGGTGTTCGCGGTGTTCGTGGGGTGGTGGTTCGGTACCCGTTGAGGTCGCGGCAGGTTGGCTCGTTGTGGGAGCCGCTTCAGCGGCGAATGGGTGTTTGCGGTGGGCTGGCCCCTGTGGGAGCCGCTTCAGCGGCGATTGGGTGTTTGCGGTGGGCTGGCCCGCTGCCGCGGGATCGCCGGCAATAGCCGGCTCCCACAATCGCCGGCAATAGCCGGCTCCCACAATCGCCGGCAATAGCCGGTTCCCACACTCAGTCGGGGTGGGAGGCGCTGCGGTCGCGGCCGGCGCCGTGCTGGCGGTCGAGCTTGCCGAAGATCTTCTTGAACACCCGCGAGAACTTGCCCCGCTTGGTCTTGCGGGCCTTTTCCTCCTCGGAGGTCAGCCAGGCGACCTGGATAACCCGGCGCTCGCCCTCGTAGGGCAGGTGGCCGTGGAAGGAGTTCTCGGCGCGACGGAATACGGCGAACTCGCCGTAGAGGGGCTTGAGCTCCGGCGCCACGGTGTTGTCGATGTTATCGATGGACGCCAGGAAGCGAAGGCAGCCGTCGCTGGTGTCCGGCCACATCGGGTTGAGGTAGATCAGCGCGGTGGCGATCTTGGACTTGCTGTCGGTGTGGATGGTGCCGTGGCGGCGGTTGAGCAGCCGGCACAGGGTGACCAGGGTGGGGTAGTCCTCCAGGCCTGGAATGCCCAGGTGGCGGCCGATAGCCGAGGAAAACGCCTGCGAGGTCATCTGTTCGACCAGCTCGTTCACGGACGGGCCGCAGTCGCTGGCGTCGTACGGGAAGAACCCGGCGCTGGTGTACTGGGGGAAATCGCGCTCCAGTTCGTTGCGCGATTCGTCCGGTAACTGACCGTGCGCGATCATGAACGAAAACGGCTCATGCCGGATATCGGTATCGGGGCGCTCCAGACGGGCGGGGTCGAGCAGCATGCGGGCGAATCTCGGCTAGGTACCTCGGACGGCATTGTATCGTGTCAGGCAGGGTTGCCAGCGATTTTTCCTACACGGCCGTTAATGGTTTTCCGATGGACAAAACCCCCCTTCACACCTATCATTCATACCCGCCCAATGATCCCTTATCCCCAAGGCCCACGAGCCGCTTATAGCAGGCTTGCGGGCTTTGCTGCACCTGAAGGCGGCCCATCCCATGCGTACTCCTGCTCTGCTTGCTCTCGAAGACGGCAGCATTTTTCACGGCCACTCGGTCGGTGCACGAGGCGAAACGATTGGCGAGGTGGTGTTCAACACCGCCATGACCGGTTACCAGGAAATCCTGACCGACCCGTCCTACTCCCGCCAGATCGTCACGCTGACGTACCCCCACATCGGTAACACCGGCACCAACGACGTCGACGTCGAGGCCGACCGCGTTCACGCGGCGGGCCTGATCGTGCGCGACGTGCCGCGCCTGGCCAGTAACTGGCGAAGCACCGAGCCGCTGCCGCACTACCTCGCGCGCCAGAACGTCGTGGCCATCGCCGGTATCGATACGCGTCGCCTCACCCGCATCCTTCGCGAGAAGGGCGCCCTGAACGGCTGCATCGTCGCTGGCGATGCCATTGACGTCGACGCGGCTGTGGCCAAGGCGAAGGCCTTCCCGGGTCTCAACGGCATGGATCTGGCCAAGGTGGTCAGCACCACGAAGACCTACCAGTGGAGCGAGGGCACGTACGACCTCGACAAGCAGGCCTTTTTCAACGCGCCGAAGAAATTCCGTGTGGTGGCCTACGACTACGGCGTGAAGCAGAACATCCTGCGCCTGCTCGCCCATCGCGGCGTCGACATCACGGTGGTGCCCGCGCAGACGCCGGCCTCCGAAGTGCTCGCCATGAATCCGGATGGCGTCTTCCTCGCCAACGGCCCGGGTGACCCGGCCGCCTGCGACTACGCGATCGCCGCAACGCGCGAAATCCTCGAAACGAAGATCCCGTTGTTCGGCATCTGCCTGGGTCATCAGATCCTTGCGCTGGCCATTGGCGCGAAGACGCTGAAGATGAAGTTCGGTCACCACGGCGCGAACCACCCGGTGAAGGATCTCGACACCGGCCGCGTGCTGATCAGCTCGCAGAACCACGGCTTCGCGGTGGATGCGGACACGCTGCCGGCCAACGTGCGCGTGACGCATACCTCGTTGTTCGACGGCTCCCTGCAGGGCTTCGCGCTGACGGATCGCCCGGCGTTCTGCTTCCAGGGCCATCCGGAAGCCAGTCCGGGTCCCGAAGACGTCGGTTACCTGTTCGACACGTTCATCGCCTCGATGGAAGAGCACAAGGCCAAGCGCGCGTCCTGACGCGCAGCTAGCCGCCCACTCAACCATCCGCTTCGATTCGCGAGAGAAACCATGCCCAAGCGCACAGACATCAAGACCATCCTCGTCATCGGTGCCGGCCCGATCGTCATCGGCCAGGCCTGCGAGTTCGACTACTCAGGAGCCCAGGCCTGCAAGGCGCTGAAGGAAGAGGGTTACCGCGTCGTCCTGGTCAATTCGAACCCGGCGACGATCATGACCGACCCGGAGACGGCGCATGCCGTCTACATCGAGCCGATCAACTGGCAGACCGTGGAACGCATCATCGCCAAGGAGCGCCCGGACGCGGTGCTGCCGACGATGGGTGGCCAGACCGGCCTCAACTGCGCACTCGACCTCGCCGACAACGGCGTGCTCGAGAAGTACAACGTCGAGCTGATCGGCGCGTCGCGCGAAGCCATTCGCATGGCTGAAGACCGCAACCTGTTCCGCCACGCCATGGCCGACATCGGCCTGGATTGCCCGAAGGCGGAAGTCGCGCGTTCGATGGAACAGGCACTGGAAATCCAGACCACCGTCGGCTTCCCGACCATCATCCGTCCGAGCTTCACGCTCGGCGGTTCGGGTGGCGGCATCGCGTACAACAAGGAAGAGTTCATCGAGATCGTCGGCCGCGGCCTCGAACTCTCGCCCGTGCACGAAGTGCTGGTCGAAGAGTCCGTGCTGGGCTGGAAGGAATTCGAGATGGAAGTGGTCCGCGACAAGGCGGACAACTGCATCATCGTCTGCTCGATCGAGAACTTCGATCCGATGGGCGTGCACACCGGCGACTCGATCACCGTCGCGCCGGCGCAGACGCTCACCGACAAGGAATACCAGCGCCTGCGTAACGCCTCCATCGCGGTGCTGCGCAAGATCGGCGTCGACACCGGCGGTTCCAACGTGCAGTTCGGCATCAATGCCGAAGACGGCCGTGTGGTCGTCATCGAGATGAATCCGCGCGTGTCGCGTTCGTCGGCACTGGCCTCCAAGGCCACCGGCTTCCCGATCGCCAAGGTCGCCGCCAAGCTCGCCGTCGGCTACACGCTGGACGAACTGCGTAACGACATCACCGGCGGCCTCACACCGGCGTCGTTCGAGCCGTCCATCGACTACGTCGTCACCAAGATCCCGCGCTTCGCCTTCGAGAAGTTCCCGGCCGCCGATGCGCGCCTCACCACCCAGATGAAGTCGGTGGGCGAGGTGATGGCGATGGGCCGCACCTTCCACGAGTCGCTGCAGAAAGCCCTGCGCGGCCTGGAAATCGGCAAGACAGGTCTCAATCCGACCGGTCTGGACATCGGCAGTGAGGAAGGTTTCCTCACCCTCAAGCGTGAACTGCGCGAACCGCGTCCGGATCGCGTGTTCCATGTCGCCGACGCCTTCCGCGCTGGCCTGTCGCTGGAAGAAGTGCACGACCTCACGCGCATCGATCCCTGGTTCCTCGCGGCGTTCGAAGACATCGTGATGACCGAAGGCGAGATGCAGCGCCAGGGTCTCACCGCTTTGAATGCCGGGCGCATCCGTGAACTCAAGCGCATGGGCTTTTCCGATGCGCGCATGGCCGAGCTGGTCGGTACGGACGAAAACGCACTGCGCCACCTGCGTCATACGCTGGGTGTGCGTCCGGTGTACAAGCGCGTCGACTCCTGCGCCGCCGAGTTCGCCACCACCACCGCGTACATGTATTCCACGTACGAGGAAGAGTGCGAAGCGAACCCGACCAACCGCGACAAGATCATCGTTCTCGGCGGTGGCCCGAACCGCATCGGCCAGGGTATCGAGTTCGACTACTGCTGCGTGCATGCGGCGCTCGCCCTGCGCGAGGATGGTTTCGAAACCATCATGGTCAACTGCAACCCGGAAACCGTCTCGACGGATTACGACACCTCTGATCGCCTGTACTTCGAGCCGCTGACGCTGGAAGACGTGCTGGAGATCGTCGACCTCGAAAAGCCCAAGGGCGTCATCGTGCAGTACGGCGGCCAGACCCCGCTGAAGCTGGCGCGTGCGCTCGAAGCCGCCGGCGTGCCGGTGATCGGTACCAACGCCGAGTCGATCGACCTGGCCGAAGACCGTGAGCGCTTCCAGCACCTGATCACCAAGCTCGACCTCAAGCAGCCGCCGAACCGCACCGCGCGCAACGCTGACGAGGCGCTGGCCCTGGCCCGCGAGATCGGCTACCCGCTGGTGGTGCGTCCGAGCTACGTGCTCGGTGGCCGCGCCATGGAAATCGTCTACGCCGACGCCGACCTCTCGCGTTACATCCGCGATGCCGTGCAGGTCTCCAACGATTCGCCGGTGCTGCTCGACCGCTTCCTCGACCATGCCGTGGAAGTGGACGTGGATATCGTCGCGGACGCCGATGGCAACGTGCTGGTCGGCGGCATCATGGAGCACATCGAGGAAGCCGGCGTGCACTCGGGCGACTCCTCGTGCTCGCTGCCGCCGTACTCGCTGTCGCAGGAAGTACAGGACGAAATGCGTCGCCAGGTCACCCTGCTCGCGCGTGAGCTGAAAGTCATCGGCCTGATGAACACGCAGTTCGCCATCCAGGGCGACGACGTCTTCATCCTCGAGGTGAACCCGCGCGCCTCGCGCACGGTGCCGTTCGTCTGCAAGGCCACCGGTATGTCGCTGGCGAAGATCGCCGCGCGCGCCATGGCCGGTCGCACGCTGATCGAGCAGGGCACGACGAAGGAAATCATCCCGTCGTACTACTCGGTGAAGGAAGCGATCTTCCCGTTCCTGAAGTTCCAGAACGTGGACCCGATCCTCGGCCCCGAGATGCGCTCCACCGGTGAGGTGATGGGCGTGGGCCGCACGTTCGGCGCCGCCTTTGCACGTGGCCACGAAGCCGCGGGCATCAAGGCACCGCCGAAGGGCAAGGTGTTCATGTCCGTGCGCGATGCGGACAAGGACCGCCTGCTGCCTATCGCCAAGGATGTCGCCGAGCGTGGCTATGTCGTCGTCGCCACCTCGGGCACGGCCAAGTTCCTGCAGGACAACGGCGTGGCGTGCGAGCGCATCAACAAGGTGCTCGAAGGCCGCCCGCACATCGTCGATCTGATCAAGAACGGCGAAGTGGTCTATATCGTCAACACGACGGAAGGCAAGCAGGCTATCTCCGATTCGTTCTCGATCCGCCGTGAAGCGCTGCAGCAGCGCGTTACGTATTCCACGACGGTCGCAGGCGCGCGTGCCCTGGTGCATTCGCTCGACTTCCATGCCAATGGCGAGGTAAACAGCCTGCAGGATCTGCACAAGGAGTTGAACGCATGAGCAGCCGTCCTCCCATGACCCAGAAGGGCGCCGATCGCCTGCGTCTGGAGTTGGAACAGATGAAGGGGCCGAAGCGCCAGGCGATCATCGCCGCTGTTGCCGAGGCGCGTGCGCATGGCGATCTCAAGGAGAACGCCGAGTACCACGCCGCGCGCGAGGAACACGGCTTCAACGAAGGTCGCATCGCTGAACTGGAAGCCGCGCTGTCGAACTCGGAGATCATCGACACCGAGCGTCTGACCGTCGGCAAGCGCATCGTCTTCGGTGCCATCGTCGACCTCATCGACGTGGACACCGATACCGAAGTGACCTACCAGATCGTTGGCGACGTCGAAGCGGACATCAAGAAAGGCCTCATCGCGGTTTCGTCCCCAATCGCCCGTGCCCTCATCGGCAAGAGCGAAGGGGATGAGTTCGATTTTACTGCGCCCAATGGTGTGAAGACTTACTCGATCGAGAAAGTCCGCTATAGCTGATTGTTGGCTTCATGCCACGAACGACAAGCCCCTCATTCGAGGGGCTTTGTTTTTTGTAGGAGCCGATTCATCGGCGATGTGGGAGCCGATTTATCGGCGATCCCGCGGCAGCGGGCCAGCTTGCGGCTGGTACCCATTCGCCGCTGAAGCGGCTCCCACAGGTCTGCAGTTTGCCCACAGGTCTGCGGTTTGCCCACAGGTCTGCGGTTTGCCCACAGGTCTGCGGTCAATGCAGGGCTTGCAAGATGCGCTTGAGCTTGTCCGGATTACGCTGTATGTGGATTTGCGTGATGTGCTCGCCGTCGACGACGTAGGTCTGTACGGATTCGAGTTCGCCGTTGAGGAAACGCAGCAGCGAGGTCTCGCCGTTGATCGTGGCCAGTTCCACGCGCATGCCGTACTTGTAACGCAGGTTGGCCGCGTAGAAGAGCTGGGCGATACGCTGGCCGCCGAGCATGGGCTTCGGGAAGCTGGTGACCTTGCCGCCGCCGTCGCCCATGAGCACGGCGTCGGTGGCGAGCAGGGAGCGGATGGCGGGGAAGTCACCCGCGGTCAACGCGCTGGCGAAACGATGCATGAGCTGGCGATGGATGTCCGGTGTCACTGACTGGCGAGGGCGTTCGTCACGGATCTGGTCCTTGGCCCGGTGGACAAGCTGTCGGCACGCTGCCTCGCTCTTTCCCAGAGTCTGCGCAATCTCCGGATAGTCCGAATCGAGCACCTCGCGCAGAATGAAAGCGGCGCGCGCCTCGGGGGTGAGGCGTTCGAGCAGGAGGAGAAACGCGACCGACACGTCGCTGGACAGCTCCTGCAGGGTTTCGGGTGATGCTGAGTCCTCGGTCAGGACCGGTTCCGGCAGCCAGATGCCGGCGTAGTGCTCACGACGCGCCTTCGCCGCCCGCAGGCGGTCGATCGAGCGTCGGGTGGTCGCGGTGACCAGCCAGGCCTCGGCGTTGTCGATCGCGGCCTGGTTGGCCTCGTTCCAGCTGAGCCAGACGTCCTGCACGACATCCTCCGACTCGGAAACCGAGCCGAGCATGCGGTAAGCGATCCCGTGCAGGCGGGAGCGGAGCGCGGTAAAGGTAGCGGTTGCGTCGTCCATACAGACCAAGACGTTTCTCCCCGGGTCGTTGTGACACGGTAAGTCAGTCTAACCGCCGCCGTCTTGGCGAGTCTGCCTCAGTTCACTGGGGTGAGCACCGGCGTGTTCTGGTTTTTCAGCAGGAACACCACGAACTTTGCAGGCTGGGTCTTGCTCGCGTTGCGGCCGACCGTATGGATGTCGTTCGGGCCTTCATAGAAGGTGTCGCCCGGCTTGAGCACCTGCTCCTTCTGGCCCTTCACGCCCATGACGATCGAGCCTTCCAGCACATAGACGATGGCATGCGCGTCGTGGCGGTGGACGGGGTCTACGGCGCCCGGCGGGTAGTCGACCGTGATGGTCAGGATCTCCTTGCCCGGGAAGTCGGGCAGGGGCTTGGTCATGTTCTCGGTGACCCTGGCTTGCGGTGCCGTCGCGTCGCCATGGGTGGCGGCGTCATGAGCGGCGGCGTTGCCGGTGATCACCAGCAGGAGCAGGGCGAACGTCTTGAAGTGTTGCATCGTAGGTTCCTCGCGGGTCAGGAAAGATTGGCCTTCTCGAGGCCGTAAGCCTTGTCGAAAATGCCCGGTTCGACGTGGAAAGCGACATTCACGCGGTTCCAGGCATTAATGGCCATGACAGAAAATGTCAGGTCGGATATTTCCTTTTCCGATAGCTGCGTGCGCACGCGCTCGTAGATCTCGTCGGCGACGCCCTGGGCGGGAATCTGCGTCAGCACTTCGGCCCAGGCCAGGCAGGCGCGCTCACGCGGCGCGAACAGGTTCGATTCACGCCAGATGGCAACGTGATGCAGGCGCAACGTGCGCTCGCCGTGGATCGTGGCGCGCTTCACGTGCATGTCCACGCAGAAGGCACAGCCGTTGATCTGGGAGACGCGCAGCTCGACGAGTTCGCGGATGGATTCTTCGATCGAAGAGTGGCCAAACGTCATGTTGAACTCGACGAACTTCTTGAACAGTTCCGGGGACTGCTTCTGGTAGTCGACGCGCATGTCATTGCCTCGTTAGCGGTTGGAAAGGTGGGGATGAGGCAAAGGTTAGGCATGCCCACTCACCCCCGGTAGATCCGTGCATGGGACCACCGTGTTGCGTGAGGGGCACCAATGGAGCGCGGGATGAGGGCCTTTTGTAGGAGCCGATTCATCGGCGATCCGGCGTTGAGGTGACCTGGCTATCGCCGCTGAAGCGGCTCCCACAGAAAATCCTTTCGCAGCCGTCACAAATGCCTCGGCTGTCACGTCTGTTGGGTATGGACGAACAAAACGACTCACCCGATGTGGTCTGGGCTGGATTGCTGGCGTCGCTGGACGAGCTGCCCACGGATGCACGCGTCGCCTTCCTCCTCAGTGAGGTATTCGACATGCGCGTGGAGGATGTCGCGGCGTTGATACGCAGCGACGCCCTGCGGTGCCGCGAGCTTGTCGAGCAAGCGCGTGCCCACATCCAGTCTGTCCGCCACGAGCAGAAAGTACGCGGAGGCATTTCATGACAATCAACCAACCCGGCCCCGTTGCCGCCGAACCGGCAGATGCACTGGCCTCGAGTTTTTCCGCGAGTTATGCGGGTGTTATCGCCTTTATCGCTGTGGTCAACGAAGGCAGCTTTGCCAGGGCCGCCGACCGGCTCGGCATCGGTCGATCGGCGGTCAGTCGCAGCGTGCAGAAACTGGAAGGGCAGGTCGGCGCGCGGCTTTTCATCCGCACGACGCGAAGTAACGCGCTGACGCGCGAGGGCGAGATATTCTTCGAGAACTGCAAACCCGGTGTCGATCGCATCACCCAGGCGCTGGCTGACATGCAGGAGCTGCGTGAGGGTCCGCCGCGTGGCCAGCTTCGCATCAGTTCGGCGGTTGGCTTCGGGCGCAAGGTCGTCGCGCCGTTATTGAACGGCTTTCGCGACCTCTACCCCGATATCGCCGTGGATCTGTTGCTCGACGACCATATGACCGACTTCACAGCGGACCAGATCGATGTCTCGTTCCGCAATGGGCGCATGGAAGACAGTCAGGTGATCGCACGCCAGCTGATTCCGATGCAGATGATCGTCTGCGCATCGCCGGGCTATGCCGCAGCGCATGGCTTGCCGCTCAGTGTTGCCGATCTGGCCGATCACCAGTGCCTCAACTTCCGGCTCGCATCCGGACGCATCCACGAGTGGGAATTCAAGGTTGAAGGACGCCTGCAGAAAGTGCTGCCCAAGGCGATGCTCACCTTCAACGACACCGACCTGCTGATGGATGCAGCGCTCGACGGTCGTGGTCTTGCGCAGCTGGCTGCCTACCAGGTGTGCGAGCACCTGCGGACTGGTCGCCTCGTGGCCTGTCTTCCGCAGTACGCGCCGGACGATCGCGGTCACTACATCTGCTACCTCAGCCGCCAGCAATTGCCGTCGCGTATCCGCGTCTTCATCGACTACATGATCACCCGAGTGCGCGCGCTGGATCTGCAATGCATCGGCGGCCTCTCCATGGTCGCTGTGCTCGGCGATGTAATCACCGGTGCCGTCTGACGATTGGTGCACGGGAAGCAACACGGTAGTCCCACCCAGGGTTCTACCGGTAAGCGCAGCGGACGCCTAATGTTTCCACACTACAGGAGATACCCCATGAAAATTCTCGTTATCGGTGGCTCGGGTCTTATCGGGAGCAAAGTGGTTCCACGTTTGCGCGCTCTTGGCCACGACGCGATTTCGGCGTCGCCATCCTCGGGCGTCAATACGATGACCGGTGAAGGTCTCGACGCGGCCATGGCCGGCGTCGATACCGTGCTCGATCTGAGCAACTCGCCGTCGTTCGCCGACAAGGACGTACTTGAGTTTTTCGAGACTACCGGCCGCAACGTCGCGACGGCCGAAGTGAAGGCTGGGGTGAAGCACCATGTCGCCCTTTCCGTGGTCGGCACGGACCGCCTGCCCGATAGCGGCTACCTGCGCGCCAAGGTGGCGCAGGAAAAGATGATTCGTGATTCCGGGGTGCCATACACCATCGTCCGCTCGACGCAGTTTTTCGAGTTCCTCAAGGGCATCGTCCAGGCCAGCGCGAAGGGTGAATCGGTGCACCTTTCGACGGGCTATATGCAGCCGATCGCTTCCGACGACGTCGCCGACGCGATGACGTCCGCGACGGTGGGCGCCCCGGTCAATGGCATCGTCGAGATTGGTGGCCCCGACAAGATTCGCATGGCCGATCTTGTGCAACGCTTCCTCGCTGCCACGAAGGATCCCCGTCAGGTGATTCCTGATCCGAAGGCCTTGTACTTCGGCACGGTGCTGGAGCCTGACTCGCTGGTGCCGGGGCCGGGCGCGAAGCTCAGCAGGATCGACTTCGAAACCTGGTTCAAGCAGTCCGAGTTCGCTAAGGCCGGGGCAGCCGCCTAAGGCGCCATTGAACACCATGTCGATGACACCGACGCGCCCTCCCGACTCCTTCCTTGATCGCTATACCGGCGATGACTTCGCCCCGTTGTATACCGCCACGGTGTGTGTGACGGGAGGGGAGGCAGCGCATGGACGCGCGTCGGGAGTGGCTCGTTCGCATGGCGGCACGCTCGACGTACAGCTGCGCATGCCGACCGAGATGGGTGGACCCGGCGGTGGCACGAATCCCGAAGAGCTGTTCGCCGCAGGCTTCGCGGCATGCTTCCACGGCGCGCTCTGCCTGCTTGCCGCGCGCGCCGGGCTCTCCACGCCGCACGCACAGGTCACGGCCTCGGTGACCTTTGGTCGTGACCCCATGGATGGCCTGTTCACTCTCGCCGCCGGTGTTCGTATCGCGCTGCCCGGCATCGACCGTGCAATCGCGGAAGAGCTGGTGCGCAACACCGAGCGTATCTGTCCTTACGCCAAGATGGCCCGCCAGGGCATCGAGTGCATCGTTTCGCTAGAGCCATGACTGCAAGTTGTCTTCCTCCTTGGGCGCGCGAGCGCCTGCAACGTTTCATCGACGCCCATCTCGGGCGCCGCCTCGCGGTCTCCGAGCTTGCTTCGGCGATCGGTTACAGCGAGTCATATTTCTTCCGCGCGTTCAAGGCGAGCTTCGGCAGTACACCGCATGCCTATGTGCTGATGCGTCGTCTGGAGCGCGCATGCGAGCTCATGCTCGCTACGGACGACGCGCTCAGTGACATCGCGGTGCGCTGTGGCCTCGCCGACCAGGCGCACTTCACGCGGCGGTTCCGTCGTGCCTTCGATGCGCCCCCGGGTGAGTGGCGTCGGAGGGAGCGGGCCTTCGCTGTCACATTCCCCCCATGAGACCATCGTAGGGTGGCGCCAGGCGAAAACCTGCCTAAGATGCGATCCGGGTAGTACCACTCACAGGCAGGGGAAAAGTGCATGGCGGGGAACGAAACGGCCAGCTTGCTGGCGCGGGAACGTACGATTGCGGGACCGAAGTTCAACCGCTGGCTGGTGCCGCCCGCGGCCCTCGCCATCCACCTGTGTATCGGCATGGCCTACGGGTTCTCCGTGTTCTGGCTGCCCATGACCAAGCTGGTGCCGGGCGCCGATGCCGCCGTCTGCGCGAGCCAGGGTTTCCTAGACCAGCTCACCACCACTACGTGTAACTGGACCGTTCCCTCGGTCAACCACATCTTTGAAACCTTCATCGCCATGCTTGGCCTCGCCGCGGCGATCTGGGGCGGATGGCTGGAGCATGCAGGTCCTCGCAAGGCCGGCTTCATCGCCGCCTCCTGCTGGGGCGGTGGCCTGGTGCTGGGCGGCATCGGCGTGTCGATTCATCAGCTGTGGCTGGTCTATCTAGGCTGCGGACTATTGGGCGGCGTCGGGCAGGGGCTGGGTTACATCACGCCCGTGTCCACGCTGATCAAATGGTTTCCCGACCGCCGCGGCCTCGCCACGGGCTTCGCCATCATGGGGTATGGCGGTGGCGCGATGATCGGTGCGCCGATCGCCGTGAAACTCATGGATGTGTTCAAAAGCGGCGACATCCCTGGTGTGTCGACCACGCTCATCGTCATGGGCGTGATCTACTTCGTGGCGATGTCGCTGGGTGCCTTCGGCTTCCGTGTTACCCCGAATGGCTGGAAGCCGGCGGGTTACCAGCTAGCCATGGCAGACGTGTCCAAGCGACCGATGATCAGCCACGGTCACGTGCACCTGAGTCGCGCCTGGAAGACGCCGCAGTTCTGGCTGATCTGGGGTGTGCTTTGCATGAACGTGACCGCTGGGATCGGCGTGTTGTCCATGGCCAGCCCGATGCTGCAGGACGTGTTCGGTGCGGGCCTGCTCGGTGTCGATCCCGGTACGGCGCTCACCGCCGCGCAGAAGACCGCCATCGCCGCGGCCGCCGCGGGTCTGGTCGGTTTGATCAGTCTGTTCAATTCGGTGGGTCGCCTGGCCTGGGCCTCGGCGTCGGATTTCCTCGGCCGACGCTTTACTTACTGCGTCTTTTTCATCCTGGGCATCGTTCTGTACTGCCTCCTGCCGACGCTTGGCCATCTGGGCATGGCGGCGATGTTCGTCATCACTGTCTGCGTGATCCTGTCGATGTACGGCGGCGGCTTCGCGACCGTGCCTGCCTATCTGGCGGATATGTTCGGCACGCAGATGGTCGGCGCTATCCATGGTCGGCTGCTCACCGCATGGTCGGTCGCCGGCGTGGTCGGCCCGGTCCTCATCGCAGGCATTCGTGAGGCGCAGCTGGGTGCAGGCGTGGCGAAGAACCTCGTTTACGACCGCACGCTATACATCCTCGCGGGCCTCTTGCTGATCGGCCTGATCTGCAACCTGCTGGTCCGCCCGGTCAATCCGAAGTACCACATGACCGAGGAAGAGCTGAAGCGCGAGCGCTCGCTGCAGCATGAGGTGCAGGCCTCCGATGCCAGCCTCGCCGCCGCGGCGCGAGGACCCTTCGGGGTGATCGGTGTGCTGGCCTGGATGGCTGTGGGTGTTCCGTTCCTGATCGGCGTGTGGATCGCCTTGCAGAAGGCTGCGGCTCTGCTCTAGCTCAGGAGCGATCAGCGCGCCATAAAAAACGGCCACCCCGAAAGAGGTGGCCGTTCTCGTTCTACTCTCGACCGGTACCGCCTGGTCAGGCGGCTGGTTCGTTATTCCGGCTGGGTAGCAATGGCGGCCGGGAAGTTACCCACGTTGACCGTGGCGACCACCTTGTTGGTGAACGGATTGATCACGGAAACCGAGTTGGAACCGGAGTTCGTGACATACACACGACCGAACGTGCGGCTGACGGCCAGGGGGCCGGGCGCGATGCCGACCGGAACCGTGGCGATGACGGCGCTGTTGAGCGGGTTGATCACCGACACGGTGGAGTCAGTGAGATTGGAAACGTAAACCGGCAGGCCGATCGGGCTGGTCACCACGGCTCCGGAACCGTTACCGGCGGCGATCGTCGACTTCACCTGGTTGGTGAACACGTCGATGACCGAGACATTGTTGGAGTTGCTATTAGCGACGTAGACGCGAGCGCCGAGGGGACCCACATCCAGGCCATTCGGGGACGTGCCGACAGGGACCGTGGCGGTCACCGCCTTGGTGGCGGTGTCGATCACCGAGACCGTGTTGTCGCCAATGTTGGACACATACAAAAGTTTGCCAGTGGGGCCGGTCGCCACGTTGAACGGCTCGACGCCGACATCGACCGAAGCAACGACCATGTTCTTAGCCGAATCGATAATGGATACCGTGTTGTCGTTGGCGTTAGCTACGTAGACATTGCGGCCATCCGGGCTGACGGTCACGCCGAACGGAAAGCCGCCAACCGGCACCGACGCCACGACGGCATTGGTGTCCGTCTTGATGACGGAGACGGTGCTGTCGTTGGCATTGGTGACATACACGTTGGCACCATTCGGGCTGACGGCGATACCCTGCGGGTTGCCGCCCACCGGAATCGTTGCCGTCACTGCGTTGCTGGTGGTGTCGATCACCGAGACCGTGTTGTCGACCTGGTTCACCACGTAGGCATTCTTGTTGAATGCGGCAGCAGGCAGTGCGACGCCGGCGAGAAGGAGGGGAAGGGCGCAGCGAGCGGCCGTGAGCGTGATTTGCTTGTTCATCATCGTTCCCTGGGTAGTTGATTATGGGCGCAATATCACGCCCGCCATAAAGCCATGTCGGGGCATTTGCCTTCGACATGTGTCAACGATCGTTTTCTCCGCGGAAGGCGTTCAATCCCCTGCCGCTGTTGGGTGCGGGCATGCCGAACTGGGGCGGGGTGACCATATCGGAGCTTCGTTACCGGGAGTTTCCCCTGGCGTTACGTCGGACGTTGCAGGCCTGTGGCAGGCCCGTGGCAGCGGCGGGTGTTTTTGCTTAGCCCGAAAGAGGTGGGTGCCCCGGCCGACTGGCCTACTTCAACCCCGGGACCCATACCGCTATCATCCGCACGGGGCGGCCTCAAGGGGAGGATCCGCCAGTTCGGGCCCGGGGTTGGTCCTCTGTGCTCAAGGGACGAGTGGGATGGGGAGCGTCATCGAATTCCTGGCGCGTCTTGGTCAAGACGCGTCGCTGCGCTACGCGTCCGACGAGACGCTTGCCGCCCTCGTGAGCGAGGCTGGCATGGGCGAGGCTGTGACGGCACTTCATGTCCAGGCGGAGCAGAACATCTACTTCATCGGCCAGATGCCTGGCCCTCAGCGCGAAGTGGAAGAGCCGGAAGACGAAGAAGACGACGAGGACGAGGACGACGAGGAAGGCGAGAAATCGCCACGTCGTGGCCCCAAGCTGCCTGTTCCCGGTCCCCGGCACTGACAGCATGAACCTAGGCGTCCGCTTTGGCCTGATCCTCGCCCTGCTTGTTTTTACGAGCACGGCAACGATCACGCTGGCGGCGCCCCAGTTACCGGGGCCGACACCGCCCTCGGCAGTCGAGAACAAGGCAGATCTCAGCGCAATGCTGGCGCGCGCGGACACGATCAAGATCGTCGACCTGGGCCAGTTCACCCGGCTTCTCGACGAGATCGGCGCGAGGCAGACCGAACTCGATGGTGAGCAGAAGTCGCTGTTCCATTTCCTCCGCGGTTGGCGCGCCACCTGGGTGGGCGATTACGAGACGGGCAAGGCGGAGCTCGACAAGGTAGCGGACACCTCCAGTAGCAACGTGTTGCGTGCCCGCGCAACAGCGACGCTGATCAACCTGCTCGGCATCGGTCATCGCTACGAAGAGGCCTTCACGCGCCTGACCCAATTGCAGGACATGCTGCCCTCCATCCGCGACCGCAAGGCCCGCTTCCAGGCGCTTGGTGAAGCGTCGCAGATGCTCAGCACCGCGGGGCAGTTCGATCAGGCCGAGGCGTATGCGCAGCAGATGATGGATGACCCGCCGCCGGGCGAGTCCATCTGCAAGGGCGCCCAGCATCTCCTGCGTGCCCGCCGCGAAGGCGGTCGGTTGCACACACTCGATCCGATCTATCAGAACGCTGTCGATTCCTGTGTCGGAAGCGGTGATGAAGTTTTCGCCGACGCCATGCGGGCCGACATCGCGGCATTCCACATGGCGAATGGCCATCCGGAAGAAGCGGTGAAGATCCTGGTCGCGAATCGCGAGAGCCTTCGCGCATTGCATTACCCGACCACGCTTGCCGAGTTCGATGGGCTACTTGCACAGGCTTACCTCAAGCTGGGCGACTTGCCGAACGCCCGGCGCTACGGTCTTTCCGCACTCGCCAGCTCCATCCAGGGCGAGTTCACCGATCCGCGTCGTGCGGCCTACGAAGTGCTTTACCAGGTCGAGGAACGCCTGGGTAATGCAACCGCGGCGCTCGGATACCACGAGCAATACATGATCGCCGACAAGGCCTACCTCAACGACCTGAGCGCGCGCAGCCTGGCCTTCCAGATCGTCGACCAGCAGTTGGTGGCGCGCAAGGCCGAGGTCGAAGCGCTCAACAAGAAGAACGAGATCCTGCGCCTGAATGGCGTACTCGACCGCAAGGAAGTCGAGACGGGACGGCTATACATCTTCATCCTCGGCCTGTGCCTGCTCGCTATCGGGTGGCTGGTGTTCTGGTTGCGCCGTTCGCAGATGCGCTTCATGAAGCTCGCGCGTCGCGACGGCCTCACCGGCATCTGCAATCGCGAACACTTCGTGGAACAGGCCGGCCGCGTGCTCGCTTATGGCGCACGCTCCGATCGCGGCCTGTGCGTGATCCTCTTCGATCTGGATCACTTCAAGAACGTCAACGACACCTACGGCCACGCCGTGGGTGACGAAGTGCTCAAGCGTGCCGTCGACGTCTGTCACCGCGCGCTGCACGCGTGCGATGTGTTCGGCCGGCTCGGTGGTGAAGAGTTCGCGATCCTTCTGCCCGATTGCAGTCCCGCACAGGCGCGTGCGCGTGCCGAACAGCTGCGTCTGTCGATATCTGCGACCTCGGCCACGCAGGCACGTCCCGAGCTGGCGGTGACGGCGAGCTTCGGCGTCTCGTCCACGTTGCAGTGCGGCTTCGAGCTGCATCGGCTGCTTGTGGTGGCGGATGCGGCGCTTTATCGCGCGAAGCGGGCAGGGCGCAATTGCGTCTTCATGGGCGATACGGGAGATATTCCGGATTCGCCATATCTGACCGAGGCGCCTGGCTGAAGGCATAAAAAAAGGCCGCTTTCGCGGCCTTTTTCATTACCCATCGCGGCTGAGATCAGCGCTGACGAGCCTTGAAACGGGGGTTGCTCTTGCAGATCACGAACACTTTGCCGCGACGGCGAACGACTTTGCAGTCACGGTGACGCGACTTCGCGGACTTCAAAGAGGAAAGCACCTTCACGGCCAGCTCCTGAAACTTTAAGGACAAGGAAAAACGGAATTGTAGCGATCCGGCCGGCGTTACGCAAGCGCCGGGAAAGATTGGTCTTTCAGGCGAGGCCAAGGGCCGTGCGCGCCTCGCGCACCGTGCGAAGGAAGCTGTCGAGCACGGGAGACGTATTGTCCACTCGACTGGCCACTGCGAGCAACAGGTAGGCTTCCGGATCATCCACGGGCACGAAGGCCACGCCGTCCAGATGCACCGCCCGCAACGAGCCCGGCACCAGCGCCAGGCCTAATCCAGCTGCCACAAGCGGCAGCAGGGAAGGGATCTGCTGGGCTTCCTGGCGCACGTTGGGCCGGAACTTGGCCTTGTTCGCCAGCAGCATCAGCCGGTCGATCAGGGTGGCGGCGTGGGCGCGCGGCGGGGCTACGAAGCGTTCCTGCGCCAGTTCCTCCATGCGCAGCGACTCGCGCCCGGCGAATCGGTGGCGTGTGGGCAGGGCAATGACCAGGGGCTCGTGGTCGATCACCTCGACATTGAGCTGGCGAGCGTTGGCCACGCCTTCCGGGTGCGCCCGGAGCAGACCGACATCGATCTGTCCGCTGAGAATAGCGTCGTACTGGGCCCCGGTGAGCATCTCGCCCAGGTGCAGGCTGACGCCAGGAGCCGCTTGTGTGAAACGGAGCAAGGTTTCCGGCAGCGCTCGGTGGAATGATACGGAGACCGCATAGGCCAGCCTCAGCTGGCCGGTGAATCCGGCGGCCGCTTCGGTCACCACGGTTCGCGCACTCTCCGCTCGCGCCAGAATCGCCTTGGCTTCGAGCAGGAAGAGGCGGCCCGGCTCGGTCAGGGCCACACGGCGGCGATTGCGATCGAACAGGCGCACGCCAAGATCCGCCTCGAGGGCGAGGATCTGCTGCGACAGCGGAGGCTGCGATATATGCAGGCGCTGGGCAGCCTGGGTGAAGCTGAGGGTTTCCGCCACTTCCACGAAGTAGCGCAGTTGGCGCAGATCGAACATAGTCGATTTTCGTCTAAGTGAGTGGTGAAAGATATATTGGCGAGAATTTCCTAGGAAATCTATCATTCGCCTTGACCTACCAATCAACCCTCCCCCTGGGTCGGTAGGTCCCTCGCCCCGCATCGACGCTAAACACCGGTATCTGGCCTACCTCCCCCCCCGAGGCCCATACCGAGGCGTCCTCTGCGGGGCGACTTTATTTCCGGTCCAGCAAAAGCATCGCCGTTGTAAGAGCCGCTTCAGCGGCGATCCCGCGGCAGCGGGTCGGGGTGCCGCTAGCACCCATCGCCGCTGAAGCGGCTCCCACACAAGGCGGGAACCGCACACAAGGCGGGACCGCCCCGATCAGACCTTCGAGGTGAAAGCGCACTCGGTGCTGGCGCGTACGTGGTCTTCATCGACGCCGGGGGCCAACTCGATCAGTTCGAGGCCGTCCGGCGTGACGTCGAACACGGCCAGGTCGGTGATGATGCGGTCGACCACGCCCTTGCCGGTGAGTGGCAGGGTGCATTCGGTGAGGATCTTCGGCGTGCCGTCTTTGGCGGTGTGTTCCATCACCACGACCACACGCTTCACGCCTGCGACCAGGTCCATGGCGCCGCCCATGCCCTTGACCATCTTGCCGGGGACCATCCAGTTGGCGATGTCGCCTTCGGCGGTGACCTGCATGGCGCCCAGGATGGAGATGTCGATGTGGCCGCCGCGAATCATCGCGAAGGAGTCGGCGCTCGAAAAGTACGATGCGCCGGGACGGGCGGTCACGGTCTGCTTGCCGGCATTGATGAGGTCGGCGTCCACTTCGTCTTCGGTCGGGAAAGGACCGATGCCGAGCAGGCCGTTTTCGGACTGCAGCCAGACGTCCACGCCATCGGGCAGGAAGTTAGCCACCAGCGTCGGCAAGCCGATGCCGAGGTTCACATAATCGCCGTTGCTCAATTCCAGGGCGGCGCGTTGCGCCATCTGATCGCGATTCCAGGCCATGGTCAGGCTCCCTGTGCGCGCACGGTGCGCTGTTCGATGCGCTTGGACGGCGCGGGATTGTGCACGATGCGATCGACATAGATGCCCGGCGTGTGGACCTGATCCGGGTCCAGTTCGCCCACTTCCACCATGATCTCGACTTCGGCGATGCAGACCTTGCCGGCCGTGGCGGCCATCGGATTGAAGTTGCGCGCGGTCTTGCGATAGACGAGGTTGCCGGAAGGGTCGGCCTTCCAGGCTTTCACCAACGCCACGTCCGCCACGATGGAGCGCTCCATCACGTACATGTTGCCGTCGAACTCGCGGGTTTCCTTACCCTCGGCTACCTGGGTGCCGTAGCCGGTGCGGGTGAAGAAGGCGGGGATGCCGGCGCCGCCGGCGCGCAGCTTCTCGGCCAGGGTGCCCTGTGGAGTGAACTCCACTTCGAGCTCGCCGGCGAGGAACTGGCGCTCGAATTCCTTGTTCTCGCCCACGTACGAGGAAACCATCTTGCGGATCTGGCGGGTGGCCAGCAGCAGGCCGAGGCCCACGCCATCGATGCCAGCGTTGTTGGACACGGCGGTCAGGCCCTTGACCCCGGAATCGCGCAAGGCCTCGATGAGCAGCTCGGGAATACCGCAGAGGCCGAAGCCGCCCACAGCGATGATCTGTCCGTCGGCCACGAGGCCGGCCAGGGCCTCACGGGCGCTGGCGACGCGTTTGTCGCGCGAGTGCGACTTCACCTGATTCATGCGTTGTCGAGTCCATCCGGGCGGTCCCGCCGCCGGTTCGCCCGCCATCATAGCCGAGCGCCATCACGTCCCGTGGTAGGTCGTGAGTTCAAGCTGGTCCATGGTGCTGGGCAGCAAAGTCGGATACGACCCAGAAGTTGTGATTCTCCCAACCTGGAGGTTCTTGTGAGCAAGCAGAAGATTGGCGTGATCGGCATGGCCGTGATGGGCCGCAACCTCGCCTGGAACATCGAAAGCCGCGGCCACGCCGTTTCCATCTTCAACCGAAGTAAGGAAAAGACCGACGAGGTGATGTCCGAGAGCAAGGACAAGCAACTCGTGCCCACGTATTCGCTGGAAGAATTCGTCGGCTCCCTGGAAAAGCCCCGCCGTATCTTGCTCATGGTGCAAGCCGGCAAGGGCACCGACGCCGTGATCGAGCAGCTTCGCCCCTTGCTGGACAAGGGCGACATCCTCATCGACGGCGGCAACACCTACTACAAGGACACGGTGCGCCGTGGTGAGGAACTGGCCAAGGACGGCTTGCATTTCATCGGCACAGGCGTGTCCGGTGGCGAGGAGGGCGCGCTGAAGGGTCCGTCGATCATGCCCGGCGGTCCGCGCGACGCCTACGACCTGGTCGCTCCGATCCTCATCGAGATCGCCGCCAAGGCGCCGGACGGCGAACCCTGCGTCACCTATATCGGCCCTGGGGGCGCGGGCCACTACGTGAAAATGGTGCACAACGGCATCGAATACGGCGACATGCAGCTCATCGCCGAGAGCTACGCGGTGCTCAAGCACGTGCTTGGACTGGACAACCAGGAACTGGCTGATGTCTACAGTGAATGGAACGAAGGCGAGCTGGACAGCTTCCTGATCGAGATCACCTCGAAGATCTTCACCAAGAAGGACGACAAGAGCGACAAGTTGCTGGTCGACATGATCCTCGACCGCGCGGCGCAGAAGGGCACCGGCAAGTGGACCAGCCAGAGCGCGCTGGACCTCGGGGTGCCGCTTACCCTGATCACCGAGTCCGTGTTCGCCCGCGGCCTGTCCTCCATGAAGGAGGAGCGCGTCGCGGCGAGCAAGGTGTTGGCGGGTCCGAAGGCGGCGAAGTTCTCGGGCGATCGTTCCGCCTTCAAGGAATCGGTGCGTCGTGCCCTCTACATGAGCAAGCTCATCTCCTACGCCCAGGGTTTTGCCCAGCTGCGTGCGGCGTCGGACGAGAATGAGTGGAAACTGGACTACGGCGCCATCGCGAAGATCTTTCGTGCCGGCTGCATCATCCGCGCGCGCTTCCTGCAGAAGATCACCGATGCCTACAAGCACGATGGCGACCTGAAAAACCTGCTTCTCGATCCGTACTTCCGGGATATCGTGCAGAACTACCAGACGGCACTGCGCGAAGTGGTCGCCGAGGCCGTGCGGGTCGGCGTGCCTGTGCCCGGTTTTGCCGCTGCCATCGCCTACTACGACAGCTATCGGGCGGACACGCTACCGGCCAATCTCATTCAGGCCCAGCGCGACTATTTCGGAGCCCACACCTTCGAACGGGTGGACGAGAAGGGTAGCTTCCACGCTGATTGGGCAGCGGAGTAGCGAACGGCCTATGTGGGCTTCTTGCCCATGTGGGCTTCTTGTGGGAGCCGCTTCATTGGCGATGGGTGCTTGCCGGATTCTGGCCCGCTGCCGCGGGATCGCCGATGAATCGGCTCCCACATCGCCGATGAATCGGCTCCCACATCGCCGATGAATCGGCTCCTACACAGGAGCAGGGGCCTGGTGTGAGTGGACTTGCGTCGCGGCTTGAGACGCAAGAACTAGCGCGACAGGGAGCCTCCCTTTAGAGTTGGCGAAATCGAGAGGGCCGCCGCCTGTGTGGCGGCCCTCTTGCGACCAACGAGGGAGTACGTTGTTTGATGCTGAGACGTAAGCTGACCGGCGCCGTGGCGCTCGCAGTGGCGCTGGCCGGATGCTCGACGCTGCCTCAGCCGCGCGATGACGGGGCGCTCCAGCGCGAAGCCATGGCCGGCACCGAAAAACCCGCACCCCGGTCCGTCGTGGTCCCCAGCACCAATCCGGCGAGGCCGGGTGTGGCTCCGCCGGAAGTCACCACGGGCACGGGCGAGTTCGTCAAGGCCGTGGGCCTGGCCAAGCCGAAGCCGGTCGCCGAAGGCGCTGGCACGGTGACCTTCAATTTCGAGAACCAGCCGGTCGAGTCGGTGGTGAAAGCCATCCTGGGCGACCTGCTGCACGAAAACTATTCGATCGTGCCGGGCGTGCAGGGCAATGTGTCTTTCTCGACCTCGCAGCCGGTCACGGCCGAACAGGCCTTGCCCATCCTCGAGACGCTGCTGTCGTGGACAGGCAATGCCCTCGTGCACAGCAACGGCCGCTATGTGGTCATGCCTGCGAAGGACGCCGTCGCCGGCAACCTCGTGCCGAGCATCGGGGCGTCCGCGCCGGCCGGCGGCCTGCAGGCACGCCTGTTTCCGTTGCACTACATCTCGGCCACCGAGATGCAGAAGCTGATCAAGCCGTTCGCGCGCGCCGATGCGGTGCTCCTCGCCGACCCCACGCGCAACGTGCTGGTCATGGCCGGCACGCCGAATGAACTGGAGAACTACCAGCGCACCGTGGCCACCTTCGACGTGGACTGGTTGCGCGGCATGTCCGTGGGCGTGTTCAGCCTGCAGCGCGCGGAGGTCAAGGACCTCACGCCCATGCTCGACAAGCTGTTCGGTGACAAGGGCAACACGCCAATGGCGGGCCTGCTGCGCTTCATCCCCATCGAGCGGACCAATTCGCTGGTGGTGATCAGCCCGCAGCCGGCCTACCTGGACGAAGTGCGCAGCTGGATCGACCGTATCGATCACGGCGGCGGCAACGAAGCCCAGCTCTACGTCTACGACGTGCGCAACGTGCAGGCCTCGGATCTGGCCGATTACCTCTCGGACATCTACGGCGGCGGATCCAGCGGCGGTCGCTCAGGCGATCGCGGCGGCAAGGTCGGGCCGGGCCTGAGTTCCGGCACGCTTGGCGGCGACAGCGATTCCAGCCGTGGGGGTTCCGGTTCCGGTTTCGGCAGCAGCTCGGGCACGTTCGGTAGTGGCTCGTCCTCGTCTTCGGGTGGTTACCTCAACACCACCAGTGGAAACGGCATCAACGGGTCCTCGTCCGGAATCGGTGGTAGCGGTTCATCGTTCGGCGGCTCGCAGAGTGGCTTTGCCGGCACCGGTTTCGGTGACGACGACAACTCGCATCGCTCGCACAGCGGTGGTATCACCACCGACGAAGGCGTACGCATCACCTCGGTGGACTCGAACAACCAGCTGATGGTGCGTTGCCGCCCCGCACAGTGGGCCGAGATCGAGCAGGCGATCAAGCGCCTGGATGCCGTGCCGCTGCAGGTGCAGATCGAAACACGCATTCTTGAAGTCGCGCTTACCGGTAATTTCCAGTTCGGCGTGCAGTGGTACCTGGAAGGCCTCGTCGGCGGTACGAACGGCTCGGTAGGCCAGCCCGGCAACAAGCAGCAGTGGGCCCTGGGCAATGGCGGCAACGTCTACAACCCGAATACGGACAGCTTTTTCTACTCCTTCGTCAACAACAACCTGTCCGTCGCCCTGAAGGCGATGGAGACCAGCGGCAACACCAAGACGCTTTCCGCGCCGTCGCTCGTGGTGTTGAACAACCAGAAGGCGCACATCCAGGTCGGCGACCAGATTCCGATCACACAGACCTTCGTGAACACCGGTGCGAACACGGACAACACGATCGGTCAGGTGGAGTACAAGGACACCGGCGTGATCCTCAACGTGCGGCCCCGCGTCAATCCGGGTGGCTTGGTTTATCTCAACATCAACCAGGTGGTAAGCGCGCCGGGCCAGAAAGACACGACCACGGGCAACTTCCCGATCCAGCAGCGCGAAGTGGCGACGCAAGTGGCCGTGCAGAGCGGGCAAACGGTGCTGCTCGGCGGTCTCATCAAGCAGGATGAAGGCATCACCGATACGGGTATTCCGGGTCTCAACCGCATCCCTGTCTTCGGTCGCTTATTCGGCTCGACCACGCGCAGCCGCAACCGCACCGAGCTGATCGTGCTGATCACCCCGCGTGTCATCACCAACGGCGAAGATGCGAAGCAGATCACCGACGAGTACCAGCGGAAGTTTGAATCGCTGCAGCCGTATCGCGATGGAGCTGCGAAACCGCGCGCTGCAGAACCGACCGTGACGGTACCGCTACACCCCTGACGTACGCGGGGCCTTATGTAGGAGCCGATTCATCGGCGATCCCGCGGCAGCGGGCCGGCTTGCCGCTAGCACCCATCGCCGCTGAAGCGGCTCCCACATGGGGCTCCTACCTGGCGGGGGGAGTTGCGAGCGGGGTGGGGTAGGCGACCTTCGGGCGGTAGGGCTGAACCGAGATGCCGAGGTTCGGGCCCATGCGGTGGCTCAGGCTGTTGGCGTTGTAGAGGCCGATGGTATTCGACGGGCGTTTGGTGATGTCCGCATCGCCCGGCATCGGTACCGGCGTTACGTCGGTCGCGACGAGGTGGTTGAGACACGCGTAGGACAAGGTCGCCGAACTCGTATCATCATGATCGACGCACCCCGGCGTGGCCGAAGCATGCACGCCGGGCAGGGTGACGACGCCCTTCGTCTCCTGCGCAGACGCGGCAGACGTTGCCACTACGGCGAGTACGAACACCAGCTGCCGAATACGCATACATCTTTCCCTGAGTCTCCGCTGCGTTGGATACCATGCGTGGCGGGCCCTGCGGAAGTGGCGTGGCTGTTGTCATGGCCCTGTCACCATGTTTGTCATGAAAACAGCGCGGTTGTGTCATTTTTCGCGCCTAGCCTTCCCACGAGACAAGTCCCCGTCCCGTACGCCCATGCGCGAAGGAATGACCGTGACACGCTGCGTTTTCGCGCTGGTCGCGTGCACCATCCTGCTTGCGTCGCTGCAGATTGCGGCACAGGCGCGTACCCCGGCGGAGGCATCACAGGGGTCGGAAGAAACGCATGCGCCAACGCGCTTCGACATCGACGCACAGCCGCTCGCGACCGCTCTTCGCGGTTACAGCGAAGCGACGGGCATTGCCGTCCTCTTCGATGACTCGCTCGTTGCGGGACGCTCATCGCCCGGTATACATGGCGTGGTCGACCCGCGCGACGCGTTGCGTGTTTTGCTCGTGGGAACGGGCCTTAGCGCCCATTTCGCCTCGATGAACGCGTTCACCGTCACCGCCGACCCGTCGACCGACGCGGATACCCCGGAGACTTCCGCAGCGGATGTGCATAACGATGCCCCGTCGCTCGACGAGCGCGGTGCCGCCGCGATCCAGGTGGCCATCGAAGCGGCGCTCTGCGCACACGCAGCGACGCGACCGGGCAGTTTCCGCCTTGCCATGCAGGTGTGGATCGATACGGCCGGCGCGATCACCGAGGTCTCCGCCCTGGCACCCTCGGACGACCCGCATCGCGATGCCCGCGTGGTCGCTGCGCTGCGTGGTGTGCGTTTACCTGCGTCGACATCCCGTTTCAGCCCTGTGACAGTTCTGCTAACGCCGTCGGCCCCTGGGGCCTATCGCTGCACCGGCTCGCGCGAGTGGGAGAGCTGACGTGGAGTCGTCGATGCTCGGCCTGTTCCTCGCCAACTATGAAGACTTCCGTCGTCGCCTGCGTCGTCGCCTGCGTTCGGACGATCTGGTTGACGACGTGCTGCAGGAAACCTATCTACGCGTGGAACGGCTCGATCCCGATGCCGAGCGCGCCACGCATCCCACCGGCTATCTGTTCCGCATGGCGCTCAACATGGCAGCGGATCACCACCGTTCCTCGGGCCGGTTGCTCACGGGCGAGGAGGTGGACGACCTGATTCAGGGCGTCGACGATCATCTGGATCCGCCCACCGTGCTGTCGTCGCAGCAGGACATCGCGGCGCTCGGGCTGGCCCTGGAGACGCTCACTCGCCGCCAGCGCGAGATTCTTATCGCTGCTCGCATCGACGAGCTGCCGCAGCTGGAAATTGCCGCCCGTTACGGTATCTCCGTGCGCATGGTGGGCAAGGAACTGAAGAAGGCACTTGAGACCTGTGCCACAAAAGTGGGAAGAAAATCGGTACAGCGGTTCGGTCCCGGTGCCGGAGATGCGTCTTGACCGGTATGGACACGACCAGCACCCACGAGAGCGACCGCCAGGCCCAGGCGTGGCTCGTGCATCTCACTTCGGGCACGGCCACGCGAGAGGACGGCGAAGCGTTTCGTCGCTGGTGCCTGTCGAGCGAACAGCATGCCGCGGCTTTTGCGCGCACGCGGCAGATGTGGCTTGACCTTGGCCCTGCCATCGCGCGGCGCAAGGACTCTGCTCCACGCGGCGGGCGCCCTGTGCCGAGACATGCCATACGCATGAGCCGTCGTGCCTTTCTCGGCACCGCGATCACGGCCTCCGTAGCGGCTCTCGTCGTCGCCCGCTATGGCTTCGACCTGGACGGGCAAGGTAGTGCGGGCACGACGCTGCGCACGGCTGTCGGTGAGCAGAAGCATGTGGACGTGACACAAGGTGTCGCGCTGGAGATGAACACGGCCACGGACATCGGCCTGCGTTCCTCAGGCAACACCGTTACCGGCTTCCGCCTGCGTTCTGGCGAGGCCGTGGTGCGTATCGATCCGTCCCATGCCGCGCCCTTTGTGGTCGAACTGGAAGACGCGCGCGTGCTCTCCGGCCCGGGTGCGTCCTTCGCCGTACGCTGCGTGGACGGCGTCGCCACGGTCACCTGCCTGGAAGGGCAGGCCGTGCTGGCACGCGCCGCGACGAAGACCCTGGTCAAACCCTCGCAGCAATTGGCCTTCGACGCCGATGGCCTCGGCGCCGCTGTTGCCGTGAACCCCGATACCGCGCTTGCATGGAGGCATCGCGTACTGATCTACGACAACCAGCCCCTTGCCGACGTCGTCACCGACATCAATCGCTACCGCCCCGGCCGCATCGTCATAACCGATCGTGCGCTCGGCGAGCGTCGCGTGCATGCGCGCTTCACCCTGGACCAGATGGCCGACGTGGCCACGCTGATCGAAGACGCCTATGGCGCGCACGCTACCCACCTCCCGGGTGGATGGGTGTTGTTGAGCTGACTGTCGCACGGGGGCGGCATCGTTCGCCCCATGAATTTTTCGTGACAACGGTTCAGTGCCACCACCGCCCACCCGTCCTTAGGGCAGATGGAACATCAGGGGAAGGTTCGCGTGGCTACACGAGCAGTATGGGTGCGAGGCGCACACGCGCTGGCGCTGGCGATCTCGCTGTCGCTGACAGGTGCCACCATGGCGCAGGACGCGCCGACCGCGTTCGACGTGAACGAGTACGTCGTCGACGGCAACACGACACTGCAACCGCTGGATATCGAAACGGCTGTCTATCCGTTCCTCGGCCCCGGCAAGTCCATGAACGACGTGAGCGCGGCGCGGGATGCGCTGCAGAAGCTTTACCAGGCGCACGGCTACCAGTCCGTGGTGGTGGATCTGCCGCCTCAGCAGGTGAAGGGCGGGATCATCCGCTTCCAGGTTACCGAGAACACGGTGGGCCGGGTGCGCGTGGAAGGCGCGACCTATCGCTCGCCGAAGGACATTCGCGATGCGGTGCCGGCACTTCGCGAAGGCGAGGTGCCGAACTTTGCCGCCGCCCAACAGCAGCTCACCGACGTGAACAAGCGCGGTGGCGCCCAGGTGGTGCCGGTACTGGCGCAGGGCAAGCTCCCGCAGACGATGGACGTGACGCTCAAGGTCACCGATAGCTCGCCGCTGCATGCCAGCCTCGAGGTGAACAACGACCACAGCGTCAACACGCCGGAACTGCGCACCGTGGCCAGCGTGCGTTACGACAACCTGTTCCAGAAGGGGCAGTCGGCGTCGCTCACCTATATCGTCGCCCCGCAGGACAAGAGCGCGGCCGAAGTCTGGGCCGGTTCGTACCTCATTCCGCTGGACGCCGGCTGGAGCGTACTCACCTCCGCGTACAAGTCCAACAGCAATGCCAACGCTGTCGGTGGTACCACGGTTCTGGGCAAGGGCAATGCCTTCGGTTTTACCTTCGTGCGCAGCCTGCCGAGCCATGGCGAGTACTCGCAGTCGCTGTCACTCGGTGTCACGCGTAAGCATTTCGACCAGAACATCAGCCTCGGTGGCGATACCTCGAAGGCGCCGATCACCTATATCCCGCTGGTCGCCAGCTACCAGGGCCAGACCATCGGCGAGCATTCGTCGAGCAGTATCGGCATCAGCGGCACGTTCGGCTTCCGCGCGGGTGCCAGCAATTCGGCCGCCTTCGACAACCAGCGCTACAAGGCGAAGCAGAACTTCTTCTACATCAAGTTCGACGGCGGCCACACGCTGCTATTCGATAGCGGTTTCAGTCTGGCCGGGCGTCTAGGTCTGCAGCTTTCAACCTCGTCGCTGGTCTCCAGCGAGCAGTACGCGGCCGGCGGCGACAGCACCGTGCGCGGTTACCTCGAAGCCGAAGAGACCGCCGATCATGGCGTGATCGGCTCGATCGAATTCCGCACGCCGTCCATCGCCCAGCACATCGGTGGTTGGGTGAACGACTGGCGCTTCCATGCCTTCGCCGACGCCGCGCTCCTGGCGCTGATGAACGCCTTGCCCCAGCTGATCGATCCCAATAATCCGGACGCGGGCAGCACGCGCGTGAACAGTTACGACCTCTCCAGTGTGGGCGTCGGTACCCGTTTCCAGATCTTCAACATTGCCACCGGTGCGTTCGAAGTGGCCTATCCGTTCAACAACGGGCAGGCCACGCGTGCGCACGACACTCGCATTCATTTCTCACTCAAAGCGGATCTCTGACCGGCAGGTCGGACCATAGACTCCAGGGGTATCACCGTGACTCGAATCTTGTTACTGACCTGCTTGCTGATCCTCGGCTGGGTGCCGGCAGCGCACGCCGACACCTCGTGGTGGAACCAGGACTTCTCCTTCCGCAAGGCGATCACCATCGACACGACGGCCAAGGGTGGCAATGTCACCACGGCGGTCGGCCGCACGCCCCTGCTGGTTCGCCTGCACTCGGGCAACTTCACCTTCGACGGCGTGTCGGAGTCCGGTGCGGATATCCGCTTCGTCGCCGCTGACGACAAGACGCCGCTGAACTTCCAGATCGAGAGCTTCGATCCGGTGCTCGGCGTGGCTCTGATCTGGGTCGACGTGCCGCAGGTCGCCGCCGACGCGCAGCAGCAGGTGTGGATGTACTACGGCAACACCAAGGCGCAGGGTGGCGAGAAGGCCGGCGCGGTGTTCGATGCCGACTACGCCGCCGTTTACCACTTCGAAGAGCCCGCCGGTACGCCGCCGCACGATGCCACCGCCTACGGCAACAACGCCGTCGGTAACGACATCGCCAGCGTCGACGGTGTCATCGGCAAGTCGGCCCGCTTCGATGGCTCCAAGGTCGTCACGCTACCGGGTAGCGTGTCGATGAACGTCGCCGAAGGCGGCACCTTCACCTTCAGCACCTGGATCAAGCTGGACGCCGTGGCCGACGGCCGCGCGCTGGTCTATGCCCGCCGCCAGGGTGAGCAGAAGCTGCTGATCGGCCTCGATCATGGCGTGCCCTTCGTGCAGACCGGCGATGCCACGAGCGCCGCCGGCGAGCCGATCAAGGCCGGCGCCTGGACGCACCTTGCTGTGACCGCCGCGGGCGACGACATCGAGCTCTATGTCGATGGCAAGCCCTACGCCAAGCTCGCCGCGAAGCTGCCGGCGATGACCAGCCAGGCCACGCTTGGTGGTGACATCGCCGGCCAGACCGAAACCTTCGTGCCGTTCACCGGCCTCATGGACGAAGTGCGCCTGTCGCGCATTGCCCGTCCGGCCACGCTGATCGCGGTGGACGCGCAGACCCAGGGCGCGGAATCGAAGTTGCTGAACTACGGCGCCGACGAGAAGCAGTCGGGCGTGGGCTTCGGTTACTTCGGCATCATCGTCAAGTCCGTGACCGCGGATGCGTGGGCCATCATCGGTGTCCTGCTGGTCATGGCCGTCCTGTCCTGGGTGGTGATGTGGCAGCGCGCGTCGTACGTCAACCGTGTGACCAACGCCAACGAGGACTTTCTCGACGCGTTTCGCCAGCAAGGTCGCAACATCCTCGCGCTCTCGCGCGATCCGACGGCCGCACGCCTGGAAGATGCTTCGCTGTACCGTCTCTACAAGGTAGGTGCCGGCGAAGTCTGGAACCGCCGCGATGCGGAAGGTCATGACCATATCGCCGCGGAGTCGATCGAAGCGATCCGCGCCACCATGGATTCGGTGCTCGTGCGCGAGAACCAGAAGCTGTCGAAGTCGATGGTGCTGCTGACCATTGCCATCTCGGGTGGCCCCTTCCTGGGCCTGCTCGGTACCGTGGTCGGCGTCATGATCACCTTCGCCGCGATCGCCGCGGCGGGCGATGTGAACGTCAACGCCATCGCTCCCGGTATCGCCGCTGCGCTGCTGGCTACCGTGGCCGGTCTGTTCGTCGCGATCCCCGCGCTGTTTGGCTACAACTACCTGCTGATCCGCAACAAAAACGTCACCGCGAACATGCAGGTGTTCGTCGACGAGTTCGTGACTCGCCTGGCGGAACAGCAGCGCGCCACCCACCCGTCGGCCGTCGCGGCCTGAGGAACGGATCATGCGCGCGCAAGACGAAGACAAACCGTACGACGACATCAACATCACGCCGATGCTCGACCTGGCGTACGTGTTGCTCGTGATCTTCATCATCATGACCACCGCGTCGGTGCAGGGCATCAAGGTGAACCTGCCCAAGGCCAGTGCCGCGGTGAGCATGGCCAAGCCGCAGACCAAGGCGATCACGATCTCGGAATCGGGACAGATCTTCCTCGACGCCTATCCGGTCACGATTGGCGAACTAGAAGAACGTCTTCGCTCACTGAAGGCGCTCAACCCGGATTTCCCGGTGGTGGTGAAAGGCGATTCTACGGTCCAGTACCAGAAGGTGATGGACATCCTTGACCTGCTGCGTCGCGTGGACCTGCCGCAGGTCGGCCTGGTCACCGGCAAGTCGCCGAAGGGATGAGCGCGTGACCTTGCCCACTTCCCGTCGCCGAACACCCAAACGCTGGCTCGGTCCCGCGGTCGGTGTCGTCGCGCTCGTACTGCTCGGCGTGCTGATCTGGCACTTCGCCGGCAGCAGTGTGGGCGTGCGTCGCGAGGCGCCGCGCATCGCCACCATTACGCCGTTGCCCCCGCCGCCTCCGCCGCCGAAGGAAAAGCCGCCGGAGCCGAAGAAGGTCGAGGAAGACATCAAACCGATCGACAAGCCGCAGGACATCCCGCAGAAACCGGTCGATGCGCCGAAGCCGAGCAACGACGTGGCGAAGAACGTCACGATCAACGGCGACGCCCAGGCCGGTAGCGACAACTTCAACATCGGTGCCGGTGACGGCGGCGGCATGGTCGGTTCCGGTGGCGGTACCGGCACGGGTACCGGCAGTTACGGCCAGTACCTCGGCTACGCGATCCAGCAGGCCGTGCAGCGCGACGACCGCGTCAACCGTCTGGCCTTCGAGGTGCGCGCGGATGTCTGGCTGGACGCCGACGGCAAGCTCGCCCGTGCCGAACTCATCGGTGGCAGCGGCAACGCCAAGACCGATGAAGCTTTGCTCGACGCCTTGCGTGCGATGCCGCGCATCGACGTGGCGCCGCCGGCCTCGCTGCACTTTCCCGTGCGCGTGTCCATCCGCGGGAAGCGCCCCGTATGACGCGCATTGAACAAACCCCTACGAAACACACGCTTTGGAACCCCGGAGAGTTCGCATGACCATCGGAAAGGCCCGCCATCGACCCGCGCGAGCCATGCTGGCCCTTGCCATCGGGCTGTCGCTCTGCGCGGGCGCCGCCCAGGCGCAGAGTGCCGCGTCGGATAACGCCACGATCAACCTCGTGCGCCTGCTGGTGAAGCGCGGTGTGCTCACCCAGTCGGACGCCGACGGCCTCATCGCCCAGGCCAATGCCGAAGCCGCGCAGGCACAGAAGCTCGCCGGCACCGCTAACGCCGCGCCTGCCACGCCGGGCCAGGTGCGCGTTACCTACGTACCCGAAGTGGTGCGCAACCAGATCAAGGACGAGCTGCGCCAGGAAGTGGTTGCGCAGGCCAAGACCGAGCATTGGGCCGAGCCGGGCAAGCTGCCCGAGTGGCTAGACCGGATCAGCTGGGCGGGCGACATGCGCGTGCGTGACGAATTCCACTACTACGACAAGGGTAATGCCTCCCCGGTCGTGAACTTCGCGCAGCTCAACCGCACCGGTCCATACGACCTCAACGGCGCGAACCCGCCGCCGCTGCTCAATACGCTTGAAAACCGTACCAATTCGCTGCGCATTCGCGCGCGTCTGGGCGTAAACCTGGACCTGGGTGAGGGGGTTACAGGCGGAATTCGCATCGCTTCGGGCGACGACAACAACCCTGTGTCCACTACAGGGACCCTGGGTGGCGGACTGTCGAAGAAGAATATCTGGCTCGACCAGGCCTGGCTGGCATGGAAGCCGACGGACTGGGCACAGGTTGTCGGCGGTCGCATGCCTAACCCTTTCATGAGCACGGACCTGGTCTACTCGAACGACCTGAACTTCGACGGCATCGTCGGCAAGTTCAACGTGCCGATGTCGGACGAGCTTGCTGCCTTTGCCAACGTCGGCATGTTCCCGATCGAATATCAGGCCGATGACTTCCCGTCGCAGCAGGGTGTGAAGAGTCCCAGCCGCGACAAGTGGATGACCGGCGCTCAGCTCGGTGCCAGCTGGAAATTCAACGAAGATACACAGCTGAAGGCCGCGCTGGCCTATTACCGGTTCGATCACATGCGGGGCCAGCTGTCCTCGCCGTGCTCGATCTATCTCGGTGTCGCTGCCTGCGATACCGACTCGAGTCGCTCGGCCTTCATGCAGAAGGGTAACTCGCTGTTCCTGATCCGCGACATCGTGCCGGACCCGAACTCGCCGACCAGCTACGCGCAGCCGCAGTTCGTGGGACTGGTCTATGACTACCACGTGGCCGACGCCAACGCGCAACTCGACACCAAGGTGGCCGATACACCACTACGCATCGAAGCCGACTACATCCGCAACATGGCCTACCACCGCGCTGACGCGTTCGGTCCGAATGTCGGCCTGAACCGTCTGGTCAACAACTTCGGTGCGGGTGACTTCAGCGAGAACACGTACAAGAGCGGCCCGGTGGGCTGGATGCTGCGCGCCACCCTCGGTGACGTGATTCCGCACGCCTCCAGGGACTGGAACGTGAGCCTGGCCTACAAGTACCTGCAGCCCGACGCCACGTTGGATGGCCTCGCCGATGCCGACTTCCACCTCGGGGGAACGAATGCCAAGGGGTTCATCCTCACGGGTAGCTACGGTGTCTCGAAGAACGCGTGGCTCAGCCTTCGCTACTTCAACGCCAAGGAAGTGTTCGGCCCGCCGCTCTCGATCGACGTGTTCCAGCTCGACATGAATGCCCGGTTCTAAGGAGGCGATATGAAACGCACCCTCATCGCGCTGATCCTGCTCGCCGTTTTCCCGGCGGTACAGGCGCAAACCGCCAGCCTGGAAAGCCGCATGCGCGACCAGCTACGCGAAACGCGCTCGCAGTTGCAGGAGCTCCAGGCCCAGCAGTCCACCTGGGCCGCCGAAAAGGCTGCGCTGGAAAAGGAACGCGACGCGGCAAAGCAGGAAGCCGAGGCCGCGCACGCGACCAAGGCGGCGCCGACGGTGTCGCCGGAAACCACGCGTGAACTGGTGGCCGAACGCCAGCGTCGCGAGGCAGCCGAAGCCAGCCTGCAGCGTGGCAAGTCCGATGCCGATGCGCAGGCGCTTGCCTTGCGCACTGCGGAAGCCGAGCGTGCACGCCTGGCCAAGGAGCTCGATCTCTCGCACTCCCAGGTAGACGCCTGCACCGCGCGCAACGTGCAAATGTACCGGGTGGGGCAGGAAGTGATCGCCGCCTACGAAAACATCGACACGGCGGACATCGTCAGCTCGCGCCAGCCGTTCGCGGCGAAGTCACGGGTGAAGCTGGAAAACGCGGCGCAGTCGTTCGGCGACAAGCTCTATGAACAACGCTTCGATCCTCGCGTCGGCCAGGCGTCAACTACGAAATGAAACAGGACCCGTCAGCCCGGCGGTGGGGCGCAAAGGAATGCATAGGACATCGCAACGGACAGGGACGTCTCTCTTTTATGCATCAGGTCAGCGAGGCAGTCCGTGTATCCCGACCATGATTCGATCTGCTTGCCTGAATATCGCGCCCAGCGGCCGCGCGCGTCGCGATCGCGTGCCGAAGTGGATGCACGGGTGGGCGGCATGAACTGCCTGCACGCTCTGGCCGAGATGCTTCGCCAGCTTTATGCGGCCCGGCAGAACAAGGCGGCCGAGATTCTGATCGACCGCTGTTCACGCGAGACGCTGGAACAACTGCTCGGCGAATCGTCGGCCTTTCTCGGCGGCCGCGTACGTTACGCGGTCGACGACCGGCTGAAACACCGCAAGGCGCACCAGGAAGAAGCGACGCTGCCGACGATCCGTGCGATCGCCAGCGTGCTCAATGCGTGGCTGCACGACGGACGCCGCCTGGCGATCCGCGAGGTGCTGCGCGAACTCTGCGACGACGAGCTCAGGGAGCTCGCCGCACTACCCGAACTCAATGATGAAGTGGCATCGATGACCGGTGATTTCGCGGGCGGGAACGCACCGTGATCGCTGCCCATAACGTTCTCCGAGGTCTGTCATGATCGTACGTACCCGCACTGCTGCCGATTCCCGCCGCCCGGCGCCGCCCAAGCCGCGTCCGACCTTCCGCCGCAACGCCATGTGCCAGTTCATCGCCATGGCACTGTTCGGTGGCGGTGTCGCTCATGCGGCGACCACGCCGCCGGCCTTCAGCCCGGCCTGGTTCGCGACGAAGCAGCCGGGGGCCACGCCGCCATCGGCACCGTCCGCTGCCGCCAACAATGGCAACAACGTCAGTTTCTCGCCGGGCAGCGCGCTGCTACAGCAGCGGGTGCAGCAGTCGATCCAGAACCTCAACACCGCGGCCTCGGCACTCGCCGCGCAGATGCAGGCGCAGAAGGACGCACAGGCCGCCGCGGCGCAGCTGGTGTCGAACGTACCCAACGGTCTGGCCGACGGCGGCCTGAAGCCGGCCTCCGGCATCGCCACCGATCCTACGCTGTGGCAGAACGCCCTGAAGCCCACCGATACCGTGGCCGCGGGCAAGCACACGGTGGAAGTGAGGCAGACCGCAAAGAAGGCCATCCTGACGTGGGACAGCTTCAACGTCGGTCGCGACACTACCCTCTACTTTAACCAGAGTGGTGGCAATCTCAGCGGCGGCGGCAACGACTGGATCGCGCTGAATCGGGTCAACGATCCGTCGGCGAATCCGAGCCAGATCCTCGGCAGCATGAAGGCCGAGGGTACGGTTTATCTGCTCAATCGCAATGGCGTGATCTTCGGGCAGGGTGCGCAGGTGAACACGCACTCGCTGGTGGCGAGTTCGATGTATCTGTTCTCGAAGGATCTGAAGACGAGTAACGATACGTTTCTTAGTTCGGGTATCTCTGATGGGGCTTTCATCGATCGCCCCGTGTTTCTGGCCGATACTTCCACGGCGACCGGTGTGGGCGTCGTCGTGGAGAAGGGTGCTTCCGTCAACGCCAGTAGCGACGGCTTTGTTCTCGTGGCGGCGCCGAAGATTTCCAACCATGGCGCTATCGTTGCAGACGATGGTCAAGTTGTCCTGGCGTCGGGCCCAGAAATCGACAGCAATAGTTCGACGGGCGACCTCAGCCTGATCGTCAATAACTTCGGCAAGCCTCTCGATACCTCCGTGTCAGGCATCGACAACAGCGGCCTTGTCCAGGCCCGCCGCGGTTCCGTCACGATGGTCGGACCGAGTATCGCCCAGAACGGCGTGGTCGTGACTTCGACTAGCATTTCACGTCCGGGTAGCATAACGCTGCAGGGAGTGATGCCCGGGCGCAAGGGTCCGGTCGAGTTCGGCACGGGCTCGGTGACCGCGGTACTACCAGAAAAGGACGGCGCTACCACCACGTCCACGGCTGACGCCGACAAGATATTCGTGCCGGGAAGCATCACGGTGTCCGGTTCGAGAGTCACGCTCGACAGTGGATCGCTGATCGAAGCGCCCGGAGGCAATGTTTCGCTGCAGGCCATCGCTACAGGCGGAAATACGGCTCAGCCGAACGACGGGCGGGTATACATCGACAGCGGAGCCACGATCGATGTATCGGGCCTCGCCGATGTTGAACTGCCCATGTCGGCACTGCTTGTCAGCATCCCGCGAGTCGGCCAGAACGAACTTGCCGATTCGCCGTTGCTGCGCAACAGCTTCCTTTACACGCAGAAAAACATCCTGCTTGATAGCACGGTGTCGGGTACGCGCGCCGATGGCCTGGACTGGATCGGCAGCCCCATCCTCAATGCGGCGGGATACGTGCAGAACATGCCGCGCGATATCGACCAGATGCTGACGCGCGGCGGGTCGATCACGCTGGATGGCAACGACGTCATCGCGCGGACCGGTTCGCGGATCGCGCTGGATGGCGGGTACCTGGCCTACCAGTCAGGCTGGATCACCACGCCGAATCTCCTCGGGGCTGACGGGCGCATCTATAACATCACGTCCGCTGACCCGAATGTGGACTATGTCGGCTTTGCTGGGCAATACACCAGCACGCATGCGCGCTGGGGCGTCAGCCAAACCTATAACTCGCCGCTCATGGGTGGGGCGCGACGCTATGAGGAAGGCTTCGTCAAGGGTGCAGACGCCGGCACGCTGACAGTGCACGCAAATACCGGCCTCGCGCTCGACGGTGATATCTCGGCCGAAGCGACGCCGGGCACGCGGCAGACGGGAGACGGCACGCAACCCGATGGCGGAACCTTCGCCTTCGATATGGCGACAAGCTCTGCCGGTGGCTCACCCAATCGTGGTGTTCGTTTGCAACAAACCTCTCGCACGCTCGAATCGTTCTTGCCGGATTTCGATCGCGACACGCAGTGGAGTGACGTGGACGTGGCCGCCGGTCTCGACGCGGCCTGGATGGTAATCAGTGCCGATAAGCTGGGCAAAGGCGGCTTTAGTACGCTCGACCTGTCTGTAATAACCCCGGTCGAGGAGACCGCTGGCACTCACCTCGTCGTACAGCCAGGCGGAAGTGTATCGATCTCCGGGGCGCGCGTAGACATCTACGGCAGCATCGAGGCTCCCGCAGGCAACATCGCGATCACGACGACCAACCAGTCCGTGGCAGCGGGGCAATCCTCCACGTCACCGTTCCAGAACGCGGACATCACGCTTCACAGCGGCGGGTTGCTCAGCGCGGGTGGACAGTGGGTGAACGACAGCGACCTGGACGCTTCGCACGTGCAGGGAGACCGGTGGATCAACGGCGGGAATGTGACGCTCTCGACGTACCAGGCATTCGCGAGTCCGGGAATTATCAACGACGGTACCGGCTCGATCGTGCTGGCCAAGGATAGTGTCGTCGACGTCTCCGGCGGCGGTTACGTGGACACCTATGGCGACGTCAGCATGGTCGATGGCGTTCCTTCCGGGCGTGGCGGCAATATCTCGTTGCAAACCTACGTAACCGATACATCGGGTGGATGGATTGGCCTGCCGCCACCGACGTCGTTCGATCACGGCCATATCGAACTGGCCGGTATGCTTCGTGGCTGGGGCTTCTCGGGAGGCGGCGCGCTTTCGCTGCGGGCGTCGCAAATCCAGGTGGGTGGCGATCCTTCGGACATGGCGCTGGCGAATGGTTTGTGGCTATCGCCCGATTTCTTCACGGGGCAGGGCTTCAGCCGCTACAACCTCGACGCGGTCACCGACGCCACGGTCGCAGACGGTGCGCACGTGGTGGTGCGCGCTGCCAATCTGCTGGGCGACATCGATGCGCTGCGCAACCTACCCACCGGGGCTGACCTATACGCGACGCCTGCGGTGACGGGCGTTGGCTTTCTTGACGACTGGCAGCGTTGGGCTTTGCGCGGAACGTCGACAGACCAGACTCCCGGCATCACGCTGAGGGCGGGTGATTACCTGAACTGGCTGGTGGTTGCAGGGCATCCGGAAGGCGGCGCTCGGCTCGTGTCGGGCGTGTCCGGAACGGTCACTGTCGGCAAAGACGCCGTTATCGATGTCGATGCGGGAGGCCTGATCGGCATCTCTGCGTGGGCAAATGTGGATGTTGATGGCGGTTTGACGGCGCACGGCGGTGCCATCAACCTTGAGACCCGGCAGCCCTCGGCTGACACAGGACTGACGTCGCGCATACGCGTAGGCGGTGATGCCATTCTTGACGCCAGCGGTGTTTCAGTCGTAGATAACCATGCCGCGCCTGCGAACGGACCAACAGGGCGGGTCGTGCCGCGTGTGGGCGAGGTACTGGCCGGTGGCTCGGTAGCATTGAACGGCTACAACGAATCTTTCGTGGTCGCCGATGACGGGGCCCGGATCGATGTCTCGGGCGCGTCGGATACCTTCGACCTTCCCATTGCTTCGCGCCGCCTTAACGGGGCGACGGAGGATGTGGAGCCGACGGCCGTCTGGAGTGATGCGGGAAGCATCGTGTTCGGCGCTTCGGCGGGGTTGTATATCGGTGCGACGCTGGACGCCCACGGCGGCGCACCGTCGGCAGAGGGTGGCTCGTTGCAGGTGACGGCGCTCGATAGTGACGATGCGACCGCCAAAGTAAGGGCCAAGGGCATCCTCGTGCGCCAGTCGCAGAGCGGCAAGCCGGGCTTCGTCGGAACCAATGATGGGAGTGCCGTCGGCGCGGACGGCACACTCGACTTTGCTGCTGACGTTCTCAATGGCTCGGGCATCAGCACCCTGCAGTTCGGGCCGGACGCTGATCTGGGCGCAAACGTCCAACAGATACTTCCGATCGCCTTCGCCGGTGACGTGAACCTTGACCTTGCTCGTCAGGTCATCATTAACGCTGCCGGCTTCGAGTCGCTACCGACGACAGCGACCCGTGTCGACGTCCCGACGGGATACCTGCAGGGCACGGGTCACGTCAGCATCACCGCGCCCTACGTGCATATCACGGGGAAGTCGTCCGCGCCGTTGGCTGTGGCCGGCGATGGCATTCTCGACGTCAGCGCGGCCACCATCGACATGGGTGGCATGATCAACCTGCAGGGTTGGCAACACGCAAGTTTCAATGCCAACGACGATCTGCGCTTCACCTACCCGGCGCTAGCGGCGACGCCAGTCTCCCAGGTGCTGCCTGGCATGCTGTTTTCCACCGGTGACCTCGTGTTTTCGGCGGGGCAGGTGTATCCCAGCAGTGACTACCGCTTCGCCATCGATGCGAATGCGTCGGGTCTGGCCGATGCGACCGGCAACGTACGGGAAACGAACGTCACCTTCCTTTCGTCGGGTAACGCGTCGACTACGCCGTTGTCTGCCGGTGGCAGCCTCCTGGTCAGCGCCGACCACATTGAACAACAAGGCACGATCCGCGTGCCCTCGGGCTCGATCGTGCTGGGCACGACGGATCCGGTCTCCGACGCGGCCGACTTCGGTCTCGCTGCGGGCCTGCCGGCGCTGGTGAATACGAAGAGCGTCCATCTCGCGCCGGGCAGCGTCACCTCGGTTTCGCTCGACGGGCTTACCGTGCCTTTCGGCAACACCATAGATGGTGTGGATTGGCGCTACGCCGTGAGGCCCGGGGCCGGCGCGCCCGTCGTCACCGCACCGCCTTCCAAGCAGATCGAAGTGCGCGGCGATGCCGTGGCGCTCGATGCGGGCGCGACGATCGATCTCGATGGTGGTGGTCACCTGCAGGCCTCGGAGTTCGTGCCCGGCACCGGTGGCACGCGGGACCTTCTTGCCACGGCGCCGAACGGCGCCACCGCTTACGCCATCCTGCCGGGATACCAAGGCGCGTTGGGGGCGACCGACATCGCCATGAACGCCAACGGTGTCGCACAGCCCGATGTGGGTCGTCAGGTCTACCTTTCCGGCGTCCCTGGCCTGGCCGCCGGTTACTACACCTTGCTGCCCGCGCAGTACGCGACCTTGCCTGGCGCGATGCGCATCTACCAGGACACGACCTCGCGGGATGCTGTTGTCGGCCGCGCCGCGGTATTCGCGGACGGTGGGTACGCGGTGGGCGGTTACTATGGCGACGCGCTCACAGGCGCGCATGACGCGCGCACGACGACTTTCGTGGTGCAGTCTGCGCCCGTCTGGCAGCAGTACTCTCAATACCGCCTCACCGATGCCGATACCTTCTTCAACGCAGCTGCGACGAAGAAAGGGCAGGTGGCTCCGCCGCTGCCCGCCGATGCGGGTCGCCTGCAAATCGGCGCGGGGCATCAGCTCGACCTGGGCGCGACGCTGGATGCCACCCCGGGTGAGGGCGGCCGCACATCGCAGGTCGACATCGCAGGCCAGGCTATACAGGTACTCGGTGCCGGCGAGACCACACGCGACAGCTACCTGGGCATTTCGGCGGACGGGCTTACCGCGCTTGGCGCGGGTAGTCTTCTTCTCGGCGGCACGCGACGCAGCGATACCGACGGCGACCACGTCGATGTGACTGCCGACTCGGTCTTGCTGTCGAACGATGCCGCGCACCCGCTGACCGGACAGGAGGTTTTGCTTGTGACCGGCGCTGGCGGCGACGGCATCACGCTTGAGGACGGCAGCGTTCTCGCCGCGCGGGGTGACGGCAACCCGGTGGCAAGCCAGCCGCTGGTGTTCGGTCGTGATGCTGGCACCGCTGCCAGTGGCAAGCCGGTATCTGCGGTGGATGGTAACGGCGCGCTGCTGCGCGTCTCGCAGAATGGCGCGGCACCCGTCTCGCGCCTGGGCCTGGCTGCCGGTTCGCCGGACGGCATGCTGACGATCGGTGCCGGTGCGACGGTCGATGGCGGCAACGCCCTGTCTCTGGACGCTACCGGCCGCGTGCATGTGGACGACGACGCGCTGCTGGCCGGCAAGAACATCGATGCCACGGCCAATCGCATCGCCTTCGTGGGCGCGGGCGCTGCGGCTCCCGACGATGGTCTCGCCATTGGTGGCGCGACGCTGGCGCAGTGGCGCAGCTCCGACTCGGTCACGCTGCGCAGCCGCGGCAGCATCGACTTTCTCGGTGCGCAGGACATCTCGGTCGATAACAGCCTCGTCCTCAGTGCGGGTGCGCTAACGGGTGACGGCAACGATGTCGGCCTGCACGCGGGCACGATCACCTTCGCCAACCTGCTCGGTGCGGCAGCGGGCAATGCGCTGGCAGGCGGTGGCACACTTCGGGTCGACGGCGGTGAGATCGACTTTGGCCAGGGCACGGCGACGCTGCGCGGTTTTGGTGCTTTCGACGGTTCGGCGACGTCTGGGTTTGTCGCCGCCGGATCGGGCGGCATGGACTTCGGCGCGGCCTCGGTGGATCTTTCGGCGCCGGTGCTCGTTGCCGACGGCGGGGCATCCACCACGCTGCTCACCACGGGCGCGATGGCCTTGCATGGCACCCAGGGCACGGCGCTCTTACGCGATGGCCTGGGTGGTTCGCTCACCCTGCGTGCGGCCAGCATCGACGACGGCATGAATCTTACGGCAGCGGCGGGCGGCTTGACCCTCGACGCTACCCAGGGTGGCGTCCACGTGGCCGGCGGCACGACGCTCGACGTAGCCGGCGTGACCCGACAGTTCTTCGACACGGCGGCTTACGCGCCGGGCGGTAGCCTGGCGTTGAGCGCCACCGGGGACATCGCCATCGACGGTGGCGCGTCCATGCGCTACGGCGGCGCGGTGGAAGCCGGCGATGCCGGCTCGTTCAAGGCCGTCGCGGGCGGTGCCTTGCTGCTCGGCGGCAGCTACGACGGCCATGCGGCACAAGGCTATCGTGGCGGCTACTTCACCATCGGCACGGGTGGCGCCCTCAACCTCGATGCCCTGGCCGGCCTCGTTGCCGCCAGCGGCTCGACGGGCCTCGTGGATATCACCAGCGGGCAGGGCGATCTGGCGCTGTCCGCCGGCAATACGCTGACATCACAGAAGGTTTACTTGTACGCCAACGGTGGCAAGGCACGCGTCGACGGTACCGTCGACGCCAGTTCGCCTGCAGGTAGCCACATCGAGGTGTGGGGACGCCAGGGCGTGGACATCGACGGCACGCTGGATGCCCACGTAACCACGCCGGAGCAACGCGGCGGCGACGTGGTGCTGGGGACCACGGGCGCGAGCGATGGCAGCATCGACGGGACGTACGGCTACGAGGTGGTCCAGCGTGCGGATGCCGGCTACGTGCATGTCGGTGCTGGTGCGCAGATCAACGTTTCGGGTGGTGCCGATACAGCCTTCGCTAGTGGCAAGCTCAGCATCCGCGCACCACTGCTCGCGGATCACGACGTGCCGGTCACGATCGACAATCCGGCGTCGATCAAGGGTGCGCGTGACGTCACCATCGAGCCTTATGCGGTATGGAGCACGAAGGACAGCTACGTCGACATTGCGAAGCACTTCGACGGTGTCATCGATCCGGCTGGCTGGTTCGCCAAGGACGGCGTGACGATGGTGCCGGGCACGTGGACCGACGGCAAGGGTAACTTCCTGCAGCCGCCGACCGATGCCGACCAGCAGGCGGATTACCTGAAAAACGACTACTTCACGCCCGATGCGATCAACACCGATCACGCGGGTTTCTACGGCTACCTCGGCGGCGATCCCGCGAACGGGCCCGGGACGCTGATGGGCTTCGTGGAGCAGCCTGGCTTTACCTTCGGTGACCGATTTGCTGGCATCGCGAACATCAATGTGCGTCCCGGCATCGAATTGCGCAATCCGGTCGATCGGGTTAACGGTGGGGACATCAAGGTACTCACCAACTGGAATCTTGGAGCCGGCGTCACCGGTACCGACGGCAATCCGCAACTCGTCTATCGCTACAACGGCGAAGCGCCGATCCTTACGGTGCGCGCGGCAGGGAACCTGGATATCAAGGCCAGCATCACTGACGGCTTCTACCAATCGAATGATGGCGCTGTTCTCAACGATCCACCCAAGGACGACGGCGGTGCACCCGATGACCCGGCCTATGACGCAGCGCTGGCAGGGTATCTGAATTCACAGGCCTACCTCGACGCCAATAACGCCTGGAACGGTACGATCAACCTGGCCAACGGTGATGCGGCCAGCGGCATGACGCCGGGTGGCGGCGTGGCCGATATCAGTAAGGATCCGTATTACGAGCCGCTGACAGCACCGGCCAAGGGGCAGGTGGACGATTACTACGTGAACTACCAGAAGTACGTGAACGAGTTCGGTGATGCGAACAACTTCATGTGGTCCGGTACCTTCGTGTCGATGAATAGCGGGACCGGCTTCCTGACGTACAACCCGACGCATCTGATCGCCCCGCAGCCGGCTGCCTTCACTGACTATGTGGACTATGTCAACAGCTACAACAACTGGCTATCGAGCAGCTTCGGTTTCGGTCAGCCGATCGATCAAACCCCGTCCCCCCTGTTGCTCCCGATCGCGAGCGATTACAGCGCTTGGTCGCGCGATTACGACACATACATCAACGGACACCTGACTTACTTCAGCACCGTCGCTTACACCGTCACCGATCCAGCGACAGCTACGCCTCAGCTGTTCTACGCGCCGTTCTCGCCCAAGCTATCGCCTAAGCCAACCACCCCCACAAATCCCCTGTACACGGCGGCGCTCGTGGCGTATCAGAATTCCCAGGCTTACCTCGATGCCAACAACGCCTGGAACGGTACGATCAACCTGGCCAACGGTGATGCGGCCAGTGGCATGACGCCGGGTGGCGGCGTGGCCGATATCAGTAAGGACCCGTATTACGAGCCGCTGATGGCACCGGCCGTCAAGCAGACCGACCAGTACTACGTGAACTACCAGAAGTACGTGAACGAGTTCGGTGATGCGAACAACTTCATGTGGTCCGGTACCTTCGTGTCGATGAATAGCGGGACCGGCTTCCTGACGTACAACCCGACGCATCTGATCGCCCCGCAGCCGGCTGCCTTCACTGACTATGTGGACTATGTCAACAGCTACAACAACTGGCTATCGAGCAGCTTCGGTTTCGGTCAGCCGATCGATCAAACGCCGTCGCCCCTGCTGCTGCCCATCGCAAGCGATTACAGCGCTTGGTCGCGTGACTACGACACGTACATCAATGGACACCTGACTTACTTCAGTACCGTCGCTTATACCGTCACCGATCCGGCGACAGCTACGCCTCAGCTGTTCTACGCGCCGTTCTCGCCTCGCCTGGACGCTGATACGTCGGTGCCTCCCGCTATCTCGTTCGGCAAGCCCGCCGCGAACAATTCGCCGTCGAACATGCCTACCTTCGGCAATGCCGCGTCGCTTGCGTCGGCTACACTGCTGGGTGGTCCGAGTACGTCGTACCGCTTTGTTGCCGGCGCCGATCTCGACGGGGCCGATCCGCTAGGTACAGTGACGTCATCTATTGCGGATGTGCGGCTGGATGGACATTTTGCAGTCAAGGACACGGTATCCGACCCCACGGTCGTGACATCGAGCAGCCGGTTCGCAGGCAAGACGCTGTACCTGCCGACCACGATCCGTACCGGTACCGGCGACATCGACGTGGCATCTGCCGGAGATATCCAGTGGCTGGACGCCGCGGCGCCAGCCACGATCTACACAGCCGGTGCGCCGGCCGAGGGTACGACGGCAGGTACCGGTATCAATGTCCTGCGTCCTTCGGAAGTAGCTCCTGGCCAGACCGACACACAACCGGACATGCTGGTTAACGGGCTGGTGAATCCGGATCACGCGGGGGATGTCCATCTTCGTGCCGGCGGCGATATCACCAGCATCCAGAACGTGGTTGATGCCGATGGGTCCCAGACGAAGGGCGAGCTGGGTAGTTCCGTCGCACAGTACTGGTGGCAGTGGATGCAGGTTGGCAACGCCGCTGACGGATCGAGCTCGTCCATTGACTTTGCCAATTTCCACCAGGGTGTGATGAGTATTGGCGGTAATGTCGATGTGGACGCCGGTGGCGATATCAGTGAACTGTCTGTCTCGTTGCCGACCACCTGGTACAAGAACGCCGATGGGAAGTCGGTGACCACGGTGGGCGGAGGTGACCTCATGGTGCATGCCGGAGGCGACATCCTGAGCGGTACGTATTTCGTCGCCAAGGGTACGGCGGACATACACGCTGACGGGACTATTGCCGTCTCTCCGTCGTTGGCCAACGTCGACACGGGCGTCGGCTCCGGCACCTCCGAGGACGGACCTGACATCATGACACCGGTGTCCACGTTGTTCGGGCTGCAGGATGCCCAGTTCAAGGTGGATGCGCGTCAGGGCGCCGATATCGGAGGCGTGTACGATCCCTCGTATATTACCGCTGGCGATCTCGCGGCACTTTTTCCCGCACAGCACCCGGACAGCCAGGGATACTCGACTACCTCGTCGCTCGTGGCCGCATCGGCTACCGGCGACGTCGTTTTCGGAAGCCTCCTGTCGCCGGGACGGACCTTCGGCAGCGTCGCCGCTCCATCAGTTTCCCTGCTGCCCTCCACGCTTGCCCTGACGGCTCTGGGCGGTAGTATCGATATCCGGACGGACGGCCAGCTTTTTCCGTCGCCCACAGGCGACCTGCGTCTGCTCGCATCGGACAATATCGCCCTCTCCGGGTCGATCATCAGTTCGAAGAATCGGTGGTTCGGGCTGATCGATTCGTCGCCGGATGACATGCCGTCACCGTTGCAGCCCATTAGTCCGCTGACTAATGGCTGGCTGGGCGTGGACAACACCTCGACACAAGCGAATGTACCGTTCCACGAGCCCGACGCGTTGCATGCCAACGATACGACACCGGTGCGTGTCTATGCGCTGGATGGAGATATAACCAATGGCGTTCCGTATGTCGGTGGCGTCTATTGGGACGAGCTGACGCTGCTCCCCTCAAAGCAGGCCGATATCCGTGCAGGCCGCGATATCGTGAATCTGTCCCTGGTCGGCCAACATACGCGCCGCGCGGACATCACGCGCATCTCGGCGGGCCGCGACATCTACGACACAGTTTACCCGAATGGGGGCCCTGTCCCACCGCATCCATGGTCGGTTCTTTCGGTGCCGGCAATGTTGCTTGGCGGCCCGGGAACCTTTGTCGTGGATGCAGGGCGCGACATCGGGCCGCTGGTCAGCCAGGCTGACCTGACGTCGTCGAGGGCGCCATTCGTCCAGCCAACCGGTATCGAGACAGTCGGTAACTCTTATAACCCTTATCTTCCTCACGAAAGCGCGGACGTGCTGGTGAACTTTGGCGTCGGTCCAGGCACCGATACGACGGGTTTCCTCACGCACTACCTCGATGGCACCGACGGCCTGCCCAGTCTGCTTCCGGACCTCGTCGACTTCATGCAGAACCGCATCGCCGGTCGGGTCACGGCTACCGGCCACGTCAGCGACGATGTAACGGTGCCGCTCACTCAGGATCAAGCGCGCGATCTTTTCGCCAAAGAGCCCGAGATCGTGCAACGGATCTTTGCTGAGAAAGTATTGTTCAAGCTGTTGGCTCAGGTCGGCACCGACTACCAGAATGCATCGAGTCCGTACGCAGGCAAGTACGCTCGCGGCTACGAAGCGCTCGACAGCCTGTTTCCGAGCACGCTGGGCTACACGTCGAATGGCGCAGGGCAGGGTGGCCTCAATGGCGCGGCCGCTACGGTGGATACCGGTGACCTCGATATCCGTAGTTCGACGATCCAGACCCAACAGGGCGGCGACGTGACCTTGCTGGGACCAGGTGGGCAGGCACTGATTGGCAGTACGTCCGCGCCAGCCCAGTTTGCCAGTGGCGGTCGCGTCACCGCGGGTCCGAACTCCATGGGTTTGCTCACGCTCGAAACCGGTAACGTGAACGTCTTCACCGACCGTAGCCTCTTGCTGGCACAAAGCCGTGTGTTTACCGAGCAGGGTGGCGACGTCACGATCTGGAGTTCCAATGGCGATATCAACGCTGGCCAGGGCGCGAAGACAAGCAGCGAGGTACCTCCACCGACCTTCCTCTGTGACGTCGACTCGTGGTGCCGTCTCGATGCTCGCGGCCAGGTATCTGGTGCAGGCATCGCCACATTGCAGACGGTCGAAGGCGCCGCTCCCGGAAACGCCTACCTGATCGCCCCGCGCGGCACGGTCGACGCTGGCGATGCGGGCATCCGCGTCTCGGGAAATCTCGTCATCGCCGCCGCGCGCGTCGCCAACGCCGACAACATCCAGGTCAAGGGCGACTCGGCGGGTATCCCCGTGACGGCTTCTGTCAACGTCGGTGCACTAAATGCAGCGAGCGCCGCGGCGACTGCAGCAACGCAGGCAGCGGAAGATGTCGCACGCAAGCAGCAGTCCGACGCGCGTGACAAGCTTCCGTCGGAGATCTCAGTGCACGTGTTGAGTGAAGGTGACAATACGTCGAGTGTGTCGCCAGCAGCGGGTTACGACAATGCGTCTCCGGTGCAGGTGTTGGGACGTACCGATGCGAACGGTCAGTTGACCGAGGCGGAACGGAAGGCGCTCCACAGGATGTAAGTTCTGCAATGATGTGTGAAACAAAGGGAGGGCATTGCCCTCCCTTTGTTTTTCATGACAGTGGATATGAACGTTCCGAACAAATGTGATGTACGGCTCATTCGAATTTGCCGAAATCACCGAGTCGTCATACTTACCGACACCGCAGTGGCATGATGAGGTAACGACAAAAGGTGATGCTTGCAAGGCCCTCACTCGGGGGGCTTCTATGCAAAGGGGTAACACCATGCGTTGCGATTTTTCGATGGGAAACACCAGCATGAAGTTTATCGCGGGCGCGGTTCTTCTGTGCCTCGCTTCCGCTGCTAGCGCAGCCACCATCGTTGGCGGTGGCGCCACGCTGCCGGTGATTGGCTACACGGGCGTTGCGACCGGATCGCCGATCACCCCGGTTGCCGGTTCGCTGTTCGGCGTCTACACGGCCGGTGGCGGCAACGCCGTCACCTACTGCCCGACCGGTAGCGGCGCGGGCAAGAAGATCCTCGCCGGTAACGATTCGGCGAATTTCCTCGTGACCGGTACGTGCGGTGGCACGGCTCCGGCCGGCTTCGGCGCCGCCAGCGCGAGCCAGGCTTACTTCGCGGGCTCGGATGCGCCGCTCTCGGCGACGGAATACAGCGCCTACACAACTGGCCACGGTTCGCAGCCGGTCCAGCTGCCGGCGATCGCCGGCGCCATCAGTGTTGTCTTCAACAAGTCGGGCATCAGCTCGATGACGTTGAGCGAAGGCCAGATCTGCGGCATCTTCTCCGGTCAGATCACCGACTGGAGCGACTCCGCGCTCACCGGCACCGTCCCGGCCGGCACCAGCGGCGCGATCCGCGTCGTCTACCGCAGTGACAACAGCGGCACGTCGTTCTCGTTCCTGAACCACCTTTCGGCTCTTTGCCCGACGAACGTCGCGGCCGGTAAGACGGCCGCCACGCAGTTCAAGACGACCCAGGGTTTTGCGGTCACCGGCCAGGGTGCTTCGGCCTACACCTCGTTGTATGCGGCCCAGTTTGCAGCCAGCGGCAATTCCGGTGTGACGCTCGCTGTCAGCCAGGTGGACGGCTCGATCGGTTACGCAGAAACCGCCAACGGTATCGTGCAGCCGAGCCGCATCGCGTCGGTGAAGAACTCGCACAGCTTGGTCAATGTCAGCCCGACCACTGGTTTTGGCCCGACCGTGTTCCCGGTGACCCTCACCTATAACAACGTCATCTCCGACACGCTGAGCTCCACCGGTCGTCCGGTGCTGAGCCCGATCTCGGGTGCCACGGGCCAGTGCATCGCCGTGGTGGATCCGTCCAACTACGCCGATCCGTCGACCGGCTATCCGATCCTCGCTGTGACCTACCTGCTGGGCAACACGGCGAGCAACGGTGCGGACCTCATCCCGATCCGCAACCTGCTCGGCTCGCCATACAACACCACCACACGTACTTCGGTGACGAAGATCGGTCGCATCAATACCGGTTACGCCTGGCTGAGCAACGCCGACCTGACCCAGGCCAAGGTCAACACCTGCCTGAACTGATCCACGCTTTCTATCCAGGAAGGATGGGCGAAGGGACGGGCGCATGCCTGTCCCTTCGCGTTGTCGTATCCGCTGTCCGCGCGTCGACGCGCGGCTGAAACACAGAGGTGACAGCCTCGCGTCATGGCTTATTCGCGAATCCTTCGCCGACCGCCGCAAGCTGGCTTCAGCTTGCTCGAGACGATTGCCGCCATTCTGTTGCTGGCGCTGGCGTTCGGTGCCGTCATGCATGTGGCTGGCGCGGCAACCGAAGTAGCAGGGCATGCGCGGGAGCTGAACCGCATCGCGATGTGGGCCGATACGATCCTGGACGCTGCGGGACGCCTCGAACCTCTCCGTGAGGGCACGCAGCAAGGCTGGTATGACACGCAGCACCAGTGGCGCATGATCGTGTCCACACAGAATCCAGTTCCAGGGCAAGCGCCAGACCTGCATGTGTATCGCATCGATCTCGATATCACCTGGCGCGACGGACGCGCAGAGCGCAACGCACACTTCGCGACACTGCGCGTGCAGGACGAGCCCAGGCCCGTGTCGGCGACATCGGTGGCTGGCCAATGAACGCCTCGCGTGGCTTCAGCCTGATGGAGGTGCTCGCTGCGCTTGCCCTTCTGGCACTACTGCTGCTGGCCGTGTACTCCGGCGTACGCTCCACCACACTCACGGTCGGTCACGGCTCGTCGGTGATCGCACGTCTCGACGAGGTACGCGGCGCTCGCGAATTCTTGCGACGGCAGTTGTCGTCGGCGACTGCACTGCCATGGAAACTGCTCGACGAGAGAACACCGATCGTCTTCGAAGGCGATGCCACACATTTGCGCTTCGTCTCCACGCTGCCTGGCTACCTTGGTAAGTTGGGCCCCCAGGTGATCGAAGTCAGGCTGACGGAGGATGGCAAGGACGGTCGTGCGTTGGAGGCGAACCTGTCACCGTTGCCGGGCAGCCCGTCGACCGTTATCGATGGAGCGCAGGATTCGCTGTTGACCCGTGTACGTTCGCTGCGCGTGCGCTATGCGCGCCGTGGCTCTTCCGCATGGCAGGAGCAATGGAATGAGCCTATGGTCTTGCCCGGCGCTATCGAAATCAGCGTGGTGCCGGAGGAGGGCAGTGATGCCTGGCCGCCGTTGGTCGTCGCTCCAAGGCAGGATCCCGATGCGGTGAACGTTCGAGGGGCGGCCCGCCGTTTGATGGACGCTCCGCCATGAGGCGATCGCAGCGAGGTGTCGCGCTTCTCGTCGTACTTTGGGCATGCACCTTGCTCGCCATTCTTGTCGGCGGTTTCGCCAGTATCGCGCGGGTCGAGGCTTTGCAAACGCGCTTCACGCTCGGTCAGCAACGCGCGCGCTACGCCGCGGAAGCCGGGATCATGCGGGCTATCGTCGTGGTGGAAGCACGACGGCGCCAGGCGATGCTCGTGGAGATGGGAGGCGATCCGCTTGCAGCCGTCAGCCTTCCGGGGGATGGCAGGTCGCTTGCGTTCGACTTCGACCGTATACATGTCGCCGTCGGCATGCTCGACGAAACCGGCAAGGTAGACATCAATAGCGCCGAGCCACGTGCGCTGAAGGCATTGTTTGTCGCCGCCGGCTGCCCGGAGGCACGCGCCGACGAACTGACCCAGCGCCTGGCGGTATGGCGTGGGCCGGTTATGAACGCTGTGGCGGACGATGGCGCGCCGTCGCCGGTGTCGCCTCCCACTACCAGCGGTAACACGTCTGCCAAGCACGCACCCTTCGCTGCGATCGAGGAATTGCAGGGACTGCCGGGAATGGATCCTGCCCTGTACAGCACCATCGAGCCGGCGATCACGATCTGGTCCGGCCGACCCGCGCCACAACCGGATTTCGCGCCCGTACTGGCCATGGCGGCGGTGCGGGGTCTCGATGCGTCGCTTGCGCGCGAGGTGGTTGCGGTCCGCGACAGCGTTCCTCCTGGCACGCTGCTGCAGAACTTGCCCGGGGGCATCATGTTGGGCAATGCGCTGCCAAGCAACACCATGACCTTCCGAGCCACCGCGGACGATGGCCACGGAGCACGCGCTACGGTAGAGGCCACGGTGCAATTCACGTTGATGGGCCCCGAGCGCGATCCCCAACAGAAGTTGTACACCGTGCTCCGCTGGCATGACGGCTCCGGCCTCACGGAAATCGGCAGAGGTGGCTAACCGGCGCAACCATGGGTAGTCTGCGTCACGGGCTGGCAACACGTTCCCGCCAATCTCGCAGGCTTACCTGCCCAGGATGGTCTTTGGATGACTCGTTTTCTTACGATCGGTGCCACGGCGTTGGCGGTTGCGCTGGCAGGCTGCTCCACGCTGCCCCAGCCCCGCGACGATGGCGCACTGCAACGCGAAGCCATGGCCGGCACCGAACTGCCGGCGCCCAAGCCGCGCATCATGCCCTCGACCAATCCGCCTGTTCAGGCAAACACGCCGCCGCAGGTCACCACGGGTACTGGTGAGTTCATTAAGCCGGTGGGTCTGGCCAAACCGAAACCGGTCGAGGCGGGCGCAGGCACGGTCACCTTCAATTTCGAGAACCAGCCGGTCGAGTCGGTGGTGAAGGCGATCCTGGGCGATCTGCTCCACGAGAACTATTCGATCGTGCCCGGTGTGCAGGGCAACGTGTCCTTCTCGACCTCGCAGCCGGTCACGGCGGAGCAGGCGCTGCCGATCCTTGAGACGCTGCTGTCGTGGACGGGCAATGCCCTCGTGCATAGCAACGGCCGCTATGTGGTGATGCCCGCGAAGGATGCCGTCGCCGGCAACCTCGTGCCGAGTATCGGTGCGACAGCACCGGCCGGCGGTCTGCAGGCGCGATTGTTCCCGCTGCACTTCATCTCCGCGACGGAGATGCAGAAACTGATCAAGCCCTTCGCGCGGCCGGACGCGACCTTGCTCGCCGATCCCACGCGCAATGTGCTGGTGATGGCCGGCACGCCCACTGAGCTCGACAACTACCAGCGCACCGTCGCCACGTTCGACGTGGACTGGTTGCGCGGCATGTCGGTCGGTGTGTTCGCGCTGCAGCGCGCGCAGGTGAAGGACCTCACGCCCAAGCTCGAAGGGATATTCGGCGACAAGGGCAACACGCCGATGGCCGGCATGCTGCGCTTCATTCCGATCGAACGGACGAACTCGCTCGTCGTGCTGAGTCCGCAGCCCGCTTATCTGGAAGAAGTGCGCACGTGGATCGACCGCATCGATCGCGGCGGTGGCAACGAGCCGCAGCTTTACGTGGTGGACGTCCGTAACGTGCAGGCTTCGGACATGGCCGATTACCTTTCGGACATCTATGGCAGCGGATCGTCCGGCCGCTCAGGCGACAAGGGGGGTAAGGTCGGCCCGGGCCTCAGCTCCGGTACGCTCGGCGGTGGCGACAGTGACCTCGGTAACCGCGGTGGCTCCGGCATCGGCAGCACGACGGGTGCGTTCGGTAACACGAGCTCTTCGTCTTCCGGCACCTCGACGACCGGCGGCATGAGCTCGGGCAGCGGTATCGGCGGCAGCAGCACGGGCATCGGTGGCACCAGCACGACGGGCCTCGGTGCAGGCTCGGGCTCCTCCGACGACAACTCGGGTGATTCGGGCAGCCGCCATTCCTCGACCACCACCGACGACGGTGTACGCATCACTTCAGTGGATGCGAACAACCAGATCATGGTGCGTTGCCGCCCGGCGCAGTGGACCGAGATCGAAGAGGCGATCAAGCGGCTGGATGCCGTACCGATGCAGGTGCAGATCGAAACGCGCATCCTCGAAGTGACGTTGTCCGGCCAGCTCGAGTTCGGCGTGCAGTGGTACCTCGAAGGCCTGGTGGGCACGACCAACGGTCAGCCGACCCAGCCGGGCAACAAACAGCAGTGGGCGCTCGGCGGCGGCGGTGCGACCTTAACGACGAACGACAGCTTCTTCTACTCCTTCGTCAACAACAACATCTCCGTCGCGCTGCATGCGATGGAGCAGAACGGGAATACGAAGGTGCTCTCCGCACCGTCGCTGGTGGTGCTGAACAACCAGAAAGCGCATATCGAAGTGGGCGACCAGATTCCGATCACGCAGACCTTCGTGAACACCGGTGCGAACACGGACAACACGATCGGCCAGGTGGAGTACAAGGACACCGGCGTGATCCTCAACGTGCGCCCGCGCGTCAATCCGGGTGGCCTGGTCTACCTCAACGTGAGCCAGGTGGTGAGCAGCCCTGGCATCAAGGACACGACCACCGGCAACTTCCCGATCCAGCAGCGCGAAGTAGCCACCCAGGTGGCTGTGCAGAGCGGGCAGACGGTGCTCCTCGGCGGCCTGATCAAGCAGAACGATGCCCTGACCGATACCGGCATCCCGGGCCTCAACCAGATACCGATCTTCGGCCGCCTGTTCGGGACCACCAGCCGCACGCGGACCCGTACGGAGCTGATCGTCCTGATCACCCCCCGGGTGATCACCAATGGCGACGAGGCGAAGCAGGTCACCGACGAGTACCAGCGCAAGTTCGAGTCGCTTCGGCCGCTCACCCAGCCCGCCACGCCTTGACTGCGGGGTGACCGAGGGCGCATACACCCACATCACGGGGTGCGTTATACATGGGATGCGTGTTCCTTACGGGGGGAGATTCGCTTGATACCGGATCTGGCCGGCTGGTCCACGGTGCTGGAACTGATGCCCACGGCGATGTTCGTGCGCGATGCCGCGCACCGCTGGGTGTTCGTCAATCGCATGGGCTGCGAGTACTTCGGCCTGAACGTCAACGAGGTGCTCGGCAAGACTGACGCCGAGCTGTTCCCGCCCGAGCAGGCGGCTCGCTTCGAAGCCGGTGACGACGCCGTGTTGCGCAGCCATGAGGTGGTCGAAACCGAGGAAACGGTGACCGATCCTCAGGGCCATGTGCGCACCTTGCTCACCCGCAAGACCTGCATCGATCTGCAGGGCGCACTGCATGTACTGGCCTCGGTCACCGATATCACCGAACTGCGCGAGTCCGAGGCCCATGTGCGCTGGCTCGCCTGCCACGACGCCCTGACCGGGCTGGCCAATCGCACGGCGCTGTTCAGCCGGCTGGACGCCACCATCAGTCGTGCGGCCAGCGGTGGCTTGCACGCTGCGCTGTTCCACCTGGACATGGACGGCTTCAAGAAGGTCAACGATACCTACGGCCATCTCATCGGGGACGAGCTGCTGGTGCAGTTCGGCGCGCGACTGCGCCGTGTCGTTGGCCCTGATGACACCGTGGCACGCATCGGCGGCGATGAGTTTGCCCTGCTGGTCGACGACAACGGCGACCTCGACGTGCAGGGACTGTCCGAGCGCATTCTCTCCCTCGCCGGCGAGCCCTTCGACGTGCTGTCGACCACGACCTTCATCGGCACGTCCATCGGCTTGGTGCTCATCGATGCCGATGCGGTGGCCGCGGGAGAGATGGCCCGCAAGGCGGACAGCGCGCTTTACGAGGCAAAGAAGAAACGTAACCGCATGGTGGTCTACACGAAGGAGCTGGACGCCGCGCTGGCCCATCGCCGCGAAATCGAGAAGGCCCTGCTCGAGGCCCTGCTCACCGGCGAAGGCCTGAGCTGTCACTACCAGCCGATGATCCGCAGCTCGGACGGCACGGTGGTCGGCCTCGAAGCGCTGGCCCGTTGGCGACATCCCACGCTCGGCGCCGTTTCGCCGGTGCAGTTCATTGCCGTGGCGGAAGAGACCGGTCTGATCGGCCAGCTGGGCGAATGGGTGCTGCGCACGGCCTGCGCCCGTATGGCGAAGCTCGACAACCTGTTCATCGCCGTCAACGTGAGTGCCGTGCAGCTGCGCGACGACGACTTCGCCGACATGGTCATGCGTGTGCTGGCCGAAACGCGCCTGTCGCCGAAACGTCTGGAGCTGGAGATCACCGAGACGGCCATCGTCAACGCCGATGGTGCGGCGGTGCAGCTGCTCAAGGGCCTGCGCCGGGCTGGTGTGCGTATTTCGCTGGATGACTTCGGTACGGGTTACTCCAGCCTCACGCTGCTCAAGGACCTCGCCGTCGACAAGGTCAAGATCGACCGCTCGTTCGTGCAGAACGCGACCCAGGCCGGCGATTCCGCGGCCATCGTGCGGGCGGTATCCAACCTGGGGGCCGCGTTGGGCCTGTGTGTGGTGGCCGAAGGCGTGGAGACCGAGCAGCAGCGTGCCTTCCTCAGCGAAGCCGGTTGCGACGAACTGCAGGGCTTCCTGTTCTCACCGGCCGTGGCCGAAGACCGTATCGACCGGGTGACCGGACCTTACCCGGCACTGCTACCGCTGACGGCTTATTCGGCCGGATAGGCGTCCGCGGGCATTGGCCAGGTGCGGCGGAGGTCTGGCATGCCCGGCATCGTCGTCGGCTGCGGCAACGGCAGCGGCGTGCGCGCATCCACCATGCCGCCGGTGGCATCGCCGACGATGGCGATGATGCAGGCGCCACTCTCCTGCGAACTGCCGAACGACAACCGTCCCCAGGGCATCTGCATGACCATGTAGCGGTTGGGCAGCATGGAGGGGGCGGCGGGCAGGTTGGTCTCCGAGGCAGGCGCATGGAAGACCTCGGCCAGCTCGTTACGCGCGAAGCAGGGCCGTTGCTCGAGCTGGATCGAGGTGAAGCGCACCATCGGCACGTCGCCGCCCTCGTTGAAACCACGCGCCTCGAAGGCGCTCACTCGATAACCGTCACGGGTGATGAAGGGCACGCTGCGCACGATCTGCGGCGGCGCGTCGGCCGTGGCGTGCAGGCCACCGGGCAATTTGCTGGACAGGGCATCCACCGCGTTGGGCAGGGTGCCCATCGTCGTGTTGATGATCTCGACCAGGGTTTTGTCGCTACGAGGCACGCTGGCGGGCTCGGCCGCCACGACGGGAGCCAGCGCGGCGGCAAGCAGGATGGCCAGGAGGCGGGTCGGACGCATGAGGGCCAGGATGGGGTGAACGGGGGCGCTAGTTTGCACGAGTTGCGCACGCCCTTGCATGCGTCGTGATTGCCCGGATATTGGAAACAACGTCCCACCCCTGATCCCGATGACAGACCTGCGTTTCGACAATGCCTTCGTCCGCGAGTTGCCGGCCGACCCTGAAATTTCGAACGGACCCCGCCAGGTCGCCGGCGCGGCGTTCTCCTGGGTGGATCCGACGCCGGTAGCCGCACCGCGGCTGGTCGCTGTGTCGACCGAGGTGGCTGCCATGCTGGGAGTATCGCCCGAAGCGCGGGATTTTGCGGAGGTGTTCTCGGGCAACGCCCGCTGGCCGGGCATGACCGGCTACGCCATGGCCTACGGCGGCCACCAGTTCGGCAACTGGGCCGGCCAGCTGGGCGACGGGCGCGCGCTGGGTCTGGGCGAGGTGCTTACCGCCCACGACGGCCGCCAGGAGCTGCAGCTGAAGGGCGCCGGCCGCACGCCGTACTCGCGGGGGGCCGATGGCCGCGCCGTGTTGCGTTCGTCCGTCCGCGAATTCCTGTGCAGCGAGGCCATGCATCACCTCGGCGTGCCGACCACCCGGGCGCTGTCCCTGGTGGTGACCGGCGATGAGGTGCTGCGCGACGTGATGTACGACGGCCATCCGGCGCTGGAGCCGGGGGCGATCGTCTGCCGGGTCGCGCCTTCGTTCATCCGCTTCGGGTCGTTCGAGTTGCCGGCGGCTCGCAACGACGTGGACCTGCTGCGCCGTCTGGCGGACTTCACCATCGCCACGCACTACCCGGCCTTTGCCTGCCTCGACGGGGAAGGGCGTTACGCTGCCTTCTTCACCGAGGTCTGCGAGCGCACGGCACGCCTCATGGCGCACTGGATGCGCGTGGGCTTCGTGCACGGCGTGATGAATACGGACAACATGTCCATCCTCGGCCTGACCATCGACTACGGCCCGTATGGCTGGGTGGACGACTTCGACCCGGACTGGACGCCGAACACCACCGACCGCACACACAAGCGTTACCGCTTCGGCCACCAGCCGCGCGTGGCCTACTGGAACCTGCAGCGTCTGGCCCAGGCACTTTCGCCGCTGTTTACCGGCGTGGAAGCGCTGCAGGCCGGCCTGGACCGCTACGTGGAAGTATTCGAAGCCACGGATGCGGCATTCTCCGCGGCCAAGCTTGGCCTCGCCAACGCCCGCGAAGGCGACGAGACGCTGATCGCCGATCTCCGTGGCCTGCTGGCGCTGGGCGGCATGGACATGACGATCTTCTTCCGCGACCTCGCGTTGCTCGATCTCGATGCGCCCCATCCGGGCATCGTGGGGGCGGCGTTTTACGAGGAAGACAAGCGTGCCGCGACGCAGGAGGCGTTGGCGTCCTGGTTGCAGCGCTATGCGGCGCGAGTGCGGGCGGACGAGTCCCCGGCCACGGAGCGCCTTGCCCTCATGCACGCGAGCAACCCGCGCTACGTGTTACGCAACTACCTTGCACAGCAGGTGATCGACAGCGCGGAGCAGGGTGACTACGCCCCGCTTCACGAGCTCATGGAGACCCTGCGCCGCCCTTACGACGAGCAGCCGGGCAGGGATCATCTGGCCGGTCGTCGCCCGGAGTGGGCGCGCGACCGGGTCGGTTGTTCCATGCTTTCCTGCAGCAGCTGAGTGGGTACGCGCTAGAATCGCCGGTTCGGATTCCCCGATCAGGCCTTTGCGTTGTCCGCTGGTTCCGCCTCCGATGCCGCGCTCGAAGCGCTGTTCATCCCGTTTGCCACGGGCGATCTCGCGTGGCCCGCGTCTGGCAATGTGCTGATCCTGCGTGCGCGCGATGGCTTCGTGCTCCGGGAACAGCGTCGCCCGGGCTGGGTGTTACAGCAGTCATTCAAGCCGGCGGCGGATGCATTGGCGCGCTCTGGATTCGCCGTGAGCGCCGAGGTTCCCGAAGGGCGCTTTGCTGTCGTGATGGTGTTGCCAACACGCCAGCGTGAGGAGTCGCGCGCCTTGTTCGCGCAGGCGATGACGCATGTGACGCCCGATGGCGTCGTGCTCGCCGCCGTGCCGAATGCCGAGGGTGCGAAGACGGCCGAAGCCGACCTCGCGCTGCTGGCCGGTGGCGTGTCGAACCTCTCCAAGCACAAATGCCGCGTGTTCTGGACGCGCACCGGCGCCACGCCGGATCCGTCGCTGCTCGACACATGGCTGGCGCTGGACGACGCATTGCCGATTGACGAGGGTCGCTTCGTCAGTCGCCGCGGCCTGTTCGCCTGGGATCGCGTCGACATCGCTTCCGCCTTGCTCACTTCGGTCTTGCCAGGTGACTTCACGGGCCGCGTCGCCGATCTCGGTGCTGGCTTCGGGTATCTGGCCTGCTGGATGATTGCGACGAATCCTGGCATCTCCGCTGTGGACCTCTATGAGGCCGAAGGGCGCGCCATCGAACCGGCCCGTCAGAATGTGGCGGCGGCGGTTGCGGCCTCGGGTCGATCCATCGCCAGCAACGTGCAGTGGCACGACGTCACGCATGGCATCGACGGTGGCTACGACGCCATCGTTTCCAACCCGCCGTTCCACCAGGGACGCGCCGACCAGCCTGAGCTGGGTCGCGCGTTCATTGCGGTCGCTGCGCGAGCGTTGTCGCCGCAGGGCCGTTTCTGGATGGTGGCCAATCGGCATCTTGCCTATGAAGCCACGCTAGATGCGTGCTTCACCCATGTTCGTACCGTCGCCGACCGCGACGGGTTCAAAGTGATCGAAGCGAAGGAGCCTCGTCGATGAAACTCGTGCGCCTGCTGGCAAACCTCGGCTATGGCAGCCGCAAACAGGTCGCGTCCATGTTCCGCGAAGGCCTGGTCACCGACGCCTCGGGCGAGGTGCTCTATGCCGACGACAAGGTCGAGCATGCCGATGTGCGCTTCGAAGGCGAGCCGCTGGATCCGCCGGCCGGGATGCTGCTCATGTTGAACAAGCCCGCCGGCTACACCTGCTCGCGCAAGGACGTCGGTCGCCTCGTCTACGAACTGCTGCCTCCGCGCTATGCCATCCGCAATCCGGTGCTGTCGACGGTAGGTCGCCTCGATCGTGAAACCTCGGGGCTGCTGCTGTTCACCGACGACGGCCCGTTGCTGCACCGGATCATTTCGCCGAAAGCCTCAGTGGCCAAGCTTTACGAAGCCACGCTGGCTGAAGACCTGCGCGGCGACGAAGCTGCCACTTTCGCAGCCGGCACGCTCATGCTCGACGGCGAAACCGATCCGCTCGAGCCCGCTACTCTGGAAGTCCTTGGACCGCGCCACGTGCGCCTCTCGCTCACCGAGGGCCGCTACCACCAGGTACGCCGCATGTTCGCCGCCATCGGCAATCACGTCGAAACCCTGGAGCGCGTGGCGCTGGGCGCCCTGACGCTGGAAGGCCTGCCCTCCGGCGAGTGGCGTCAGCTAACCGCCGAAGACACCTCCCGAATTTTCGCAAGGCCCTGAGGGCGCACGGGTTGTTGTAGGGGCCGCTTCAGCGGCGATAGCCAGGTTGCTGCACCCCCATCGCCGGCATAGCCGGCTCCCACATTTCCTGGTTGTGGACGTTCCGTCCACGCGGGGTGCAGTATCCGGGAGTCCACCCGATCCCCAAGGAGCATCCCATGACCAAGATCGCCATTGCCGTTGCTATCGCCAGTTTGTTCGCCGGTACGGCGGCCAACGCCGCCGACAAGAGTGTCGTCGTCCCCATGACCGCCGTCACCGCCGATGGCGCGGGCGCCTCGGTCGGCTCGGTTACCGTGACCGAATCGGCTGGTGGCCTGGTGTTCACTCCGAACCTCAAGGGCCTGCCTGCCGGCGAGCACGGCTTCCACCTGCATGAGAAGGCCAGCTGCGATCCGGGCGAGAAGGACGGCAAGAAGGGTGCGGCGCTCGCCGCCGGCGGTCACTTCGATCCCCAGCACACCGGCAAGCACGAAGGCCCGGATGCCGCCGGTCACGAAGGTGACCTCCCGCGCATCACCGTGGGCGCCGATGGCACCGACACCACCGCGGTCACTGCGCCGCACCTGAAGAGCCTGGCCACGCTGAAGGGCCATGCGCTCATGATCCACGCCGGCGGCGATAACTACTCCGACGAGCCAGCGCCGCTGGGCGGCGGCGGTGCGCGCATTGCCTGCGGCGTGGTCAAGTAAGGATCGAATGTTGCGGGAGCCGATTCATCGGCGATTGTAGGAGCCGATTCATCGGCGATCCCGCGGCAGCGGGGCGGGTACCGATAGGTGAGGCCCGTACCCATCGCCGCTGAAGCGGCTCCTACAGGAGCACTACTAGAAGAGGTCGATGCTTCCTAGCGCAACGGTCGAGCCCAGCTCACCGCACTTGGTCAGTGCTTCGTATCCATGCACGCTGTTCCGCCCGTTTTCCTTGGCGAAGTAGAGTGCCTTGTCCGCGCGGTCGAGCACGATTTCGGGGTAGTCGTTCTCGGTGATGCGCGCATAGCCGATGCTCACCGTCACATGACCCACCTGCGGGAAAGCATGCTCTGCGACGAAGTGGCGGAAACGGTCCAACGCCATGTGCGCCACGCGCTCGTCCTGCGCGGCGATGAGCATGACGAATTCTTCGCCGCCGAAACGGAACAGCACGTCACTCTGGCGGAAGCTGTGACGCATCTGCTGGGCGAGCATCAGGATGACCTCGTCGCCGTAAACATGGCCGTAGGTGTCGTTGATGCGCTTGAAGTGGTCGATATCCAGGATGGCCAGCCAGATCTGTGAAACGTCATCCTCGAAGGGCAGGCGGCGCTCGTCGTCGCCCTTGGCCGCGGCGCGTGCGCGCTGGCGTTGCAGCTTCAGCAGGCGTTGCAGGCGCTGTTCGAAGCTGCGCCGGTTGTACAGGCCCGTGAGCTTGTCGCGTTCGCTCTCGTTGAGCAGGGCGATGTAGTTGCCGTAGATGCGGGCGTAGCCTTCCACCATGCTGCGCACGCCGTCCAGCGAATCCTCGGATTCGAGCATCAGTGCGCCGATGGCAGCGTGCTCGCGCTGGATCGGGATCACCAGGCGGCAGGTACCGTCGTCGGTGACGTCGCTGATGGCTTCCAGGGTTTCCATGGCGCAGACGATGGTGTCGATCGGGTCGCCTTCCCGCAACGGGTCCAGGGCTTCGACCACGAAGGCGCCTTCGGCATTGCGCGAACAGACCACGATGGAATCCACCGGGAGCTGCAGGCTCTCGCCGCGCTTGCACAGGGTGACGCTGCTCACGGCCACCAACTCGGCCAGTGATAGCACCAGGCTGTGGTCGAGCGCATCGATATCGCGGTGGTGTGTGAACTCGGCCACGGAGGCGAGCAGGCGAGACTCCGGCGGGCCGCCGGCAAGCGAATGCCAGGGCGACCTCATGACCGCGCGATCCCCGCGACGTGGTGTCCGCTATGTAAGCAACTGGCTGGCACCGGCCCCATCCTCCCCCGAGTATTCCTATGTAGATAGCGGCATGGCGTCTGCAAACTTTAGGGCAAATTCGGCAAGAATGTACGAAAGTGAGAACGGGTTCCGTTTTGTGGCCTTCACAAAGGTGACGGGCTACGTTATATCGCGAGGTTATGAGGGCCAATGCGACAGCAGGCCAGGATCTACGCCCACCCGACGGCAGGAGCGCGAGGCGACGCCTTCGGTCAGTGCGACGCGGAACAGCGGTGCCATGCCGCGCAGCGTGCCGCGCGCCAGGCGCGCCTTGCGCAGATCGCTCTCCGTTCGCTGCAGCATCGACGCCGCCCAATCGGGTAGCAACGCGGCGCCCGCGTGCAGGAACAGGTCGCGCGACAGGCCGGCCATCGGAACCGGCAGGTCCAGCCGTCCGAGCACCTCGAGCACCACGCGTGAGCGTTCGCCGAACACCAGTGATGGCAACACCTTCGCGATATAGGCGTCCATGTCGGCGACCGAGCCCGGTACGTCGCGCGCACCCAGGGCCTCGGCCACGCGTCGTGTCTCGTCCAGGTAGGCGTCGGCAACATGGGTCGGCACAGCCATGGGGCCGTAAGCGCGATAGCCGGCGAGGAAGCTCGACATCTCGCTGACGTGCACCCAGGTGAGAAGGTCCGGATCGTCGGCGGAATAGGGTGCACCTGCCTCGTCCACACCGTGCACCTGGCTGTGGATCATGCGTACGCGCTCGATCATGGCCTGGGCGTCGTGCGTGGGCGCATAGGTCGTGGCGCCGACGAAGGTCGTGGTCCGGCGCAGGCGTCCGACCAGATCCTCGCGAAAATTGGAGTGATCCCACACGCCGGCCAGGGCACGCGGGTGCAGCAGCTGCAGGTACAGCGCACAGAGGCCACCGGCGAGCATGCCGCAGAAATCCGAATGCACGCGCCAGGTCACGCAGGAGGGACCGAACAGGCCGGGATCGCCTGCGGGATGGTCGTAGTCGATGCCACCGGAGGGCGGGCGCGGAAAGGCCGTGAGCACCCAGCGCCGGATAGGCGCAGATGCAGGACGAAGCAGGCGCGCGAGGGTCGTCATCGATTCAGTCCCCGGACCACCAGCCGCGCCACTTAAAGAAAAGCACGGGCAGGATCATGCTGACGATGATCACCGCCAGCGTGATGGGATAGCCGTAGGGCCAGTTGAGCTCCGGCATGTCCTTGAAGTTCATGCCCCAGATGCCGGCCAGGATGATCGGTGGAATGGTGGCGACCGAGGCGACGGTCAGCACCTTCATCACGTGGTTCTGGTCGGTGCTGATGAAGCCGAGCGTGGCGTCGAGCAGGAACTGCAGCTTGTTGGTGAGCTGGTCGTCGAACTCATCCAGCGTGCGCAGGTCGTGGTCCACCACACGCAGGCGCAATTCCACGTTATCGGACATCCAATCCGGTTTCTTGGCACGCACGAACGAGACGATGCGCTGCACGCCCAGCATCGACGAGCGGTTGCGTGCCTGCTGGCCCTCGAGCCGACCCACCTCCAGCATGCAATCGCGCAGCACCGGGGTGCCAAGACGCTCTGGCGTGAACACGCGGTCGGAGAGTTTCTTCAGCTCGGCCGAGACGTCTTCCATGCGCTGCGCGGCGAGGTTCACGATGGCTTCGATCAGGGTGGCCAGCGCGTCGGCGCTGGACTCCCACCGGTGCTCGCGGCAGCTGTCGCTGGCCAGCTTGAACGCAGGCGACTCGGCGAAACGCAGCGTCATCAGCACATGGTTGGTCACCACGATGCCGACGGGGCCGGGGTCGTGATCGTTGGCGGTGTCGGCGAAATAGGGGATGGAGAGATACATGGCGTCGTCGTCCGTACGGATACGGCTGGACAGGGCCAGGTTCACGATGTCGCTGCGCTCGGGCACACGCAACCCGGTGATCTCGGCGGCGCAGCGGCGTTCGTCTTCGTTGGGGTCGAACAGATCGATCCAGATCGGCGCCTTCGGCTTGCCCATCTCGGCGGACCACTGGACGGGGCCGTTGTGATTCCCGTATTCGTGAATGATCAGCACGTGCGATGGTGTCCTTGGCTACCCGGGGAGCGCCGCCGGCCTGCCCGGCGGCGCGGGCAGTTTACGCTTCCAGCGTCGCGTCCATGGTGATAGCTGCCTTGAGTACCTTGGAGACCGGACAGCCTTGCTCGGCCTGCTTCGCAATGGCCTCGAAGCCGGCCTGGTCGGTGCCCGGTACCCTGGCCTTCACCGTGAGGTGCGCCTTGGTGATGGAGAAGCCGTCGCCGTCCTTCTCCAGCGTGATCGTGGACTTGGTCTCGATCTTGTCGGCGGTGAGGCCGGCGGCGTTGAGCAACCCGGACAACGCCATGCTGAAGCAGCCTGCGTGGGCCGCGCCGAGCAACTCCTCGGGATTGGTACCCGGACCGTCCTCGAAGCGGGACTTGAATCCGTACGGGGCTTCCTTAAGAACGCCGGTCTGGCTCGAAATGACGCCCTGGCCGTCCTTGATACCGCCTTGCCATACTGCTGATCCCCACTTTTGCATGATGCTCTCCTCGCTGGTGATGGAATGCCGGTCGGAACACGTGCATGCTGATCCTTGAACGTTACCGGCCGCTGCATCCACGTAACGCGAAGGGTCGGCCAGCCTTGATGGGAGAGAACCGATGAGCGATACCGCCAAACCGCTTAAGATCAGTCACGACACCGCGAACGAGCTGTTCGTGGCCAAAGTGGACGGTTACGACTGCGAGCTGGAATACCGGCTCCAGGGCAAGATCATGAGCATCACCCACACCGGCGTGCCGTCGCCCGTGGGCGGCCGCGGCATCGCGGCCCTGCTGACCAAGTTCGCGGTGGAAACCGCGGAGAAACAGCATTGGAAGATCGATCCTGCCTGCGCTTATGCGGAGGCCTGGTTCAAGCGGAATCCGGAGTATGCGCACCTGTTGGCCTGAGGGGCCGACCTATCGCCGCTGAAGCGGCTCCCACAAGGAGCAGCAAGGCATCGCCGATGAATCGGCTCCCACAAGGAGCAGCTCTGTGTGGGAGCCGCTTCAGCGGCGATGCTCTTCGCGACGCTCGCCGGAACCTGAACGGACGTGCTAGTTTTCGCGCTCCCCATTCAGATTCAGGGTAAACCATGCGAACGAAGTGGATTGCCGCCGCCGTGGCACTTGCCTGTGCGGGTGCTGCCCAGGCCGACACCGCTGCCAAGACCGCGGATGACCCGCGTATCGCAGCCATCCTCGACTCGCTGGGCAAGGTCCGCACGATCGAATCCGTGGCCCTGTCTCCCGACGGCAAGCACCTTGCCTGGACGGTGAAGACCAACGGCAAGCCGGCGCTGGAAGTGGCCGATGCCGACGGTCGCAATGCCCATCGCATCACCAAGGCGAAAAACTGCAGTGAGATCTCGGCCGCCTGGGCGCCGGACTCCCGCCATCTCGCCTTCCTCTCCGACTGCGCCGGCAAGGCGCCGGGCGTGGAAGAGGGCAAGCAGAACGACATCAACGTCGTCGACATCTCCGGCAAGGCAGCGCCGCAGCGCCTGACCCACCTCACCGGTTACATCGATGGCCTGGAGTGGCGGCCGGACGGCAAGGCTCTCGGCTTCCTCTATGTGCCCAACGCCACGCGCCGGTCCAGCGCCACCGCCGCGGCGAAAGTACAAACCGGCGAAGTCGGCGTGGAAGGCATCGAGATCCAGCAGGTAGCCATGGTCGAATCGACCGGTGGCGCAGTCACCACGCTGAGCCCGGCTGGCCTGCACGTCTACGAATTCACCTTTGCTCCGGACAGCCGCCGCATCGCCTATGTCGCCGCCGAACCGCCGGGTGACAACAACTGGTGGGTGGCCAGGCTCTACGTGCAGCCGGCCGCGCCGACGGCCAAGGGTAAGCCGGTGACCGTGGTCGACACCTCCACGCTCACCGGTCCGCTCAAGGACCTGCAGATGGCTGTACCGCGTTTCTCGCCGGACGGCTCGCGCATCGCCTTCATCGGCGGCCTGATGAGCGACCAGGGTTCCACCGGTGGTGACATCTGGACCGTGTCCAGCAACGGCGGTACCCCGCCGGTCGACGTGACGCCGGGCATTACTACCACACCGGCCTGGATCAGCTGGACGGGCGCGGACGAACTCCTCGTATCCGAGGCCGCCGCCGGCGCCTCCCGCGTATCGCGTTACACGCTTTCGGCCAATGAGGCGGCTTCCGCGTCCACGCTGTTCGAACTGCCGATGACGATCGGCGACGGTCGCCTGTCGATGTCCGTTTCGCTTAGCGCCGATGCGAGCAAGGCTGCCTTCACGGCCAGCTCGTTCGACAAGCCGTTCGAAGTGCAGGTCGCCACCCTCGATGGCAAGACGGCGCCTGTCGCCGTCACCACCTTCAATGCCGGCCTGAAGCCGTCGTGGGGCAAGGCCGAATCCATCACCTGGAAGAACGAAGGGAACGACGTGCAAGGCTGGTTGCTGTACCCGGCCAACTACAATCCGAAAAAACACTACGGCATGATCGTCTCCATTCACGGCGGTCCGGCAGCAGCCGTGACGCCGCGCTGGCCCGGCGCGGGTTACGGTGGTGCGCCGCTGTCCGCACTGGGCTATTTCGTCTTCATGCCCAACCCTCGCGGCAGCTACGGTCAGGGCGCAGCCTTCGTCCAGGCCAACCGCAAGGACTTCGGCTACGGCGACCTGCGCGACGTACTGGCCGGCGTCGATGCCATCGAAAAAACCCATCCCGTCGACGATCAGCGCCTGGGTCTGACCGGCTGGAGCTACGGCGGTTTCATGACCATGTTCGCGGTGACCCAGACCCATCGCTTCCGCGCTGCGGTAGCCGGTGCCGGCATCTCGAACTGGCAGAGCTATTACGGCCAGAACCTGATCGACCAGTGGATGAAGCCGTACTTCGGTGCCTCGGTGTACGACGACCCGGGCGTGTATGGGAAGAGCTCGGCCATCAACTTCATCAAGCAAGTGCGCACCCCGACCCTGATCGTGGTCGGTGAGCGCGATGCCGAAACACCGGCTCCGCAGTCGTTCGAGTTCTGGCATGCACTGCGCGCCCAGAACGTGCCGACCACGCTCGTGGTCTACCCCGGCGAGGGGCATGGTTTCGCTCGGGACGCCAGTCGTCGTGATGTACTGGCCCGGGCCCTGGCCTGGTTCGATCGCTACCTCCCGGCTACCGGCAAGTAGACATTCCCGAACAAAGGTTGACTGAATGCCCACCATGGATTGCGTTTTTCCACCGACCCATCATCATTCGGGCTGGTTTGGACACTAAAGTCGGGGGCTGTGGTGGCCGATACTCTTAAGGGAAGCGTCTTGTGCAGGGCCGGAGCGTGGCGTGCTGACAAATCGTAGCGATGCTGGCCTCAATCTGGCGATGGCGAAGTGCGCTCGTTGGTCCCTCATAGGGCCCGGCGGGGGCGATCGCTGCTCAGGATTCAGCACCGTGGGTGCGGGCCTCGGCTGGCTGGTGACCCTTATCGTCGTCAGCGCCCTGGCCGGCCTGGTCATCGGCTGGCTGTATATGCAACGGCGGCGCCTCAACGCACGCCTGACCGATCCCCGTGAGCAGGCACGCCGCGCGCTCACCTTCCATGCCTACCACGACACCCTCACCGGGTTGCCCAACCGTGCCTACCTGATGCAGGAACTGGAGCAGGCACTCGCCGCGACGGAGACTCCGTCGCTGGCAGTCCTGTTCATCGACCTCGACGGTTTCAAGTCGATCAACGACACCCTCGGCCACGAAGCGGGCGATGCCTTCCTGCGCGCCGTGGCCACTTCGCTACGCAGCAGCGTGCGCGAACGTGACGTGGTGTCGCGCTTCGGCGGCGACGAGTTCGTGGTGGTGGTGCAGTCGTATGGTGGTCTCGAAAACCTTGTCCGTGTCTGCCGCAAGGTGCTCGACCTAGTGTCGCAGCCGGTAAACGTCGCCGGCCAGTTCGTCGCCGTGAGCCCGAGCATCGGCATCGCCGTGGCGCCGCGCGACGGTGACGTGGCCGAGACCCTCATCCGCAACGCCGACGCCGCCATGTACGCGGTGAAGGAAACCGGCAAGGCCGATTTCCGTTTCTACGAAGAGGGCATGCTGGAGCAGGCACGCGAGCGACTCGCCCTCACCGTGGAACTGCGCGAAGCCCTGCAGCGCGGTGAGCTGGACGTGGAATACCAGCCCAAGCGCAATCTGCGCGACGGCACACTGGCCGGTGTCGAAGCGCTGGCGCGCTGGCACCATCCCGTGCGAGGCGACGTGCCGCCCGCCGTGTTCGTGGCGATTGCCGAGCGCTCGGGCCTCATCCACGCGCTGGGCGAATACGTGCTGCGCTCCGTGCTCACGCAGGTAAAGCTGTGGGATGCGGCCAGCACCGACGTCGACTATGTCGCCATCAACCTGTCGATGCACGAGCTCAGCCGGCCGGCTTTCGTCGAGACGCTGGCCCGCACGGTGCGTTCCTACGGCGTCGATCCCATACGCATCCGCTTTGAGCTCACCGAATCCACCGCCATGCGCGAGCCGGGAGAAACCCTGCGCCAGCTGGTCAAGCTACGCTCGCACGGTTTCGACCTGCTGATCGACGACTTCGGTGCGGGTTACTGGAACCTCGGCCACCTGCGCGAGCTGCCCATCGGTACGATCAAGATCGACCAGTCGTTCGTGCGTGGCAGTGAGCTCAACCTCGCCGATCGGGAGATCACCGAAGCAATCGTCGGTCTGGCCAAGAAACTCAACATGCGCACGATTGCCGAGGGCGTCGAAACCGAAGCCCAGGCCGACTGGCTGCGCGAACTAGGTTGCGATGTGGGGCAGGGCTTCTTCTTCGCGCGCCCGATGACCCCTGCGGCGTTCAGTCGTTATCTCGATCCGACGTTGGTCTATGCAGGCTGACGTGCGGACACGCAGCACCCGCTTCCCGCGTGTGGGAGCCGCTTTAGCGGCGATTGCTTTTGTATGCGCCACCTCTGTGGCGGTAGCAGCGATACCCCCTGTAGGAGCCGCTTCAGCGGCGATTGCCCCTGTGGGAGCCGCTTCAGCAGCGATTGCCCCCACAACGCCCCCACCAACCATCGGCATCGACCCCTGGGCCGTCTACGAAACCGCCTGGTTCGACACCGTCAGCGTGGCGGATGGCCTGCCGCACTCGACCACCACCGCGATCGTGCAGGACACGCGCGGGGTGATCTGGATCGGCACCTTCGGCGGCCTGGCCCGTTACGACGGCTACCGGATGCAGGTATTCGGACAGGAACCCGACGCTTACGCCGGTGCCGTGCTTCCGGACGCGTATGTGCGCAATCTCATGCCGCTGGCCGACGGCGGCTTGTTGATCGGCACCAATGCGGGCGGCCTGGTGCGCTTCGATCCGGTGACGACGCGTTTCCATGTCTATCCGGTGGGCGCGGGTGGCACGTCCAACGGCAAGATCTTTTCGATCGCCCGCGCCCGCGAGCGCAATGTCTTCTGGATCGCCACCGAGGGCGGCATCGATCGCGTCGACGTAGGCACCAGCAAGATCACCCACGAGTCCGGTCAGCCCGGCGACGCCAAGGACATGCTGGCGCGCACGTTCGTGGTGACCGAGGACAAGGCGGGCAACGTCTGGGCAGGTGCGGACAACGGCCTGTTCGTGCGCCGTCCGGGTGGGCGATTCCAGCGCGTGACCTCCGATGACCCGGCGATCAACGACATCCTGCGTGACCAGGTCTGGGCGCTGTTCGAAGACAGCCAGTCGCGTCTGTGGGTCGGCAGCGGCCAGTCCGGCGCCATCTACATCGATGCCCAGGGCCACGGGCAACTCGTGCCGGGTTTCTCCGGCAAGAACGGGATGGCTCGCCGGCGCACGGTGCGTGCCTTCCACGAGACACCGCAGCATGTGCTCTGGGCCGCCACGGACGGTGCCGGCGTGGTGACCTACGACTTCAACACCCACCAGTTGCGCACCCTGAGCCACGACGCGGCCATGCCATCGTCGCTGCCGGGTGACATCACGCGTGACATCTTCCAGGACAGCACCGGCAACATCTGGGTGGCCACCGAGCTCGGTGCGGCGCATTACGATCCGAACGGCCGCAAAGTGTTTTCCGTGCTGCCATCGCCACTGGAGTCGCACACGCTGTCGAACGCCAACGTGCACTCGGTCTTCGTCGATCCGCGCGGGCGGGTGTGGCTCGGTCTGGGCATGGGCCGCATCGATGTCCTCGATCTCGGCAAGGGCACGATGCACCACCTGCAACTGGGCGGCGAGCAGGCCGAGCGTGACGTCCAGGCCTTCGTGGTCGCGCCCGACGGCGCGATCTGGGCCGGTGCACAGGGCATCTCACGGATCGATCCCGATACCTTCGCCCTGCACAGTTCGATGATTCCCAGCCTCGACGGCCGACTCATCCTGGCGATGCAGCGCGATGGCAACGATATTCTGATCGGCGGCTACGACGGTCTGTTCCGTTACGACACAGTCACCGGCAAGCTCACCCAGTCGCGCCACAACCCGGCCGATCCGGCCAGCCTGGTGGGCGACCAGGTGCGCCACATCGTGCGTATGCCGGAAGCATGGTGGTTCGCCACCATCAGCGGCATCAGCATCGGCTACGACGGCCAACTGGGGTTCGTGAACATCCGCCACGACCCCGCCGACCCGAACAGCCTGCCGCAGGATTACACCGGCTCGATGGTGTTCGATTCACACCGTCGCCTGTGGCTGGGCACGTTCGGCGGCATCGCCTACCTGGACCAGTTCCATCCGCACGGTCCGTTCCGGTTCGGCCTGATCGGCGCGCGCGAGGGCCTGGTCAACAGCAAGATCAATGCGCTGCTGATCGACCATGACGACCGCGTGTGGGCGTCGATGGCCAACGGCGTGGCGATGGTGGACACCGCCAGCCATCGGGTGTCCGACCTGGGCATTCGCGACGGCCTGCGCATTCCCAGTTACATCCACCGTGCCGCAGCGGAAGCGCCAGGCGGCGAGCTCATGTTCGGTGGCCTCGGCGGCCTGACCGTGATTCGTCCGTACTGGGTGGCACCGCAGATCGCGCCGCCACGGATGGCGGTCACGCACGTCAGCATCAACGACAAACCGCTGCCACTGGCCGACATGCCGGAGGACGGCGGGCGGATCACGATCGGTGGCGACGGTCGGAACCTGCGTGTGGATTTCGCGCTGCTGGATTACCGCGCGCCGATGGAAACGCACTACGCCTACCGGATGGACGATGCCGACAAGGACTGGAACGAGGTGGCGCGCGGCATTCCGCCCAGCGCCATCTACACCAACCTGGCCAGTGGCACGTACACGCTGCGGCTGCGCGCGACGATGCGTGGCCTCGATGCACGTACGGTGGAAACCTCGGTGCGCGTGGACGTGACCCCACGCTGGTACGAAAGCCCTTGGACCCTGCTGGCCGCGGTGGCGCTGGCCGTCGCTGCCTTCTTCGGCCTGGTGTCGCTGCGCACGCTGTACCTGCGTCGCCGGGCGGAGCTCCTGCAGGCACAAGTCGATGCGCGCACGCGTGACCTCAAGGCGGCCAACGAACGGCTCGACCATCTGGCCGGTACCGACGAACTCACCGGTTCGCTTAACCGCCGCCGCTTCCTCGAGCAGGCCGAGCGCGTGCGCCAGGGTGCGGCTAACGACGGCATTCCCTTCAGCCTGGTCCTGCTGGATATCGACGACTTCAAGACGGTCAACGATACCTTCGGCCACCTGGCCGGCGACACGGTGATCCGCGAAACCATGCGGGTGATCTCGTCGATGTGCCGCGCCGATGATCTTGCAGGGCGCTTCGGCGGCGAGGAATTCATTCTCTGCCTGCCCGGCGCGCTCGCCGAGCACGCACTGGATATCACCGAGCGGGTTCGCCATGCGCTGGCGGCGCTGGTGATCGTGCACGGGGACTACCGGATTCGTATCACGGTGAGTGCGGGCGTGGCGATGTGGCGTTCGCCGGAGTCGTTGAACTCATTGCTGGGGCGCGCGGATGAGGCGCTTTATGAGGCGAAGAACGACGGGCGTAATCGTAGTCGCATTGCTGGGTTGTAATGGCGTCGCAAGAGCCGGCGGGCGCCAGCGCCACCCTCGGGGCCACGACTCCAGCGCCCCGCTAAGGAAGGGCCGCCCAAAAGCGGCCGTTTATCTATTGCCCTACGGGCCGGGTCGGGCTTCGACTGGGGGTTTTCGACGCGACATCCTGTCGCGCGAAAACGGCCGGCCATCCTTGGCCGGCCCCCTTCGGGCCTTATCCAGCCGAAGCCCTCGCCTGCGCTACCGGCCCCGAGGGTGGCACTGGCACCCCCCGGCTCTGCCCAACGGCGAGGTTGATTGCGGGAAGTGCACCGCTCACGTACCTGATGCACGGCGCATCTTTCGGTTCGCTACACGGATCCGCAATGCATCTTGCAGCAACGGAGGCGCGGCCCTTATTGCATGCGAAAAACAGTCGCCCATCCGATAGCGAGCGGTGCGCTCGGCCCCACGAACCTCACCGTTGGGAAGAGCCGGTGGGTGTCACCCTCGGGGCCGGTAGCGCAGGCGAGGCGTGCAACCGGAAAAAGCCCGTAGGGGGCCGACCTGGATGGTCGGCCGTTTTCGCTGAGGCACGGAGGCCGAATCGAAAACCTCCGGTTGGGCGCCGACCCGGCCCGAAGGGCAATAGATAAACGGCCGCTTTTGGGCGGCCCTTCCTTGGCGGGTCGCCGGAGTCGTGGCCCCGAGGGTGACACCCACCGGCTCTTACCGCACCGCGCGAGCGTCACCGCACGGCGATGCTTTTGAACTAGTCGCGGAAATTATCGAACTGCAGCGGCAGTTCCACATCCGCCTTGCGCAGCAGCGCCATCGCCATCTGCAGATCGTCGCGCTTCTTGCCGCTGACACGAACCTTGTCGCCGTTGATCTGTGCTTCCACCTTCAGCTTGGCTTCCTTCATCGTCGCGATCAGCTTCTTCGCGATCGGCTGCTCGATGCCCTGCTTGATGGTGATCTTCTGCCGGGCCTGGGCGAGGTTCGTCTCCACTTTGCCCAGATCCATGGCGCGGACGTCGATATGGCGCGCCGCAAGGCATTCGCGAAGGATGGGCATCAGCTGCTCGAGCTGGAATTCGTTGTCCGCCTTCAGCGTGACGGTGCTGTCGTCCAGTTCCATGCCGGCCGAGGTGCCCTTGAGGTCGAAGCGGCTCGTCACCTTGCGGTTGGCCTGGTCGATGGCGTTGGTCAGTTCGTGCTTGTCGACTTCCGAAACGATGTCGAAGGAAGGCATGGCGGGGGTCCTTGGGCTCGTGGCGAGGTCAACAAGTTTACGCGAGGGCGCTACCATGTGTGTTTGTACGGCGGAAAACCCAGCATGGAATACGACGTCCTCGTCATCGGGGCGGGTGCGGCAGGCCTGATGACGGCTATCGTCGCGGGTGGCCGTGGCAAGCGCGTGCTGGTGGTGGACCACGCAAACCGGGCCGGCAAGAAGATCCTGATGTCCGGTGGCGGCCGCTGCAATTTCACCCATACGGCCACCACACCGGCCAATTTCCTCTCGGCGAACCCGCATTTCTGCAAGTCCGCGCTGGCGCGCTACACGCCGTGGGACTTCATCGCCATGGTCGACAAGCACGGTATCGCCTGGCACGAGAAGTCGCCGGGGCAGCTGTTCTGCGACGATTCCTCCAAGCAGATCGTGCGAATGTTGCTGGACGAGTGCGCCGCGGCCGGCGTCCGCGTGGAGATCAACTGCGCGGTGTCTCGCCTGCGCGCCACGGAAACCGGCTTCGGCTGCGACACCCCGCTGGGCCACGTGCGCGCTGCCTCGGTGGTGGTCGCTACCGGTGGCCTGTCGATTCCCAGCCTGGGCGCTACGGGCTTCGGCTATGAGCTGGCGAAGCAGTTCGGTCACGCCGTGCTGCCCCTTCGCGCGGGGTTGGTGCCGCTGACGCTCAGCGGCAAACACCAGGAACGATTCGAAGGACTTGCCGGCGTGGCCTTACCGGTGGAGGCAGCCGCCAACGACACGAGTTTCCGCGACGCGCTGCTGTTTACCCACCGCGGCCTGAGCGGACCGGCCATCCTGCAGATCTCGTCATACTGGGAGCCGGGTACCGACCTGCGCGTGGATCTGCTGCCCGGCGTCGACGCTGCGGAAGCCCTGCTGGAGGGCCGTGCGGAACGTCCTTTGGCCGAACTCAAGACCGTGCTTGCTGGCTTGCTGCCACGGCGTCTGGCCGAACGCCTGTGCGAGATCTGGCTGCCGAACCGGCCGATGCGCCAGTACCGTGACGCGGAGTTGAGGGACATTGGCGCACAATTGGCCAGTTGGCCCCTGGTAGCCAGCGGCACCGAGGGCTATCGCACGGCCGAGGTCACCCTTGGCGGCGTGGATACCGACGAGGTCTCGTCGACCACCATGATGTCCAAACGCCAGCCCGGCCTGTTCTTCGTCGGCGAAGTGCTCGACGTGACCGGGCACCTGGGCGGCTACAACTTCCAATGGGCCTGGGCCTCCGGCAACGCCGCCGGCCTGGCCGTCTGACGCGGAGCAACGACATGCGTATCGGTTTTATCGGACTGGGCAACATGGGCGCGGGCATGGCTGGCACCCTGATCAAGGGCGGCCACGAGCTGACGGTATGGAACCGCTCGGCGGATGCGGCCAGGCCTCTGGCGGAGCAGGGCGCGAAGGTGGCGGCCAAGGCGGTCGATGCGGCCGTCGGCGCCGAGGTGCTGCACAGCATGCTGGCCAATGACGCCGCCATTCGCGAGGTTATCCTCGACGGCGGTCTGCTGGACGCGTTACCCAAGGGCGCGGTGCATGTGAACCACGCGACGATCTCCGTCGCGCTGGCGCAGGAACTGATCCAGGCGCATGAGAAGCGTGGTCTGGGCTATGTGGCCGCGCCCGTGTTCGGTCGTCCTGAAGTCGCGGCCGCGGGGAACCTCAACGTGGTCGCCTCCGGTAAGCCGGACGCCATAGCCAAGGTGCAGCCGCTGCTCGAGCTGATCGGCCAGAAGGTCTGGCCGATGGGCGATGACCCTATCCGCGCCACTATCGTCAAGATCGGCGGTAATTTCCTTATCGGCGCGGCTATCGAGAGCATGGCCGAGGCGACCACGCTCACCCGCGCTCACGGCGTTTCGGCTAAGGACTTCCTCGACATCATGTCGAACTCGCTGTTCGCCGCACCGATCTACAAGATCTATGGCGGCATGATCGCCGCGGAGACCTACACCCCGGCAGCGTTCAAGCTGAGCCTGGGCTTCAAGGACATCGGTCTGGCGCGCGCCGCGGCCGACGCCAAACGCGTGCCCATGCCCTTCGCCAGCGTGCTGCACGACGCCCTGCTGGAATCCCTGGCGGCGGGCGACGGCGAGCTGGACTTCTCCGGTCTGGCCCGCGTGGCCGCGGGGCGGGCTCACCTGAAGGATTGAAGTCGGCCCTGATTTCGGCAAGCCTTCACAATCACTACCCCCGCGGGTCCGCGACAATCGGACCCGCACGCTGTTGTGCAGCTGAGGATGGACATCATGACGGTAAGCTGGAAAACGGTATACGAGGGCATGCATGAGGGACGCGCGATCACGGTGAAGGAGTCGAACGACGGCACCTTCAAGCTCGCCACCAAGCAGATCTTCCATGATGAAGGTATCGCCTATCAGGAAGGCAGCCGCTACGTCCACGTGTCGCCGGCCAGCGTCGGTGAAGAGGTGGAGGTCGAAGCGAACTCGCGCGATTCGCTCGAGGAAGCCCTGAAGGAACTGCACTTCTCGTCGGAAACGGTCTCCTCGATCGGCGCCAAGCTGTCCTGACGGACGAACCAGCGTTTCTGCCATGATGGGGGCTCGTTCCCCCATCCCGGTGAGTACCGTCCATGGCAGAAACGATGTCCCCGACGATGGAACGAACGGTTCCTCGTGTCCTGATGTGCCCGCCGACGTTCTTCGAAGTCAGCTACGTCATCAATCCATGGATGACCGACCACGTTCACGACACCACCGCCGAGCGCTCACGCAGGCAGTGGGACGCCCTCCGCGAAACGGTCTCACGTCATGCCGACGTAGCCCTGGAAGAGCCTGCGCCGGCACAGCCGGACATGACCTTTGCGGCCAACGCCGGTCTGGTCTTCGGCAATAGCTTCGTCCCCAGCCGCTTCCGTTACGCGGAACGACAGGGCGAGGAAGCACACAACCGCGCCTGGTTCAGCCGTCACGGGTTCGACATCGTGGATCTGCCCGAGGATGTGTTCTTCGAGGGTGCCGGCGACGGCCTGTTCGATCGCGGGATCTCACGTCGGCTGTGGATGGGCTACGGCCATCGCTCCGACCAGACGGCTGCGCCCGCACTGGCCAGGCTGCTCGAGGTGGAAGTCTTACCGCTGAAGCTCGCCGATCCGCGCTTCTACCACCTCGACACCTGTTTCTGCCCCCTGGCCGACGGCTACACGCTGTATTTCCCGGCGGCGTTCGATGCGCCCTCGCTCGCGCTGATCGGAAAACATGTCCCGTCCAGCCATCGCATCGCGGTACACGAACACGACGCCCTCGACTTCGCCTGCAACGCGGTGAACCTGGGCAAGGTGGTGATCCTCAACCGCGCGAGCCCGGATCTGCGTTCTCGTCTGGAGGGCGCGGGTTTCATGCTGATCGAGGTCGCGCTGGATGAGTTCATGAAATCGGGCGGGGCGGCGAAGTGCCTTACCTTGCGGCTCGATGAGGTCGTCGGAGCTTAAGCGGATAGCCCGCTGCACGGGCTCATGTCTCCATTGTGGGAGCCGCTTCAGCGGCGAACCTTCAGACTGTCGAACTTACGAACGAGGCCTTGTGTTGACTAAGCGAGCGGTTGAACCATCCGCATGTCGCGATACAAAGCGTCATTCGCGAGACCAACGCTGAGGGCTTATCGCTCAGCGAACAGCCACAACAAACGCCGCAGCAGAAGCTACATGAGTAGCAGGCGAAGCGACGAACGCACCGAGCATCAGCAGGCAGGTCAGAACGCTGGCGGCGAAGAAGGTGTGCAGCATGGCGGTTTCAAATTTCATGGTCGTTGTCCTTTGACGATGTTTGAGGTGGAGTCGTAGATACCTTTGCATCGGCCGTGCCAACGGTGAAATTCAGCTGCAAGGCGCATTCCTGTGCGGTTTTCGCTAACCGACCGAGCACGTCGTCAGTGTCCGCGGACGATGTGTGGAGCGTCCGGACGAGTCCGGGCGTTGCGGTAATCGGGTTATCGCCGCTGAAGCGGCTCCCACAAGGGGCCCCACAAGGGGCGCGGGGTTACCTGGTTGCGCGGCGTTTTGCGAGCCAGGTGTCGAGGGCGTTGGCGAAATTCTGGCGGTCGCGGGGGTGCATGACGGCGGGGCCGCCGGTGTTGACGCCGGAGCCACGCAGCTCCTCCATGAAATTTCGCATGGACAGGCGCTGCGCGATCGTGTCCTTCGTGTACATCTCGCCGCGCGGGTGCAGGGCGAGGGCGCCTTTTTCGATGGCGAACGCCGCCAGCGGAATGTCCTGGGTGACGACGAGATCACCCGGTTCCACGCGGCGCACGATCTCATCGTCGGCCACATCGAAGCCACCCGGTACCTGGATCGAGCGGACGAAACGCGAGGCCGGCGTGCGGATCCATGCGTTGGCGACCAGGGTCACGTTGACCTGTTCGCGCTCGGCGGCGCGGAACAGGATGTCCTTGATGACGTTCGGGCAGGCGTCGGCGTCGACCCAGATCTGCACGGTCAGGCGTCCGTCCAGTCCACGTGGCCGTCGACGATGGTATTGGTGCAGCCACCGACCCACACGGCCTCGCCATCAATGCGGATGATGATGCGTGCGTCGTGGCCCACTTCGCGGCCCTGGCTCACCACGTAGCCCTTGGTCAGCGTACCGCTGGTATCACGGGCGGCGACGTAAGCGGCGATGAGGCCGTTGGCGGCACCGGAGGCGGGGTCTTCGACGATACCGACGCCGGCGGGGAAGGCGCGCACGGCCAGGCCTTCGGCGGAACGGGCAAACACGCAGAGACCGAGGGTGTCGGTGGCCAGCGCCAGCGCGCGAATGGCGGCGTGATCGGGGCGCCAGCCGCGCAGGACGACTTCGTCGGCGAATTCGGCGACCCACCAGCGGCGACCGCCTTCCACGCAAGCCGGTGCCAGTGCGCCGAGCTTGACCCCGTAAAGCACGGCGGACAGCGTCTCGCCGGCGCAGGAGGCATCGCCGACGATGCGTGCCCTGGGCGACTGCACGAACAGTTCGCGTGCCTTGCCGGCCTTTTCCACGCGGATCGGCAGCACGCCGGCGCCGCATTCCTGCCAGATGATGCCGGCAGCGTCGGGCGTGACCAGACCGGCGTCGAGCGCGGCGTGCGCGCTGCCGATGGTCGGGTGCCCGGCGAAGGGGATTTCCTTGGTGGGCGTAAAGATCCGGGCCCGGTAATCGGCGCCTTCGGCGCGCGCGGGCATCAGGAAGGTGGTTTCGACCAGGTTGGTCCAGTGGGCGAAGCGCTGCATGCGCTCGTCGGACCAGCCGTCGGCGTCGATGACCACGCCCAGCGGATTGCCGCCGCCATGGCGGGCGGCGAAGACGTCTAACTGCTTGTAACGGATGGGGGACATCGGTCGTGCCGGGAGCGGGGGAGGTCGGTCATGATAGCCGTCCATCACTTGTCCGGCATGGCCCGGGGGTTCGACATCGGCGCGCGTTACCGCCAAGATGCGCGCTGGCCCGGTCCTAAAGGACGCTGTTTCGTCGCATGATTACGTTGCTCATCATCCTCGTGACCGCTGTGGTCTCGATCGTCGCATTCCGTAACCACCGTCTCATGGACGACCTGATCCTCTGGCCGCCCGCACTCTCGCGCAGCCGTGAGTACTACCGGCTGGTGAGCTACGGCCTGGTCCACGCGGACGGTGCGCACCTCTTCTTCAACATGTTCACGCTGTATTTCTTCGGCCGGAACATGGAAGGCATCTTCACCCAGGCGATGGGCCCTCTGGGCTTCGTCACCTTTTACATCGGCGCGCTGATCTTCTCGATCCTGCCGACGTACATGAAAAATCGTAACAATGCCTCTTACCGCAGCCTGGGTGCGTCCGGTGCGGTGTCTGCGATCCTCTTCGCCTACGTGCTGATCAGCCCCTGGTCCAGCATCTACGTCTTTATCGTCAAGCTGCCGGCAGTCATCTACGCCGTGCTTTTCGTCGCGTATTCGATCTACATGGACAAGCGCGGCGGCGGTAACGTGAACCACAGCGCGCACCTGTGGGGCGCGGCGTACGGCGTGATCTTCACCATCGCGCTCGAGCCCTCATTGCTGCCCCGCTTCATCGCGTCGCTGTCACAACCGCACTTTTCCTGATCCGGAACCTGAATTTTTCCGAAGCATTTATGTGACTTCGGCCGACAGCTGATACATCATGCGTTTGTCCGGATCGAACGCCACCCTTTTCGAAGTCGTCCGGCATGCACGCGGGTCTTCCCCGGTGGGGCAGTTCGCGTCGGCTACTAACGTAGGAGGAGTGAACGCATGGCTACTACCCGCAAGTCCGCCGCGAAGAAATCAGCGGCCCGTAAATCGGCCTCGAAGAAGAGCGCCGTGAAAAAAACCGTCGCGAAGAAAGTCGGCGTTCGTGCCGCCGCAAAGAAGACCGCACGCAAGGCCGCCGCGCGCCCGGCAGTGGCGAAGAAGGCCGTCAAGAAGTCCGCCGTCAAGAAGTCGTCCGTTAAAAAGTCAGCCGTCAAGAAGGTCGCGGTCAAGAAGGCAGCTGGCAAGAAAACCGCTGTGAAGAAGGCTGCCGGCAAGAAGACAGCTGTCAGGAAGTCCGCAGCAAAGAAGGCGGTGAAGAAAACCGCGCGTAAGGCCGCCGTAAAGAAGTCGTCGGCGCGCAAGGTCGCGGCCAGGAAGGCCAGCACCAAGGCCTCGGCACGTAAGGCCCCTGCCCGCAAGACAGCGGCGAAGAAGGCTCCGGTCCGCAAAACGGCCGTTAGCAAGGTTCTCGCCAAGAAGACGGCCCGCAAGGCGCCCGCACGCAAGGTGGCAGCAACCAAGTCGTCGGCACGCAAGAGCGCCGCCCCAGCAAAGAAAGTGGCCGCGACGCCGGTCAAGAAGTCCGTATCGACAACACGCCGCGCCAGCGGGCACACGATCGAGCAGAAGCCGGTATCGCGCGTCCCCGCGACCAATACGCCGCGCAAGCCGCCGCTGACCGTCGTGCCGGCAGCCACGTCGGCGCCCACGCCGGTCGCCAAGGCGAAATCCGCACCGAAGCCGCGCCCGAAGCCGGCGCCGAAACCGGCAGCACCCGCAGCGACGGACGAGCCGGTTCAACACATCAGCCAGGAAGAGGCTGTCGCGCACATCCAGGCTTTGCTCGAAGCCAAGCGCGAACGCGATCGTCAGCCGCCATCCTGGCCGACGGGCGAGAACAGCAATGGCGTGCCGGCAACACAGCCGGGGAGCGAGACGAACCCGCCATCACCGGCACCGGCATCTCCGGAAGCCAATTACGCCAACGAAGCGCATCAGCGTGGCGATCAGCAGAAGAGCAAACCCTGATCTGCGAAGGCTGAATGAAGGGAAAGGGTCGCTTTCGCGACCCTTTCCTTTTTTAGCGGGCGTTCAATCACGCGGGCGCAGTGTCGAAGTCGTTCATCGTCGTTCTTCTCACCAGAGAAAACCCATGCGTCGTGCGTATTCCCTGCTACTGGCTGTCGCGGCAACCCTGCCGCTTGCTGGTTGTTACTACGACCCCGGCTACGTTCGTAGCAGCTCCGGGGGCGATGCGTATTACGGCACGGAAACGACCGTCGTCCAGCCGGGCGGCGCTTACTACGATCCGGGTTACGGCTACTACGGCCCGGGTTACTACGGCGGCGGTTATTCGACCATCGCCGTAGGTTCGACCTGGTATGGCGGCGGCTACGACCGTCGCTATTACCGTGATCGCGATGGTCGCGATCATCCACGACCGCCCCCGCCAGGTGGCTGGCATGATCGTCCGGGCGATGGTGATCATCGTCCGCCGGGCGGCTGGCAGGGCGGCAACCATGAGCGACCGCCGGGCGGTTGGCAGGGCGGCGATCGCCAGCCGCCGCCGGGTGGTTGGCACGGCGGTGGTGGTCGTCCGCCGCCGCCGGGTGGCGGGCAAGCCGGCAATCGTCCGTCGCGTCCGCCGGCGTCATCCGGCTCGCACCCACCTCCCCGTGGGAACTTCAATCGCGGTGGTGGAAATCGCGATAGCGGCAACTGACGCCGCGGTGATGACCCACAACGTTTGATGGGCCCGGGCGCGACTGTTCGCGCCTAGGCTGGGCTGCCGCAGGCAACGGCGTCCCTCGTGGTATTTCGTGCTCCCTCGTTAACGCTTACCTCATCGGCCGTGGCCGCATTGCTTGGCTGCACGGTGGTACAAGGTTGCGCGTGGCTGCCGCCGTGGCCGTGGTCGATGCTCGCCGCTCTCGTCGCATTGGCGTGCGTCGTCGTCTTGCCGTGGCGATTGGTGCGCCATCTCGCCGTAGGCGTGTTGTTCGCGGCCTGGGCGGCGCTGCAGGGCGCGCGCGGGATAGCTGCGCGCTTGCCAGCGGAGCAGGAGGGGCAGGACGTCGTCGTCACGGGACACGTCGTCGATCTTCCCCGCGCGCGTGGTGGCGATGCATCGTTTCTCTTCATCCCCGAAAGCATCGGCGCTGCTCCGCCGTGGGCGCGCGGCACGATGCGCCTGAGCTGGTACCGCACCGCGGTGTCGCCGGGGCCGTGCGAGCAGTGGCGGCTCACCGTTCGCCTGCGTCGCCCTCGTGGCAACGTCAATCCGGGTGGCGGCGATGCGGAGCGTACCGCGCTTCAGCGCGGCATCATCGCGACGGGCTACGTACGGGCCGCTCCCGACAATGCGCGCATCGGCCCTGGCCGGTGCGTGGATGCCTGGCGCGACAGCGTTGCTCGGGCACTGGACGCTCACCTGGGCACTGACGACGCACGCATCCTCAAAGCGCTGGCTGTGGGTGACACACGCGGACTTGAAGCGGCGGACTGGGACATCGCGCGCGCTACGGGCGTGTCGCACCTCATCGCCATTTCAGGATTCCACGTCGGTGTCGCCGCCGGCGGTGGTGTGCTCGCGATACGGCTGCTCTATACGTGGTGGCCCTTGCTTGGACTGTGGCTGCCAAGACAAGTCGCGCAGGCGATCCTGGGTCTGCTGGTAGCAGGCGGCTACGGCATGCTTGCCGGGCTGGGGCTGCCGACCGTGCGCACCCTGCTGATGATTGGCGTCGTCGTGCTGGCGGGGATGGCACGACGTCGTGCCGGCGGGATGTCGCTGCTCGCGTTCGCGATGCTCGCCGTGTTGACGTTCGATCCGCTTTCCGTGCTGTCGGCGGGGTTCTGGCTGTCGTTCGCGGGCGTCGGGTTTCTTGTGTGCTGCGTGGCACCGCGCTCCCGGGGCTTTCTCGGCTGGTCCGGTGAACTGCTCCGGGCGCAGGCGGCGATGAGCATCGCGCTTCTTCCGTTGTCCCTGTGCCTGTTTGGCAGTACGTCGCTGATGGGATTCGTCGCCAACCTGGTCGCCGCGCCGCTGGTGAGTTTCGTGGTGGTTCCGCTGACGCTGCTCGGTTGCGTCCTGCTGCCCTTGCCGTCGCTCGCGGTACCGCTGCTCGCGGGCGCTGCGTGGTTGCTCGGCCAGCTGTGGCGCATGCTCGCTGCGATGGCGGAGGTTCCGGGGGCTCAACTGAGCGTGGCCGAGAGCGGCATCCTTCCTGTTGTCCTCGCCACGGTGGGTGCGCTGTGGTTGTTCATGCCGCGTGGCGTGCCCCTGCGCGGCTATGGCGCCTTGCTGTTCCTGCCGCTCCTGCTGCCGGTGCGTGACGTGCCCAAGACGGGTGCCTTTCGTGTTTGGGTGCTCGACGTCGGCCAGGGACTCGCTGTGGTCGTCCATACGCGACACCACACGCTGGTCTATGACACCGGGCCCGCCTACGGTGGTGGGCGCGACGCGGGCACGGGCATCGTGCTGCCGTCGATCACGGCGCTGGGTCTCGGGCCCGTGGATACGCTGGTGGTCAGCCATGGCGATATCGACCACGCGGGAGGCGCGTCGGCGATCGTCGCCCGTTATCCGAAAGCACGACGACTCTCCGGTGAACCGGGCCGGTTGGCGTTCCAGGCGGAACAGTGCACCTCGGAGGCCGACTGGTCATGGGACGGCGTCAGCTTCCGTTTCCTCGAGGTGCCGCGCGCCGCGCAGGGCAAGACGGCCAGCAACGACCGCTCGTGTGTGCTTTCGGTCGAGGGAGAAGGAGGGCGCTTCCTGCTCACCGGCGACATCAGCGACAAGGCCGAGCGCCGCATGGATCGCGAGGCGCTCCGGTCCGGGCTTCCGACCGTGACGACGGTGGCGCATCACGGCAGCAAGCATTCGTCCGACGTGCTCTGGCTTCGCGCCGTGCAGACAGACCTGGCTATCGTGTCGGCGGGCTGGCGCAATCGCTTCGGTCATCCGCATGCGTCGGTTCTGGCCCGGCACGAGGACGCGGGGGCCGACGTGCTCAATACCGCCATCAGCGGGGCGATCCTGATCGATCTGCCGCGTGATGCCACGCCGCGCGTGATGCGCAAGTGGCGTCAACCCGCTAGTCGTTACTGGCGCGAGTAGGGCTCGCGATCGGACTTCGAATGGCGTTCTCGTGCTGCACCGCGGTTTGACAATCTCAATTTAGAACGATTTAAATGCAAGTTCCGCTAGACGAGGGGAAAAGCGTGACGGTATCGAAGCACGGTTGGGGCAGGGCGGCGTTTGCCCTGGTGACGGCGTCTCTTGTGGTACCGGTGGGAGCCCTCGCGGCCACCCAGCGCTTCGATAGCTCATTCGAGACCGGGCAGCCTGCGCCGCTGGCGGCGAAGGGCACGCTCGACGTTCGCGTGGTTGGTGGCCCGCCTGCCGAGGCGGTGTTGACCGCCAAGGCCGATGTCGGTTTCACCGGCATGCACTCCCTGCGTTACGCGGGCACGGGCAACGGCACGCCGGCGACGGCAAAGCTGTTCGACACCGATGTCAGCATTGGCGATGACACCGTGTTGTCCTGGCTGGTCTTCCCGCGTTCCAACAAGGGTGACCTTGCCAATCCGGCTAACTACGTCGCCGTCGACCTCGTGTTCGACGATGGCTCGCGCCTTTCCACCAGCGCCGCGCGCGATCAGCACCGGGTGCCCGCCACCGCCAAGGGGCAGGGCGAAGGGCGCGTGCTCTATCCCGACCAGTGGAACTACGTCAGTGTGGATCTGGGCAGCGTAGCCAAGGGCCGTCGTGTCCGCTCCATCGAGTTGACCGCCGCCGCGCCCACGGGCGAAGCGTTCGAAGGCTACCTCGACGATGTGCGCATCGGTAGCGTCAAGGCCGTCAACAGCACGCACCCGACCGATTACGTCGATACGCGGCGCGGCTCCAACGCCAACGAAAACTACTCGCGCGGCAACAACTTCCCCGCCGTGGCCATGCCGCACGGCTTCAATTTCTGGACGCCTACCACTAACGCCGGTTCCAACTGGATCTACCAGTACCAGGCCCGTAACGGCGACGACAATCGCCCGCGCATCGAGGCCTTCGCCCTCTCGCACGAGCCCAGCCCGTGGATGGGCGAGCGCCAGACCTTCCAGGTCATGCCCGCCCAGACGGCTTCCGGCGCACCGGCGCTCAAGCGCGAAACGCGCGCGCTTTCGTTCGGCCACGACGCCGAGCTGGCGCATCCGGACTACTACCGCGTGCGCTTCGACAACGGCATGACCACCGAGATCACGCCGACCGACCACGCGGCGATGTTCCGCTTCACCTTCTCCGACAAGCGTTCGCAGCTGGTTTTCGACAACCTCGACGAGAAGGCGGCGATCACGCTCGATCCCGGTCAGCGCGGCATCCAGGGCTGGTCGGACGTGAAGAGCCGCCTGTCCACCGGTGCCACGCGCCTGTTCTTCTACGCGGTGTTCGACAAGCCGGTGGCCGAGAGTGGTCGCCTTACCGGTGAGAAGCGTGACGCCGCGTCGGCCTGGTTTGGTTTTGACACCTCGAAGAAGGGCGATCGCGTCGTCACCATGCGGATCGCCACGTCACTGATCGGCGTGGAACAGGCCAAGGCTAACCTCGCGCAGGAGATCGCGCCGGACGATACCTTCGACAGCGTGCATGAGCGTGCACGCAAGGCATGGGACGATCGCCTGGACGCGGTCAAGGTCGAGGGCGCGACGCCCGATGAAAAGACAGTGCTCTATTCGAACCTGTACCGCCTGTTCCTCTATCCGAATCACGCTTACGAGAACACCGGCAGCAAGGACGCGCCCGTGTGGCGCTACGCCAGCCCGTTCTCCGCGCCTGCTGGCGCGGACACGGACACCGCGACCGGCGCGCGTATCGTTGACGGACAGCCTTACGTCAACAACGGCTTCTGGGATACGTACCGCACGGCGTGGCCGGCCTACGTGCTGCTCACCCCGATCGAAGCGGGCAAGATGATCGACGGTTTTGCGCAGCAGTATCGCGACGGGGGCTGGATTGCGCGTTGGTCGTCGCCGGGTTATGCCGACCTCATGGTGGGTACGAGTTCCGACGTCGCCTTCGCCGATGCGTGGCTTAAGGGTGTGCGTAACTTCGACGTCTCAGCGTTCTACCAGTCGGCCATCCGCAACGCGTCCAGCGTCAGCGACGTGAAGGGTGCTGGCCGCAAGGGTATCCAGCGCTCGCTGTTCAACGGCTATACCGACGACGCCATCAGCGAAGGCCTGTCCTGGTCGATGGATGGCTATATCAATGATTTCGCCATCGGCAACCTCGCCGCGGCGCTGGCCAAGGATGCGCCGGCCGGTGACACCTATCGCGCATCGTATGCCGACGATGCCATCTGGTATCGCTCGCGCGCCCTCGGTTACACCAACCTGTTCGATCCCACCGTCGGTTTCTTCGTGGCGCGCGACGCCGCGGGCAAGTGGCGCTGGGACGCGAAGAACTTCAACCCGATCCGTTGGGGTGGCGACTACACCGAGACCAACGCCTGGAACATGGCCTTCCACGCGCCGCAGGACGGGGCAGGCCTGGCCGCGCTCTACGGCGGCCGCGAGGCGCTGGGTGCCAAGCTCGACCAGTTCTTCAACACGCCGGGCAAGTACGATGTCGGCGACTACGGCGACGTGATCCACGAGATGATCGAGGCGCGTGACGTGCGCATGGGCCAGTACGGCCATTCGAACCAGCCCTCGCATCACATCATCTGGATGTACGACGAAGCCGGTCAGCCCTGGAAGACGCAGGACAAGCTTCGCGACGCGGTGTCCCGCCTGTATGTCGGCAGCGAGATCGGCCAGGGTTACCCGGGCGATGAAGACAATGGCGAGATGTCGGCGTGGTGGCTGTTTGGTGCGGCCGGTTTCTATCCGCTGCGCATGGGCACGCCGGAGTACGTGATCGGTGCACCGCACTTCCCGCATATGAGTCTTCGCCTGGAAGGCGGCGCGACGATCGACGTGCGCGCGCCCGGCGTCAGCGACACGAATCGTTATGTGCAGTCGCTGACGGTGAACGGTCAGCCCTGGAACAAGCTCACCCTGCCGCACGAGCTGCTGGCGAAGGGCGCGACGCTCGAGTTCACCATGGGGCCGACGCCGTCGACATGGGGAACCGGCGCCGATGCGCTGCCAGCCTCGATCAGCGCTGAAGGCAGCAAGCCCGCGCCGCTGGTCGATCTGACGAGCGGGGGCGGTAAGGCCTTCGGTTCGCTGAAGGGCGCTGAGCTGGACAAACTGTTCGATAACACCTCCGACACCTCGGCCCACCTTGCCGCGAAGGACCCGGTTGTCGGTTGGCACTTCGATCATCCGGTGACGGTGGAAATGCTCAGCCTGACCTCGGGGGCGAAGCCCGGCGATGCCTCGGGTTGGGTGCTGGAGGGTTCGGCGGACGGCAAGCACTACCAGACGGTCGACAAGCGTGAGGGTGAGAGCTGGCCTTGGCGTCGGCAGACGCGGGCGTTTGCCGTGAGCGCGCCGAGTGCCTATGCCTGGTACCGTCTGCGTCTCGTTGCCGGTGATACGAACGGGCTGGATCTGAGCGAGGTCGAGTTCCTCGGCCACCGCTAACGGGGTGCTCGGGGTGGGTCGTGCTCTGTGTAGGAGCCGCTTCAGCGGCGATGGGGGTTGAGGCAAGCACCCATCGCCGCTGAAGCGGCTCCCACAGTGAACGGGCTCCCACAGTGAAGCGGCTCCCACGGTGAAGCGGCTGTCGCAAGTGTTAAAGGCGCCTCAGTCCCCGTGGCGGGCCCTGCTATGATGCCCGCCTGACTTTTGTTCATCCGGGGTTGACGTGCTCGAGATCCTTCTGGCTGGCGGCTGGGCTTTGCTGCCGATCCTCATCTGTTCGTTTGTTGCGCTTGCCATCGTCCTCGAGCGCTTCTGGGCGCTGCGGCATGCTGCCGTCTTCCCGCCCGGCCTGGGCGCCGAAGTGCGCGAGTGGGCACGTTCGTCGTCCCTCGACAGCTCACACCTCCAGGCACTCGAGAAGGGCTCGCCGCTGGGCGAGCTGTTTGCCGGCGCGCTCGCCGTTCGTGACCGTCCGCGCGAGATCATCAAGGAGCGTATCGAGGACACCGGCCGCCATGTGGTTCACCGCATGGAGCGCTACCTCAATACGCTCGGCACCGTCGCCCTCATCGGCCCGTTGCTCGGCCTGCTCGGTACCGTCATCGGCCTCATCCGTATGTTCCTCAGCGTGATGGCCGGCGGTATCGGCGATCCGACCAAGATGGCTGGTGGTATCGGCGAAGCGCTCATCTGCACGGCGTTCGGCCTGGTCGTGTCGATCCCGGCCTACGTGCTGCACCGTTATTTCCGTTCCAAAGTGGGTGGTTACGTCGTGCAGATGGAGAAGGAAGCCACGGCGCTGCTGGACGACCTGTCCGCTCCGCGCCCGGCACCGCGCCGTCGCACCGCCGCGTCGGAAGCCGCTACCTCGCAGGCTGGCTGATCCATGCGCATCGGTTCCCGTCGCGAGGACGATTTCGAGATCAACGTCATTTCGTTGATCGACGTGCTGCTGACCCTGCTGATGTTCTTCGTGCTCAGTACCACCTTCGTCGAGCACTCGCGCCTGAAGGTCAACCTGCCCAAGGCCGACAGCCAGGCGCGTGAGTCCACGGACAACGCGCTCACCCTGGTCGTCGACCGCGACGGCCATTATTCGGTCGGTAGCGACGAGGTGCTCGGTGAAGGCATCGAGCCGCTCAAGGCGACGATCGAGCGTGTCGCCGGTAACGATCGCGATCGCCTCGTGGTTATCCGTGCGGACGCGATGACGCCGCACCAGAACGTGGTTCGCGCGATGGATGCGCTCGGCCAGGTGGGCTTCACCCGTCTGTCGATCGCGACCACGCCGAGCGAGGCGGGTCAGGCCCGGTGAGCAAGGAAAAAGTTTCGGTCTGGGATGCCAAGACCTGGCAGACGTACAAGCGCCTGCTCGGTTACACGCGGCGCTTCCGAACGGCAGGCATCATTGCCATCGTCGGCATGATCATCGACCCGGTCTGCCTGTCGCTTTTCACGAGCCTGCTGAAGCCGCTGATCGACAACCTTTTCGTCGACAAGGATCCGTACACGATTTTCTGGATGCCGATCTGGATCATCGCTATCTTCGCGGTGCGCGGCGTCGCCTCCTACGCCACCGACTACGGCATCGCCTATGTCGGCCGCAACGTGGTGCAGGCCATTCGTATCGACGTCTTTGCGTCTTACCTTCGCCTGCCGGCCACCTTCTTCGCCAAGGAGCCGTCGGGGCAGCAGATATCGCGCATTACATACACCAGCGAGCAGGTGGCTTCCGCTTCGGCGGATTCGCTCAAGATGGCCATCACCGAGGGCCTCACCGTCATCGGCATGCTCTGCGTCATGCTGTACTGGAGCGCCTATCTGGCGATGGCGCTGCTTGTGCTGGTGCCCTGTGTGGTGGTCATCGTCACCGTCATCAGTCGCCGCTACCGGAAGATCAGCAAGCGCATCCAGGGCAACATGGGCAGCGTAACCAGTGCCGTCGAAGAAGCTGTCGCGGCCAACCGCGAGGTGCGCATCTACGGTGGTCAGGTGCGCGAAGGCGACCGTTTTGGCGAAATCGCCGAACGTCAGCGCCGTCTCAACCTCAAGGTCTCGGCGACCAGCGCCGCCTCGGGAGCTACTATCCAGACGGTCGGCGCCATGGCGCTCGCCACGCTGGTGTTCCTCGGGACGCGCCCGGGCGTCATCGAGACGATCACCCCAGGTATCTTCACCGCCGTGCTCACGGCCATGGGTGGCATGTTGCCGTCGCTGAAGCGTCTGGCCGGTATCCAGGCAAACCTGCAGAAAGGCGTTACCGCGGCAGAAGATCTGTTCGCGATCATCGACGAGCCGCCGGAAATCGACACAGGCACGGAAGACCTCGTCCGTACCAAGGGCGATATCCGTTTCGAGAACATCCACCTCGTGTACGAGCGCAACAACCACGTCGCCCTGCGTGGCGTGGACCTGGTCTGCAAGCCCGGAACGGTAACGGCGCTGGTCGGTCGCTCCGGTAGCGGCAAGTCGAGTCTTGTCAGCCTGCTTCCGCGCTTCTACCAGCCGACCGAGGGCCGGATCCTCGTCGACGGCCGCGATTACTCGCACTACACGCTGCCTTCGCTGCGCCGCCAGATCGCCTGGGTGGGTCAGAACGTCGTGCTGTTCGACGACACGGTGGCGGCGAACATCGCCTATGGCGAGATGGCCGGCGCCTCCGAGGCCGACATCACGGCGGCGGCGAAGGCCGCCAATGCGATGGAGTTCATCGATCGTCTGCCGGAAGGCCTGAACACGCAGATCGGGCAGGGCGGTAACTCGCTCTCGGGTGGCCAGCGCCAGCGCATCGCGATCGCCCGCGCCATCCTCAAGAACGCGCCGATCCTCGTCCTCGACGAAGCGACAAGCGCGCTCGATACCGAGTCGGAGCGCCTGATCCAGGACGCACTCACGCACCTCATGCGCGACCGCACCACGCTGGTGATCGCGCACCGTCTGTCGACCATCGAGCACGCCGACCAGATCGCCGTGATGGACCAGGGCAGGATCGTCGAGCTCGGCACGCACCGCGAACTGCTCGAGACCGGTGGCCAGTATTCGGCCCTGCACCGCATGCAGTTTCACGAGCAAACGGCGAGCTAAGCCGTGGGCCTCGGCGCCTCACTGCAGCGACATTGGTATGGCGGCGGGCATCCGCCGCTGTGGACGCGCCCGCTGGAGGCGCTTTATCGCTCCGTCGTGCGGCGTCGGGCCGAGGGGTATCGCAACGATCCTTCCTCCGTCGTGCGGCTTTCCGTGCCGGTCGTGGTGGTTGGGAACATCACCATTGGCGGTACCGGCAAGACGCCGCTGATCGTGGCATTGGCTGCGGCGATGTCGGCGCGGGGTTTCGTTCCGGGTGTCGTAAGTCGTGGCTACGGTGGTAGCGAGCGGGGGCCGTATCTGCTCACCGGCCTGGACGATCCAGCGAAGGTCGGTGATGAGCCGAGTCTGATTCGTCAGAGTGGTGTGCCAGTCGCGATCGGGCGCGAGCGTCCGGAGGCGGCGCAGTTGCTGATCGATGCGGGGTGCAATCTGATTCTCGCCGACGATGGGCTGCAGCATCATCGGTTGGGGCGGGATGTCGAGATCTGCGTGATCGACGGCGAGCGCCGCCTGGGGAACGGCCATCTGCTCCCCGCCGGCCCGCTACGCGAGCCGGCGAACCGGCTGGCCGAGGTGGACTTCGTTGTCGTCAACGGTGGCACACCGGGCGCTCGCGAGATCGGCATGGCGCTCGAAGGTGGCGTGGCAATCAACATGGCCGATCCGACACTTTCCGCGCCGCTTGCGGACTTTGCCGGGCGTCCTGCGCATGCCGTCGCGGGGATCGGAAATCCCGCGCGCTTCTTCAGCAGCCTCGCAGCACATGGCATTGCCGTCGATGGGCATCCCTTTGCAGACCACCATGCCTTCACCCGCGACGACTTCACGTTCGCCGACGGATGCCCCGTGCTGATGACCGACAAGGACGCGGTGAAGTGCCGCGACTTTGCGCGTGCGAACTGGTGGCGCGTGCCCGTGCGCGCCGAATTGCCAGAATCGTTCTATGACGCCATCGCCGCAAAGCTGCCCATGTAGGAACCGATTCATCCGTTAATCCTCACCGCTGATTTCCGAGTGAGGCCGGCCGTCTTGCCGTGCCGATGAGATTTCCCGACGCTCGCTAATACACCGATGTGCTGCCTCGGCCCACCGTATAGCCATCGCCGGACTGGCGATATAAACCGTGTCTTCGGTATTCGCGGCGATCGCGCGCTCCAGCATGCCTATGTCGGCTTCGTGTGCATGAGGCACGAGCGGGTCGCGAAAGAACAGGACGCGTTGGCATTGATGGGTGAGGACCAGCCTAGCGATCTGTGCGTCGCCGCCAAGGGGCCCGCTCCGGCAGCACGACGTCCACGGGATATCCGGAGGCCAGCCGCGTTCTCGTGCAAGCGCGTTGAGTCGATGGCCTGTGGACGCTGTCGAGACGCGTCGCGCGAAGCGGGAGAGTAGATCGAAATACTCCCCGACGAAGCTCAGCATGGCTTGTTTCATGCCATCGTGTGCGATGAGGGCCAGTGTCTGTGTCGACGCGGTGTCGTCGGGTGAAGCGGTGCCTGGCCGGCAGGGATGTCCCATCAACAAGCGCTCGGTCTCGATCCAGTCGACGAATGAAGCCATCGTCGAAAGATAGGGTTTTGAATGAATCAGGCACTGGCGCTTCAGGGTCACCGCTTCGGGAAGAAGAGCCGATGCGTCGTCAGGGGAGGCAAGGTAGACGAGGCCATCCAGTGCATCGGGACCGGTGTCGACGATGGCCGCGGCTACGCCCACAAGACCGCTGTACCGATCGTTTGAGTACTGGTGCAAGCCTTCGTAGTTCGCCATCACTCCGTGGCTGACAATCGCGCTGTACGCGCGCCCGACCACATGCAGGCCCACATGCAACTGCCGGATGTCGCCTTCGTATCGTCGCAACAGGCGAAGGAGTGTCGATTCTTCGCTTCTTAGGTAGGAGCTACTCGTGACTAGACCCAGTTCCATGGCGTTTCCGTCCGACGCTTCAATGCGTCCTGGTTAACGACTGCTATCCTAGGCTGTGCCACATGGATTGCGGAATAGGCCCTTGGTCGTAGGGGTGGAAAACGGCATCGTCAAAGGCAAGTGCCGGCCCGTAACCCGATTCTCCAGATAGACGCCCCGATCGTCGACGAGCAACGCGTCCGTAGGGCACGGTAGCCCCATCGCCGGCATAGCCGGCTCCCACATAGCCGGCTCCCACAAAAAAGGCCGGCCCTAAGGCCGGCCTCTCATTGCAACACCCAGCCGCCTTACTGCACGCGCTGCACGTTGCCCTTCTCGTCGACCACCACGATGTCACCCTCGCGGATGGACGAAGCATCGGCCACCTGGACATTGGTGTAGCCGCCAGCGCCCATCTTCAAACGCAGGGTGTAGCTCTCGCTGCCGCCGCCCTTGCCGATGGCGTTACCGGCGAAGCCGCCGCCTACTGCGCCGGCGACCGTGGCGACCTTGCGGCCATTGCCGCGGCCGACCTGGTTGCCCAGGACGCCGCCGGCAATCGCGCCGATCACCGCGCCTGCCGTGCCGTGGTCACGGCCCTGGGTGACGTTGCGCTCGATGCTCTGCACCACGCCGCACTGGTCGCAGCGGACGTAGATGCCGTCGGATCGGGTAATCGTGGCGGCCGAAGCGGGTGCGATTGCAGCCGTGGCGAGCAGGGCGGCCATGGGAATGCCGAGGACGGTCTTGAAATTCATGGTGATCTCCTTTCGGGCTGCTGGCAGGGTTAGCCGCATGGGCACAGTCTAAGCATTCCGGCTGAATGAAGATGGAGCGATTCCGGCTTCATGCGTTGCATGGATACTATGTCGATGAGTACAGCCATTGTCTGGTTCCGCCGCGACCTGCGTCTTGCAGATAATCCCGCCCTCACCGCCGCCGTGGCTACCCACGGGACGGTGGTGCCCCTCTATATCCACGCCCCCAACGAGGACGGCGAATGGGCGCCCGGTGCCGCCAGCCGCTGGTGGTTGCATCACTCCCTGGAAGGGCTGGATGCCTCGCTGGGGCGGCATCGCGGCAGTCTGCAGATCCTGGAGGGGGCCAGTGTGGATGCCCTGCGTGCTGCCATCGAGGCGACCGGTGCGACGGCCGTCTACTTCAACCGCCTCTATGAGCCACGGGCGATCGCCCGGGACAAGGCGGTGCGACGTGCGCTCGAGGGCGACGGCGTAGAGGTGGCTTCGTTCAACGCGGCACTCTGGTGTGAGCCCTGGGATATCGTCACTCAGCAGAACGAGCCCTACCGCGTGTTCACGCCGTTCTGGCGCAACCTGCGCACGCGCATCGACGATGTCCGGCCGGTTGCAGAACCATCGCCCATGCACCTGGCGAAGTTGCCGAAAACGTCGTCGCTCGATGCACTCGGCCTGCTGCCGACGCTCGACTGGGCGCGCGGCTTTGCCGAATGGACGCCGGGCGAGCAGGGCGCGCAGGAGATGCTCGAGCTCTTCGCCGACGACGCCGTGGGCCACTATGTGGAAGGTCGCGACCTGCCGGCAAGGCACGGTACCTCGCGACTCTCGCCGCACCTTCACTTCGGCGAGATTTCGCCACTGCAGGTGGCCGTCGGTTTGCGCGAGCGCGTTGCGAAGCGGAAAAACGGCGCCGACATCGAACCCTATCTGCGTCAGCTCGGCTGGCGCGAGTTCGGTCACCACCTGCTCTACCACTTCCCGAAAACACCGAAGGAAAACTTCAATCCGAAGTTCAACGCCTTCCACTGGGAAAAACGCGATGCCCATGCGCTAAGACGCTGGAAGCAGGGCAAGACGGGCATCCCCATCGTCGACGCAGGCATGCGCGAGCTGTGGGCCACAGGCTGGATGCACAACCGCGTGCGCATGCTGGTGGCGAGCCTGTTGACGAAGAATCTTCGCCAGCACTGGTTGCTTGGCGAGAAGTGGTTCTGGGACACCCTGGTCGACGCCGACCTGGCCAACAACGCGATGGGTTGGCAGTGGGTGGCCGGTAGTGGCGCGGATGCGGCGCCGTACTTCCGCATCTTCAATCCGGTGACGCAGTCGGAGAAGTTCGATCCGGACGGCGCGTACATCCGCCGCTGGGTGCCGGAGCTCGCGAACGCACCGGGTCGCCTCGTCCACGCGCCCTGGGAGGACGAGGCCTTCCTGAAACAGTCTGGCTATCCGCGACCGCTGATCGACCTCAAACGCAGCCGCGAGGATGCGCTTACGGCGTATCAGTCGGTTCGGAACGGTCCTTCAGCAGCAGGGAAAGCACCGGCGGTGTGACCATGGCGGTGAGTAGGGACATCGCCACGATGACCGCATAGATCTTCTCGTCGAAGACGCCGGCGGCCAGCCCCAGGCTGGCGATCACCACGCCGACCTCGCCGCGCGGCACCATGCCGAAGCCGACGATAAGCGCACCCCGCCGGCCCAGCGACATCGAACCGAGGTAACCACCGGCCAGCTTGGACACGACGGCGATCACCGTGACCACGGCGAGCATGCCCAGCGCGCTCGCGCTGGCGAGGGCGGACAAATTCACCTTGGCGCCGGTGACGACGAAGAAGAACGGGGTGAGGAAAGCCAGCAACGGTGCAGTCTGCTCTTCCAGCTGATGCCGCTGGCTGGTCTCCGAGGCGATCATGCCGGCGAGGAAGGCGCCGATGATCGCGGCCAGGTGGAACTTCATCGACAGGAAGGCCAGGCCCAGGCACAGGGCCAGCACGATCGCCAGGGGCGACATGGGGTTGCTCGGCTTGTCCAGCCAGCCGGAACCACGGCGCATCACGCGCGTACCGCCCCAGCCGATCACCGCCACGAAACCGATGGCACCGACCAGGGTGCCGACGAGACTGCCGACGTCCACCGCACCGCCGCCTTGCAGCGACGAGACGATACCGAGCAGGAGCATGGCCAGGATGTCGTCGATCACGGCGGCGCCGAGGATGATCCGTGCCTCGCGTCGTTGCAGTACACCCAGTTCCTGCAGCACGCGCGCGGTGATGCCGGCCGAGGTGGCGACGAAGGCCGCCGCAACGAACATCGAGCGGATCCAGTCGAAGCCCGAGCCGTGTGCCCACACCGCGCCGCACGCGAAGGGAATGATGACCCCGAGGACGCCGACCATAAAGGCGCTGGCGCCGACCTTCTTCAGGTCGTCGAGCCGCGTTTCCAGGCCGACTGAGAAAAGGAGGAGGATCACGCCGATTTCGGCGAGTACGTCGAGGGGCATACCGGTGGCGATATCCGGAACGGTGACCCAGCCCAGCGCCGAGGGACCGACCACGCAACCGGCGGCGATTTCACCCACTACAGCGGGTAAACGCAGGCGTTGCGCGATCTCGCCGCCGATCTGCGCGGCCACGAAGATGATGAACAGGGTAAGCAGGATGCCTGCGGAGTCGTGCATGAGATCGTTCCTGATCGAAGACGCCAAAGAGGGGGCGATGTTTCCGAGGGTAACGCTTTATGCCGTGGCGTCGGCGACTTTGCCAGTCCGCGTGTCGCGCAGGCGACTGAAAATCCAGCTTGCGGCGAGGGTGATCATGCCTAGCACGATCACCGACCAGCGGAAGGCCGATACATAGCCCTGAGCATTATGCGAGCCGAGGAAGCCACCCATCAGCAGCGAGGCCAGGGCGATACCGAAGCTCATCGAGAGGTACTGGGCGGTCGAGGCCATGGACGAGGCCATGGAGGCGTGGCGCACGTCCAGGTCGACATACGCCAGGGTGTTCATCGAGGTGTACTGCAGCGACATGAAGGCGCCGTAGACGTAGACGAAGCTCGCGATGATCCACATCGGCGTTTCCGGTGTGAGCAGGGCGAACGAGCACAGCACAATGGACACCGCGATGGTGTTGCCCAGCAGCAGCCGGCGATAGCCGAAGTGCGTGAGCAGCCGGTGGATGAAGGGCTTGACCGAAATCGAGCCGATCGCCTGCGGCACCATCATCAGGCCGGCGTGCAGCGGCGACCAGCCGCAGCCGATCTGCAGGAACAGCACCAGCAGCAGGTACATGCCCGACACGCCGAGCCGCGTGAACAGGTTGCCGGCGAGCGACACCCACACACTGCGCACCTTCAGTAGTGAGAGGTCGCTTACCGGGTGTTCCGTGCGACGGCTGTGGCGCACGTAGAGCGCACCCAGGCACACCGCGGCGAGCGCGTAGCCGGCGATGCTCAGCCAGTGGCCCGGACTGCCTGCGGTTTCCGCGGCCATCAGGAACAAGGCCGAGGCGCCGGCGAAGAGCAGGAAGCCGGTCGTGTCGAAACGGTTCGCCTGCTCCAGCCGGTACTCGGGCATTTCCCGACGATTGAGCAGCAGACCGACGATGCCCACCGGCACGTTGATCAGGAAAATCAGCCGCCAGTTGGTGAACTCCACCAGCGCGCCGCCGAGCAAGGGGCCGAAGACGGAGCCAAGCAGGCCGAAGGTAGCCACGGTGGTCATCGCGCTGACGAACTCACGCCGGTCGATACTGCGCACCAGGACATAGCGACCTACCGGCATCAGCGCGGCGCCACCCAGCCCCTGGACGATGCGTGAGGCCACCAGCTCCGGCAGTGTCTGCGCCAGGCCGCAGAGCAGCGAGCCCAGGGCGAACACCGTGATTGCCCCGCCGAAAACGCGCCGTGTGCCGAAGCGGTCGCAAAGCCAGGGGCTCATGGGAATGAAGATCGCCAGGGTCAGCACGTAGCTGGTCAGGGCGGTGCGCATGCTCAACGGGCTCACGTTCAGCGCGCCGGCGATGGCGGGCACGGCCGTGTTGACGATCGTCGAATCCAGCGCCTGCATGAAGAAGGCGGCCGATACGAGCCAGATAAGCCCGCGGTAGCGGGCCTTGCTCGATGGCTCCGCCGGCGCGAGTGCCGGACGGTCGGTGGAGAGGGCGTGGACGTCGGTGGGAGGGATGCTGTCGATGACGTCGTGGGGTGGCATGGCTGTAACATTATAGACGATCAGACGCCTGACGGACCCCGCACATGCCCCAAGCCCCCGCCCCGGTCGATGTCGTCGAGCGCGCCGCCGAGCTTCGCCGACGCCTCGAAGACGCAAATTATCGCTATCACGTGCTCGACGATCCCACGCTCGCCGACGCTGAATACGATCGCCTTATGCGTGAACTCGAAGGCCTGGAAGCACAGTTTCCCGAGCTCGCGGTCACCGATTCGCCCACCCGTCGCGTCGGCGCACGCGCTTCCGGCGGCTTTGCCGAGGTGACGCACGTGGTGCCGATGTTGTCGCTGGGTAACGCCTTCGAACAGGACGGCGACACCGATCGTGAAAAATATCGCGAAGTAGCCGATTTCGAACGTCGCATCGAGCAGACGCTGGACCGTCGCGAGCCGGTGTTCTCGGTCGAACCCAAGCTCGACGGACTGGCCATCAGCCTGCGCTATGAAGACGGCTCGTTCGTGCAGGGTGCGACGCGTGGCGATGGCGCGGTCGGCGAAGACGTCACCGCCAACCTGCGCACCGTGAAGGCGATTCCGCTGCGTCTGCGCGGCGAGGGTTGGCCTCGCGTGCTCGAAGTACGTGGCGAAGTAATCATGCCGCGTGCCGCGTTCGAGGCCTTCAACGAGCGTGCGCGCGCCGCCGGCGAGAAACCGCTGGCTAATCCGCGCAATGGCGCCGCCGGTTCGCTGCGTCAGCTCGATCCGGCGATCACGGCGAAACGACCGCTCGCGTTTTTCGCGTACGCGGTGGGACGCGTCGAAGGTGGCGAGTTGCCCGAGACCCATTCGGCCACGCTGGCGAAGCTGCGCGACTGGGGTTTTCCGGTGTCGCCCGAAGTCTCCACGGCGAAGGGCTTCAAGGGCCTGCTGGCGTACTTTCGCAAGATCGGTGAAAAGCGCGACAGCCTGCCGTACGACATCGACGGCGTGGTCTACAAGCTGGACGACTACGAAGGTCAGCGCGAGATGGGCTTTGTCTCGCGTGCGCCGCGCTGGGCCATCGCGCACAAGTATCCCGCGCAGGAACAGATGACGACGGTGGAAGCGATCGAGATCCAGATCGGTCGCACTGGTGCCGCAACCCCCGTGGCCCGTTTGACGCCGGTGCAGGTGGGTGGAGTCACCGTCACCAACGCCACCCTGCACAACGCCGACCAGGTCGCGCGCCTCGATGTACGCGTAGGCGACACGGTGATCGTGCGCCGTGCGGGCGATGTGATTCCCGAAGTGGCCCGCGTGGTCGAGGAGAGCCGCCCGGCGGGGACCGTTGCCTGGAAGATGCCGGACGTTTGCCCGGTCTGCGGCTCTGAACTCCTGCGCGAAGAAGGTGCCGCGGCATATCGCTGCTCCGGTGGTCTCATCTGCGCCGCGCAACGCAAGGAGGCGCTGATCCACTTCGCTTCGCGTCGCGCCATGGATATCGATGGCCTGGGTGATCGCTTCGTCGACGCCCTGGTCGAGTTCGACATGGTGCATACGCCGGCCGATCTCTACACGCTCACCGTCGATCGCTTCGTCAAAATGAAGACGCTGGCTGACGAGCGCGACGGTTCGACACCGGAGACGGTGAAGCAGGGCAAGGTCGCGACGAAGTGGGCGGAGAACCTGGTCGAGGCGATCGAGGCCAGCAAGAAATCCACGCTACCGCGTTTCCTGTTCGGCCTCGGCATCATGCATATCGGCGAGAGCACGGCGAAGACGCTGGCATTGTGGTTGGGCTCGCTGGATTTTGTACGCCGCACGCCGGCGCCGGTGCTGCGCGTGTTGCCGGATATCGGCGATGAAGTGGCGACATCGATTGCCGCTTTCTTCGAGCAAGAGGGTAACCAGAAAGTCGTCGATGCCTTGATCGACGCCGGCATCACCTTTGCCGACGAGGGTGCGCCTTCGCCGAAGCTGCGCGAACGGCTCGGCCTGGATGTGTTGCTGGATGCCGTCAAGGTCGCCAAGCTCGGCCCGAAGAGCACGGGCATCCTCGCGAAGAACTACGCCAGTCTCGACGCGCTGGTGAAAGCCGGCGAACACCAGTGGATCATCGCTGGCGTACCACAGGCTGCGGCGTCGAACCTCACCGCCTTGCTGGCCGACGCCGAACGCGTGGCCGAACTGCGCCGCGCCGATGAAGCCATGCGCTCGCTGGCTGCGGCCCTGCCGGCGAAAGCCGCGAGCGCGCTTCCGCTGGAAGGTCTCACGTATGTGATCACCGGCACGATGGAGACGCTCAAACGCGACGACGCGACCGAGCGGCTTGAATCGCTGGGCGCGAAAGTGGCCGGTTCCGTATCGAAGAAGACCACGGGTGTCTTCGCCGGCGAAGCGGCCGGCTCCAAGCTGGACAAGGCCAATGAACTCGGCGTGCCGGTGTATACGGAGGCGGATCTGCTGGCGCTGCTGACCGAACACGGCGTGGCGCCGTGAACGGCATGGAGCAGCTGCGGCTACGCGCGCAGACATACGCCACGATTCGCGGGTTTTTCAGCGAACGCGATGTGCTCGAGGTGGAGACACCGATACTCTCCGCCGCGGGCAATACCGACCCGAATATCCAGAGCTTCCACGCGACGTTCAGCGGCCACGTGGACGCCGGCGCACGCGAGCGGTGGTTGCGCACGTCACCGGAGTTCCCGCTGAAGCGGCTGCTCGCCGCGGGCGTAGGCGACTGCTATGAGTTGGGTCGCGTATTCCGCAACGGCGAAGCTGGTGGCCGGCACAACCCGGAATTCACCATGCTCGAGTGGTACCGCGTGGGTTGGGACCATACCCGGCTGGCGCGCGAAGTGATCGACCTTCTCGAGCGCCTGCTGCTGCAGGCGGGGCGCAATTTCGAGATCGTCGAGACCACCTATCGCGGGTTGTTCCACGATGCGCTTGGTGTCGATGCGCTGCTGGATCCGATCGAGGTGCTGAAGAAGCCGCTCGCCGACGCGAACATAAGTAGCGAGGGCCTGGAGCGCGATGACTGGCTGGATCTGTTGCTGACGCATCGCATCCAGCCCGATTTTCCGCGTGATCGCGTGACTATCGTCTCGGAGTTTCCGGCGAGCCAGTGCGCACTGGCGCGCATCCGCAAGAGTGACCCACCGGTGGCGGAGCGTTTCGAGGCCTATGTGGGTCCGTATGAGGTTGCCAATGGCTACCACGAGCTCAATGATGCTGCCGAGCAGCGTGCGCGCTTCGAGCGCGATAACGCTAAGCGGCGCGAGCGTGGGGATACGGAGGTGCCGATGGATGAGCGTTTGCTGGCGGTGCTGGGTGACATGCCGGATTGTGCGGGCGTGGCGCTGGGCATCGAGCGGTTGTTGATGGTGCTGGCGGATACCGACGCGATCGCCGATGTGCTGGCGTTTCCGTTTTCGGAAGCGTGAAAGGAGGCCGCTTCGCGGCTGGTTACCAGGCCGCGAAGCGGCCATCGCCGATGAATCGGCTCCCACAATCGCCGATAAATCGGCTCTCACAATCGCCGATGAATCGGCTCCCACACGAAGTCGGCCCTGCGTCTCTTGCCCCCTGTGGGAGCCGCTTCAGCGGCGATGCTCTAGCCCCATAAACCGGAACGAAACATGCTCGAATCCATCCACCACATCGCCATCATCTGCTCCGACTACCCGCGATCGAAGGCCTTCTACACCGAAACTCTCGGTCTGAAGGTCATCCACGAGGTCTACCGCGAAGCCCGCGATTCCTGGAAGCTCGACCTCGAAGTCAGCCCCGGTGTGCAGCTGGAGTTGTTTTCGTTCCCATCGCCGCCAAAGCGGCCGTCACGGCCGGAGGCGCAGGGGCTGCGGCATCTGGCGTTTGTGGTGAGCGACGTCGATGCCGTAGTGGCGACGCTGGAGCAGCGCGGGGTGGTGTGCGAGCCGATTCGGGTGGATGAATTTACCGGAAAGCGGTTTACGTTCTTCGCCGACCCGGATGATTTGCCGATTGAGTTGTATGAGCGGTGAGAGTGCAGATTGAGGGTGCGGATTGAAGGCAGATTGAAGCGGCTCCCACATAGAGCACAACCTCAAAATTCGAGTTCTTGTGCCGCACACAGGTAGTCGACCATCGGCGCCAGCCGCTTGAACGTGTCGACGACAAACGGTAGCAACTCCGACGAACACGCGAGCTCCTCGTCGAAATTCTGCCCGGCCGCGAAATTCTTCCGCTTCAGATCATCGATCAACTCGTGGTTCGGATCGAAGCCACGCGGCGGACGGGTCAGGCTCTCTCCCCAGAACTCGAAGCGCTCACGGAATGCCTTCCCGTGCGTCGCGCGCTTCCACGAATCCGGGTTGTCGGCGAGGAAATCGCGCAGCTTCTTCAGCACCGGCGGTTCCGGATGCCACATGCCGCCGCCGGCGAAGCACTCGCCCGGCTGGATGTGCAGGTAGAAGCCGGGTGCCTGGATTTCGTGGCGGCGCTCGTGGAAAAAGCGCGAGCCCTGCCAGCCCTTGTACGGTTGCTTGTCGTTGGCGAAACGCGTGTCGCGATGGATGCGGTACAGCGAGCCACCCACCTTGCGCGTATCGGCACGGTAGTGCGGGCTGATCTTCTTCACTGGCGCATCAAGGTCGCCGATCAACGCAAGGAACGGCTCGCGCACGTGTTTCTCGTAGTCGTCCTTGTGCTCGTGGAACCACTCGCGGTTGTTATGGCGCATGAGCGATTTGAAGAAGCGAAAGGTCGCGGGCGTGAAGTAGGTCTTGGCCATGGGTCAGTTCAGTGCGAGTTCGAGGCCCCAGGCTTCCAGCTCGTCGAGCAGGGCGAGGGGCGAGCCGGGCAGGGCGCGCAGGGCGGCGAGTTCGGCGTTGTAGTCGCCGAGGGTGAGCGTGGTCAGTGCGCTGTGCCGGGTGAGGCGGTCCGCGCGGAATGTCTCCCAGCGCTCCCGTTCTTCGGGGCTCAGCGTTTCCGGCCAGTTGCGCGCGCGATAGCGGAACAGCAGTTCCGGATAGCGGGAATCGCGAAACGGAAACGGGCGCGTGCCGAGCTGGTCGGGCGGCGTGGCGCGCACCTCGCCGAGCAGGCGGCGATCGGCATCGGGCAGGAAGGCGCCGTAGAGGGCGAGTTCCGGATCCTCCGCCGGCGGCAGCGAGGCGGCGTGGCCGTAGATCCGGCGCAGCTTCTCGGCCAGACCTTCGGCGTTGCGCAGCATGTCGAGGTGACGTTCCACCGAGGCCATATCGAGCCCCAGGCGGCCATGATCGACACCCTTGAGCACGGACAGCGGCGCGAGCGCCGGCGCGTGGTTCGCGCGCACGGTACGCAGGGCGATCCGCTCGACGCCCTCGGGGAGGTCGGCCCGCGAGGTGAAGACGCGGTCGGCCACATCGCCATCATCCAGGGCGAGGAGGTCGGAGGGATCGGCGCTCAGGTCGTAGACGATCACTTCGCCGGCGCGTGAGGGGTGCGCGGCCAGCGGCGCGATCACCGTGAGGCAATGACGACTCGCCGGGTAGCGCGACGACACATGCACGACCGGCGTCATCGCAGCCACGTCGAGCAACTCGAACACCCGCTGCTTGCGGCGCAGCGCGTAGTACCAGTCCCACAATTTCGGCTGGTGCCGGCGGATCAGGCGGGCGAGGGCGATCAGCGCTTCCACGTCGGAGAGGGCATCGTGCGCGCGGTCCTGCTTCAGCCCGTTGGCAGTGGCCAGGTGCTCCAGCTTGAAACTGGGGCTGCCGTCTTCACGCGTCGGCCAGACAATGCCGTCGGGACGCAGGGCCTCGCACAGGCGTACCAGGTCGATCAGGTCCCAGCGCGAGTTGCCGTTTTCCCACTCACGTCCGTAGGGGTCGTAGAAGTTCCGGTACAGGAGGTGGCGGGTGAACTCGTCGTCGAAGCGCAGCGAGTTGTAGCCCACGGTGCAGGTGCCCGGCATGGCGAGCTGCTCGTGGATCGCCGCGACGAACTCGGCTTCCCGCATGCCTTCGCGCTCGGTCAACTGGGGGACGATGCCGGTGATCAGGCAGGCGGCCGGTTGCGGGGGCATTTCCCGCGGCGGCTTGCAGTAGATCATCAGCGGCTCGCCAACCACGTTCAGGTCGGCATCGGTGCGGATGCCGGCAAACTGGCTGGGGCGGTCCCGGCGGGGGTCGGCGCCGAAGGTTTCGTAGTCGTGCCAGAAGAAGGTCGGTTCGGCCATCGGGGAATGATCGCATAGGCTAGACTGCGCAGTACTTCCAAGGAGAGCCCATGACGCCCGCACACGAAGACAACCTCATCTGGATCGACCTTGAGATGACGGGTCTGGATACGGACAACGACTCCATCCTGGAGATTGCCACGATCGTGACGGACAAGGATCTGAACGTGCTGGCCGAAGGGCCGGTCTTCGCCATCTCGCATAGCGACGCCCGCCTGCAGAAGATGGACGCCTGGAACCGTAACCAGCACCAGCGCTCGGGCCTGTGGGGTCGTGCGGTGGAATCGGATGCCACGCCCGAGCAGGCCGAAGAGGCCACCATCGCCTTCCTCAAGAAGTGGGTCCCGGCCGGCAAGTCGCCCATGTGCGGCAACTCCATCTGCCAGGACCGCCGCTTCCTGCACCGCGAGATGCAGAAGCTGGAGCGCTACTTCCACTACCGCAATCTGGACGTGTCCACGCTGAAGGAACTCTCGCGCCGCTGGTCGCCCGAGATCGCGCGTGGCTTCAACAAGGATTCCGCGCATACGGCGCTGTCCGACATCCGCGATTCGATCGACGAGCTGCGCTACTACCGCCGATTCATGGGCCCGATGGCGGGCACCCAGCAGGGCTGAACGCATGAACGACCCCTTCGCCAACGTACTGGACTGCAACGGCCGCGCCCTGGTCCTCGACCGGCCGCGCGTGGTCGGCATTGTCAATGTCACGCCGGATTCGTTCTCCGACGGCGGCCAGCACGACAGCCTCGACGCGGCCTATGCGCATGCGTTGAAGCTGGTGGAGGAGGGCGCGGACATGCTCGACATCGGCGGCGAGTCCACTCGCCCCGGGGCGGACGACGTGTCCGTCGAGGACGAGATCCGGCGCGTTGTACCGCTGATCGAACGCCTTGCCGCGGCGACCACGGTGCCCTTGTCCATCGATACCTCCAAGCCGGAAGTGATGCGCGCCGCCGTCGGCGCGGGCGCCGGCATGATCAACGACGTCTACGCGCTGCGCCGCGAAGGCGCACTCGACACCGCCGCGGAGTTGCGCGTACCGGTGTGCCTGGTGCACATGCAGGGCGAGCCGCGTGGCATGCAGGACGCGCCGGACTACGACGATGTGGTCGGCGATGTGCATCGGTTTCTCACCGATCGCCTGTTCTCCTGTGAGCTGGCCGGCATCGACAAGCGCCGTGTCCTGGTCGACCCGGGCTTCGGATTCGGCAAGAACCTCGAACACAACCTCGCCCTGCTGCGCGCCACGGCGCGTTTCGCCGAGCTGGGCGCCGGCGCCTACGTGGGCGTCTCCCGCAAGTCGATGATTGGCGCCATGACGGGCCGCACCGACCCGGCATCCCGCGTTCATGGCTCGGTCGCCGCGGCCCTGATCGCCGCCCAGCGGGGCGCCATCCTGGTCCGCGTCCACGACGTCGGCCCCACGGTCGACGCTCTGGCGGTGTGGGCCGCCGTAAAGGCCGGCGATACCGCCCCTCGCATCGACAAGCCATCCATGCCCCGCTGGCCCGACGACGACTGAGCCCGCCATTTTGTGTAGGAGCCGCTTCAGCGGCGATAACCAGGTTGCCTCACCCCCATCGCCGGCATAGCCGGCTCCTACACACAGCTAACGAAAGTGCTATAGGCCTTTGGAATATCTGGCTAAAGCCGCTGTCGGAGTATGCTTCTCCGTCCCTGGCAGGATGATCAGCATGAGCGAGCGTAAATACTTCGGCACCGACGGCATCCGCGGCCACGTGGGTACCTATCCCATCAGTGCGGACTTCATCCTTCGCCTTGGCCGGGCACTGGGAGCCGTGCTGGCACGCCGCCGTGCCGCCGACAACCGTGGCGTGGGCGCCGGCCCGGACCGCCGCGATCATGGCCGCAAGGTCACCGTGGTGATCGGTAAGGACACCCGCGTTTCCGGCTATATGTTCGAGTCGGCGCTGGAAGCCGGCCTGGTCGCTTCGGGAGCGGACGTGCGCCTGCTCGGCCCGATGCCCACCCCGGCCGTGGCCTTCCTCACGCGCTCGCTGCGTGCCGACGCCGGTATCGTGATCAGCGCCTCGCACAACCCGCACCAGGACAACGGCATCAAGTTCTTCTCGGCCCAGGGCGAGAAGCTCGACGACGCGCTGGAGGCCGAGATCGAGGCCGAGATCGAGGCCGACTTCGTCACCGTCGCCTCCGAGGCGCTGGGCAAGGCCAGCCGCATCGACGATGCCGTAACCCGCTACGCCGAATTCTGCAAATCCACCGTGGCCGATGAGTTCACCCTCAACGGCCTGCGTGTGGTGCTCGACTGTGCCCATGGCGCCACCTACCAGGTCGCGCCGAAGGTGTTCCGTGAGTTGGGTGCCGACGTGTCCGCCATCGGCGTCGAGCCGGACGGCCTCAACATCAACCGTGGCGTAGGCTCCACCGCCCCCGATGCCCTGGCCAAAGCCGTGGTGGAGCGGGGCGCAGACCTCGGCATCGCCTTCGACGGCGACGGCGACCGCGTGCGCATCGTCGATCGCGACGGCACGGTGACCGACGGCGACGACATGCTCTACGTCATCGCCCGCCACTGGAAGCGTCGCGGCAGCCTGCCGGGCCCGGTGGTCGGCACGCTGATGAGCAACTACGGCCTGCAGCGCGCCCTCAAGCAGATGGATATTCCCTTCATCCGCGCCAACGTGGGCGACCGTTACGTATTGCAGCAGCTGAAGGAACACGGCGGCGTGCTCGGCGGCGAGACCTCCGGCCACGTGCTGTGCCTGGACCGCTTCACCACCGGCGATGGCATCGTTGCGGCGCTGGCCATGCTTGAAGCCCTGGCCGACGATAACGAAACCTTCGCCGAGGCTCGTGCCGATCTGGTCAAGCTACCGCAGACCATGCTCAACGTCCGCGTCGAGGGTGCCAAGGCGGCCCTGGGCAGCGACTCGGTCAAGCGGGTACTCGAAGAGGTCGAAGCCGTGCTGGAAGGCCGTGGCCGCGTGGTGCTGCGGGCGTCGGGTACCGAGCCGCTGGTCCGCGTGACGATCGAGGCAGCCGATGCCGCCGAAGTGGAACGGCTGGCGGCGAGACTGGCGGACGCCGTAAAATCGGCGGCTCAGGCGGCCGCCTGACGCCTCCACCGGACTCTGCATGAAAAAGGTACCCACCCTCGATATCCGCCGCTACGACACCGATCGCGAGGCCTTCGTGGCCGAGCTGGGCGCGGCCTATCGCGAATTCGGCTTCTGCTGCATCAGCGGCCATGGCATCCCGGTCGAGGCGGTCGATGGCGCCTACGACGCGTTCAAGCGCTTCTTCGCCCTGCCGGACGAAACCAAGCGCAGATACCACATCCCCGGCGGCGGTGGCGCGCGCGGCTACACGCCGTTCAAGGTGGAGACCGCGAAAGACAGCAAGTTCGCGGATCTGAAAGAGTTCTGGCACATCGGTCGCGAGATCCCGCGCGACTCGAAGTTCGCCGACGTCATGCCGCCCAATGTCTGGCCGACCGAAGTGCCGGATTTCGAGGACAAGGGCTACGGCATCTACGAAGCGCTGGACCAGCTCGGTGCGCGCGTGCTGCGCGCCCTGGCCCTGCATATCGATCTGCCGGAGAACTTCTTCGACGACAAGATCGATTTCGGTAACTCGATCCTGCGCCCGATCCACTACCCGCCGATTGTCCAGGACGACGTCCCCAACGTGCGCGCTGGCGCCCACGAGGACATCAACTTCATCACCCTGCTGGTCGGCGCGAGCGCCGAGGGGCTGGAAGTCCTCACGCGTGAAGGCGAATGGCTGCCCATCACGACCGAGGGCGACGCCATCGTGGTTAACATCGGCGACATGCTGCAGCGCCTGACCAACCATGTGTACCCGTCCACGACGCATCGCGTGATCAATCCGCAGAACGCAAATGCGCGCAAGCCCCGGTATTCCGTGCCGTTTTTCCTGCACCCGAACCCGGACGTCGTCCTTGACGTGTTGCCGTCCTGTGTCACGCCGGACAACCCGAAGCGCTACCCGGAGCCGATCACGGCCCACGAGTACCTGCTCGAGCGTCTGCGCGAAATCAAACTTATCTGACGAACCCTTAGCGGGTTTTTTACCGGGAGGGTCCACCATGGACCCTCCCGGTCCCGTTTCCGGAGTACCCCGTGAATACATCCAGCCCGCAACTGCGAGCGAAGCGTTCGTCACCCTCGAATTCGTCGGCACGAAAGAAAGGCGCCGCAAGGTCGGCGGCCGAACGCGCGCGCCGGCAGCGCACAGTGTCGTCCCGCGGCGGTCGCCGCTGAGGCCACCTTGTGTGGGATGGGAGCCGGCTTATGTGGGAGCCGGCTTATGTGGGAGCCGGCTGTGCCGGCGATGCTCTTGCTCTATGTGGGAGCCGATTCATCGGCGATGCCGCGGCAGCGGCAAGAGCATCGCCGATGAATCGGCTCCCACATGAAGCAGGCCCCTACACAAAGCTACGGCGTGACCAGATCGGAAGGCGCCGCAGCCTCCCCCCGATGCAACAACGGATGCGCAAACACCGCACCGATAATCACCGCCACACCCAGATAAAACGTCCACCCCAGTTCCCGCTGCTCGCCGAGTAGCGGAATCGCCAGCACGATCGCGTAAACCGGCTCCAGGTTCGTCACCATCTGCGTCGCGAACGCCGTCAGATGACGCAGCGCCGCCAGCGCCAGCGCGAACGGCAGCAACGTGCATCCATAGGCGAGCACCACGATGAGTGAGGCATCGTGCAGGCTCGGCAGCACGAACGCCGGCGTCGCCATGAGCGGCGCGAGCAGCGTCAGGAAGAGGGTACCCGTTCCCAGTTCGACACAGGTCACGGTCAGAGAATCCGCGTGATCGACCAGTCGCTTGTTCAACGCACTGAAGAACGCGACGAACAACGCGGACAGCACGCCGATCGCCAGGCCCAGCCGCATCTCACCCGGCACGCCGCCCGCCACCAAGGCAACACCTGGCACCACGGCCGCGCCGATCAGCAGTTCCCGCGGATCGAAACGTCGCCTGGCTACCAGGGGCTCGACGATGGCCAGGAAGACCGGGCACAAGGCGATGCATGTCGCCGCCACGGATGCGTTGGCGAGCTTGATCGCGCCGTAGAACGTAAGCCAGTGCATGGCGACGATCACGCCAATACCTGCGTAGGAAAGCAGCAACCGTAGCGACAACGCACGCAGCCCTCGCCACACGCGTGGCACACAGAGCAGGGTGACCGACACCAGCAGCATGCGCCACCACACCAGCGGCAACGCCGCCAGCGTGATCAGCTTGCCGAGGATGGCGGTGAAGCCCCATAGCAGGACGCAGAAGTGGATCTGTAGATGGGCTTTGCGGGAAGGGGGCATGCGGTGAAGCTTGCCGGGCGGCCGACATATCTACAAGCGTCGAAGGTCGCAGACTCTTGTAGGAGCCGATTCACATCGGCGATCGCTCCCTGTGGGAGCCGCTTCAGCGGCGATGCCCGCAACGCAACCGCGATCACGCACGACCCGATTCGGACGATATCCAGGTTGCGAACATCGGACCTGCCGTTTCTGGCCGCGCCTACAACGGATGGCGTATTCCTATGCATGCCCCGCGGGGTTAGAACGGAAGCGGTGCTGCCCAAAGCATCCAAACTCATGGAGTGAGTGATGGCAAAGCAGATGGAAAATCCGCTGCGTGACAAGGTCGTACTCATCACCGGTGGCGGGCGTGGTATCGGTCGCTTGTATGCGCACCGTCTTGCGGCCGAAGGGGCGAAGGTGGCGCTTGTCGCGCGATCCGCCAGTGAGCTTAAGGACGTGGCACGGTCGATAAGCTTCGAGGGAGGACAGGCCAGGATATTCATCGCCGACGTGACGAAGAAGGCCGTTGTGCGCCGTGCCGTTGCACGAATCGAGGAAAGCCTCGGTCCGATCGACGTGTTGATCAACAACGCGGGCGTCCGTGGCCCCGTCGGCAACGCGTGGGAGTGCGAGTGGGTCGCATGGTGGCGGGCTATCGAAGTGAACCTCGGGGGCGCTGCCGTCGTGAGCCACGCGGTCATTCCAAATATGGTCGAACGCCGGAGAGGGCGCGTGGTGAACATTGTCAGCGAGGCGGGTGCTTTCCGCTGGCCCACGGTGTCGGCTTATTCGGTGTCAAAAGCGGCACTCATCAAGTTCACTGAAAATCTCGCTTCGGAGTGTCGGGATTTTTCGTTGAGCGTCTTTGCGTATCACCCAGGTTTCCTGCCACTTGGTTTGGCGAGTGAAGCGATGAATCTACGGGCTTCGAGGAGTCCTGCCGAGGCAAAAGTCGCGGAGTGGTGCCGTGCGCGGCTTGAATCTGGCAGCGCCGCGTCGCCAGAGGCGTCCGCCGAGAAGTTGGTTCTGCTGTTGTCGGGCGATTACGACAGCCTCACCGGCCGTTATGTCACGGTGCATGACGACCTTGATCTGTTGGTGGAGCGTGTCGGCGAGGCGGTGGCATCGCGGGATTACCGGATGCTGCGGGCCAGCGCCTGATCCCGCGTATGGCCTTGCTCGGGAAAACCAGTCCAGGAGGGACACCATGAACGTAGTCGTGCAACCCCGAACGAGCGAACCGGCCTCTTCACTCTGCGGGTCGATCGTGCTCATTACCGGTGGAGGGCGTGGCGTAGGTCGCTTGTTCGCACTGCGCCTTGCCGCCGAAGGCGCGATGGTTGTGCTCGTCGCGCGCTCCGCCGCCGAACTCGATGACGTCGCCAATTGCATCGAAACCAACGGCGGACGCGTCAAGACCTATGTGGCCGACGTGACCGACATGATCGCCGTGCAACAGACTGTTGCGATTGTCGAGAACGAGGTGGGGCCGATCGATGCGCTGATAAACAATGCGGGAATCTTCGGGCCGATCGGTAGCACGTGGGAATGCGACTGGGGTGACTGGTGGGACACCATCAAAATCAACCTTGGCGGCACCGTCGCTTTCAGCCAGGCGGTCATACCGTACATGGCGGGCCGTCGGCACGGCCGCATCGTCAACATGGCCAGTCACGCGGGAGCGTTCCGCTGGCCTAATGTCTCCGCCTATTCCGTCTCGAAGGCAGCACTGATCAAGTTCAGCGAGAACCTGGCCCTCGAATGCAGTGCGGCGTCACTCATGGTCTTTGCATACCATCCGGGACTATTGCCCGTGGGGATGACGCTTCAGGGTGAGTCCCTACGGCGCTCGGCAGATCCTCTCGAGGCGAAGGTCGGAGAGTGGTGCCGTGCGCAGATGGAATCCGATGCACTAGCGTCGGAAGAGGAGGCTGCCACCAAGCTCGTCTCGTTACTGTCGGGCGGCTACGATGCCTTGAGTGGTCGCTACATCACCGTATGGGACGATCTGGACGCGCTGGCCGCGCGCGTCAGTCATCCAGCGACGGCCGCCGAGTGCAGGGACTTCCTGATGCTCAGACCCCAAACGCGAACGGACTGCGTCAATCGGGAACGTTGGACGTGGCGCGAAGCCCTGTGGGAGCCGCTTCAGCGGCGAATGTGGGAGCCGCTTCAGCGGCGATGGCGCGGCGTCCCCTATCGCCGCTGAAGCGGCTCCTACATTATTTCTTCTTCGCGTCAGCTTGCGCTTGCGTCTTGCCCGGGGGCGGGGCTTTCGGCGGGGCGCTCTTGAGATCGTCGAGGAGGGGCTTGCACTGCGTGGCGCTGGCCTTGCCGCTTTCGGGGACGACGAGGGCGGCCACGGCGGCGACCGGGGCGGCGAAGACAGCCAGGGCGACGGCACCACCACCGCGCAGGATCAGCGGTCCCGGATGCACGCCGACGGACGGGTTTTTCATCGTGCCGTGTACGTACAGCGGCGAACGCAGCGAGAAGAGGCGGAAGCCCTTCGTGTGCGGAATGATATCGAGGTTGAGCTTCTCGCTCTTGAAGTCGATGTCGCCCGTAACGTTGATCAGTGCCTTCTCGGTATCGAAGGCGAACAGCTTCGAGTCCATATCGCCGTTGGTGGTGACGAGGTCCGCCGCCATGCAGTTGATCTTGACCGTCTCGTCGCCGAACAGCTTGTTCACTGCGTAGCTGCCGACATTGAGGCCGGCAAGCTCCAGCAGCGAACTGCTTACAGCGCCATCGTTGATCAGCAGCTTGATCTCGCCATTCGAGCTGCCGAGCAGCGCGGCTGGTGAGTTGCCCACGGCAGTGAGCGAGGCGTCGCCATTGAGCTCACCCAGTGTCGTATCGCCCGGGGCGAGCTTTGGGAACAGCTCCTTCAGCTTCAGATGGCGGGCACCCATGTTGAACGTGCCCTTCATCGGCGTCTTCGAACCATCGACGTGGATATTGCTGCCGACCGTACCGCCGGCGACACCGAATCTCAGCGGATCCAGCGCGAGCACGGCGTCCTTCATGATCAGATGCGTGTAGAGGTTATCTACCGGCAGACGATCGCCGTGGACAATATGCACGCCGGTAAATTCGACATCCGCATCCATGGCGTTCCAGCGGTCGGTCTTGAACGGCTCGACCGGAATGACCTTGTCGTCCGGCTGCTTCACCGCGTCGCCGCGCTCGGCTTTTTCTTCGTTGGAGCCACCCCCTATCAGCGGGGCAAGATCCGAGAACAACAACTGGTTCGACTTCAGCTTGCCGGTCAGACTCGGACGCTGGCCACCCGTGTTGAAGGTGAGGCTGCCACCGAGGTCGCTGCCGCCAACCTTTCCGGTGAAGTTGTCATAGGTGAAGATGCTCGCGCCTTTCTTGAGGTTAGCCTTGAGATGGCCTTCCGTCGCGAACGGCGGCGTATCCGGCAGGGTCACGCCGGTGAGGTCGTAGAGGTGCGACATGCTCGTGCCGGAGAACCACAGGCGGATATCCAGCGCACCCACGTTCAACGGATCGGTCAGGGTACCGACGAAGGCGATATGCGTGTCGCCGAAGCGCGCGTCGGCCTGCACGGGGAAGGGGCGATTGGCATCGCGCAGGGCAAGCACGCCACCGGTCTTCGCCTTGGCCTCGACGGTCGACTTCTTGTACGTACCCTTGGCGTTCCACTGGAACTGGTAGACCTGCTTCTGCTTGGTCTGGTCCTGACGATCTTTCTCATCCGCGCCGGACTTCGCCATCGTTTTCGTGGTGGCGCCGTTCGTCTTCGCCGCTTGTGCGCGCGAATCCTTCTCCTGCTGCGCCATGATCTGGTCGAACGGAATGCCCTTGCCCAACGGCGTCACGTCGATACCCATCACGATCTGATTGGTCGCGTCCGAGAAGTCGATATGACCCTTGTCGAAGGCGATGGCGTTGAGCTCGAGCTGCCACTCGGACGGCCCGGTGCTTTCAGGCATCTTGAACGTCCATGTGTTGTCGCCGTTCTTCACGCGCTCCAGGTCGATATTCGGCTGGCCCAGGCGGATCTCCGGCACGACGATGCGGTGGGAGACGAGCGGAAATGGCGAGAGGCGGAACTCCAGGGACTGCAACGTGGCGAACTGCTTCGTCTTCGCCCAGTCCGGATTGGCCACGGTGATGTCGAGCGCGGTGAAGTGCGGCCACGGGATCAGGCTGACCAGGCCGTCCTCGCCAGGCTCGCGGGACCAGTGCGCGGAAAGGTCGCCATTGATGGCGAAGGGGCGGCCGATAGCCTCGGAGACCTTCTCGTTGATCGTCGGCTTAAGCCTGTTCCAGTCGAACAAGGCAATAAACACAATGATCGCGATAATCAGCAGGACAACGATCCCCACCATCCACGCCAGTATCTTCCTTCCACGCCGCATCGTGTTGCCTCCACTCCTATAACGGTGACAGAGGTAACCGTTGGGCTGACAAGGTTATGTGTTTTTAGAGGGGATCGGTTAAGCGACGTGTAGATGGTGTGATCGGCCACCGCCACGCTCAATCGGCCTGCCAGTATCCTGTCGCCTTCACCCAGTCCTTGTCGATATCACGCGTTTCGACCAACAGCGAACGCAGCGCACGCGCACGCATGGACTCGGTGGCGACCCACCAGAACGTGTCTCCCGGCGGGATCGGCAATGTGGCTAGTGCTTCATCCATTGACGGCGACTCACCACGAACGAACCACCGCACATCGCGACGCAGCGACTGTTTTTCCTCAAGAGAAGCAATTTCGGCAAACACCGTGACAGGCGTGCGTGCCGGCATTTCCTCGAGCCAGCGGCCGATGGCGGGCAGGGCGGTTTCATCGCCCACGAGCACGTAGTGATCGTAGTCGTCAGGGATCACCATCGATCCACGTGGACCACCCACGCCGAGCTTGTCGCCGACTTTCACCGATTCCGCCCAGGTCGACGCCGGGCCTTCGCCGTGCAGCACGAAGTCGAGGTCAAGTTCGTTGGTGGTCGGGTCGTATCGGCGGGGTGTGTAATCGCGTGCCGGCGATGGTGTGACGCCTTCGGGGTAGACCGGGCCGTCCGGGCCCATTGTCGGGCGGTTGATTGCACCGTCTTCGACCGGGAGGAACACCTTGACGTGGTCATCCGGCGAAGCCGAGACGAAGCCTGTGAGGTCTTCGCCAGTGAGCGTGACGCGCACCATGTGCGGTGTGAGCCGAGTCACCTGCTTAACTTCGAGCAGGCGCATCTTCAGTTCGTGCCGCACGCGCCTGATGGCGTGCCGTTCTGTCGCACTCATGCGTTGCGCTCCGCGATGGCCTTTGCCGCTGCGTGAATGATGCCGGCGACGCGTTTGGTTTCGGCATCGTCCCAGCTCTTGTGGTGGTTCATGAGCTGGTGCTTGATCGTGTGCATGGCTTCGCGAATGCCGTCCGGCACGCCCATGCGGCGCATGTGGCGTGACATCACCTGCAGGCGTTCGGTGAGGGCCTCGAGAGTGTCGCGGTTTTCCTGGAGGAATTTGCTGCCGGCTTCGGTGATGGCGTAGAGCTTCTTGCCGCCGGTCTCGGCTTCCACGCGGGCGTAACCGAGCTCTTCGAGCATGGTCAGGGTGGGGTAGATAGCACCCGGGCTGGGGCTGTACTGGCCATTGAACATCTCTTCGATAGTGCGGATGAGCTCATAGCCGTGGCGCGGCTGTTCTTCGATCAGGGCCAGCAGGAGCAGGCGCAGGTCGCCCGTGCCGAACATGCGACCGCCGAAACGCCCGCCACCGCGGCCGCCGCGTATGCCGTCCCGGTCGTCGAAGCCGAACGGACCGCCACCGAAGCGACCGCCGCGGCCCATGGCCATGGCGGCCATCTGTTCGTGGAAGCGGTGCCTGGCGTGATGGAAAAAGTGCATGGGTGTTCTCCGATGTATCGTACGTAGTGATCGTACGATATATCTTAAGAAACACTCTTGGCAATACCCCGGTGGTTGATGCCCTTTGTGGGAGCCGCCTCATGTGGGAGCCGCTTCAGCGGCGATGGTCGCGAAGCGGCCGCCAGGGTGTCGCAAGCAGCCAATCGCCGATGAATCGGCTCCCACAAAGAGCATTGCCGATGAATCGGCTCCCACAAAGAGCATCGCCGGTGAATCGGCTCCTAGCCGAAGGTAAAGGTGAAGGCGTGGAAATTGGCTTTCGGGATCTTGATCGTCAGCACGTGATCCTTGTAGCCGTCGCCGTCGAACAGGGTGTAGAGCTTGCTGGCCTGCACCGTAACTGGCGGCTGCGGCTTACCATCCACAGCCACCTCGACGGTGATCGGATCGTTGGCGCTGGCGACCATGTGGACTTTCTTCGCCTTGAAGTGCAGGCGGATTTCACCGTTGGCGCCGACCAGGCTGGCGTTGTCGCGGCCGATTTCCCAGCGCCCGACCAGGGCGAATTTATTCAACTCGAGGCGGGAGGGTGCCGTGTAGTTGCGTGTACCGGCGTCGCTGCCCTCGGGGCTGCCGTTGTTTTCGCTGCGGTCGGCGCCGAAATACATCTCCGGCGAGCCCAGTTGGGCGAAGTCCGGCGCGTCCTTGTCGGTTTCCGCCTTGGCATCTTCCAGGCGCGGCAGGCCGAGCAACGTGCGGATGGCGTTTTCCATCTCCATGTAATTGCCTTCGCCGTAGTGGTGCGCGACGACGTTGCCGCGCTGGTCCACCAGGTATTCGGCCGGCCAGTACTTGTTGTCCCAGGCGTCCCAGGTTTCCAGGTCGTTGTCCTGGGCCACCGGGTACTTGATGCCGAAGCGGGCGATGGCGTCGCGGACGTTGCCTTCCTGCTTCTCGAATGGGAATTCGGGCGAATGCACGCCGATCACGACCAGGCCCTTGTCCTTGTACTGGTCGTACCAGTGGGAGACATGGGGCAGGGTGCGCAGGCAGTTGATGCAGGAATACGTCCAGAAGTCGATCAGGACCACCTTGCCGCGCAGTCCTTTCATGGTCAGCGGCGCGGAGTTGTGCCACTTGGCGATCCCGGCGAACTCGGGTGCGGTCTGGGCGGCCGACGCCGGTCCGGCCGCGGCCAAAGCGGCCAGGGCGACGAACAGGGCGAGGAAAGCGAGGCGGATCTGGCGCATGGAAACTCCGTGTTTTTCTGGGTGCCGTGAATAGACCGGCCAAGATGCCGGCACCTTACACCGGCAGGTGCGCTAAAATCCGTGCTTTGCCAGCCTCGCGAGCCAGCCGTAGCGCCATGACCTCGATCAAGCAGGACGACCTCATCCAGAGCGTCGCAGACGCCCTTCAGTACATCTCGTACTACCACCCGGTGGACTACATCCGGAACCTCTCGGCGGCCTATGAGCGAGAAGAGTCGCCAGCCGCCAAGGACGCCATCGCGCAGATCCTGATCAACTCGCGCATGTGTGCCGAAGGCCACCGGCCGATCTGCCAGGACACCGGCATCGTGACGGTCTTCCTCAAGGTGGGCATGAACGTGCGCTGGGACGACGCCACCATGGGTGTCGAGGACATGGTCAACGAAGGCGTGCGTCGCGCCTATAACCATCCGGACAACAAGCTGCGCGCTTCCGTGCTCGCCGATCCCGCGGGCAAGCGCATGAACACGCGCGACAACACGCCGGCCGTGGTCAATGTCTCGATCGTCCCTGGCGACACCGTCGACATCATCGTCGCCGCGAAGGGGGGCGGTTCGGAAGCCAAGTCCAAGTTCGCTATGCTCAATCCGTCCGATTCCATCGTGGACTGGGTGCTGAAGACGGTACCGACGATGGGTGCCGGCTGGTGCCCGCCGGGCATGCTCGGCATCGGCATCGGCGGCACCGCGGAAA
>CBIGPO010000009.1:0-126612 GCA_966191635.1 uncultured Luteibacter sp.
GCAGTCGTGGCCCCGAGGGTGGCACCCGCCGGCTCTTGCGCCGCAAAGCGAGCGCAAAACGCGAGGCCGAAGGCGAGCCACCCCGGCCTCAGATCATGACGGCGTGGGAAATGCACCAGCCCTTGCTGGCTACGGCCTTGCCGGGGAACAGCTGGCACGGCCCCCAGGGGGCGGCGGCCTTGCCCTGGTAGAAGTTGCAGTTCATGCAGGCGTCGCTGGGCGTCTTCTTGCCGACGGCCTTGCTGCCGTCCTCGGTGTACTTCAGGGCGGAAGCCGTCGGATCGGAGGGCGAGAGGTGCGGCAGGTCCTGGGCCCTGGCCGGGCGCGGCAGAGTGCCGAGCACGGTGGCAACAGCGACACCGCTGGCGGCGACCTTGAGGAAACGGCGACGCCCCTCATTATTCTTATCGTGTTCCGACATGGGTAAACCTCCGTCGATGGTGGGCCGGCTTGCGTCTTTTGCCGGTTCTGCCGAAATCGTACCTGTTCATGGAAAAAGGAGTGGTTCCCATTAGCGCGGGGCCCGGTTTCCGGCCCGTGGTATATTCGCCCCCTGTTTGGACGTCCAAATCCCCATGCCGAAGACCCTCTCCCACGTCGATCCTGCCCTGCTGGCCGAGCGCGCCGACGCCATCGCCGATGCCGCCCGCGAGCTGGCAGCCTTTGGCTGGACGCCCGCTACGAGCAGCAACTTCTCGATGCGCATCGACGACGAGCTCGCCGCCATCACCATCTCGGGGCGCGACAAGGGACGCCTCGGCCGCGACGACATCATGGTCGTGGACATGGACGGCAAGGCTGTCGGCTCGGACAACCGGCCCTCGGCCGAAACGGGCCTGCACACCCAGATCTATCGCCGCTTCCCGCAGGCCAACGCGGTGCTCCACACCCATTCGCGCACCCAGAGCGTCGCTTCGCGGCTCTTCGCCGCGGAAGGCCGCGTCCGCCTGGAAGGATGGGAGTTGCAGAAGGCGATCTCCGGCTACACCACGCACGAAAGCGTGCTCGACATTCCTGTTTTCCCCAACACGCAGCACATGCCCGAGCTGGAGGCCCAGGTGGACGCCTGGATCGACGGCGGCAAGCCGCTGTATGCCTATCTGATCAATGGCCACGGCATCTACACCTGGGGCAGCGACATGGCTGAAACACGCCGCCATCTCGAAGCCCTGGAGTTCCTGCTGGGCTGCGAACTCGACCTGAGGAGGCTTTCCCCATGAGCCGTCTGCGTATCTACAACGACAACCAGCACGACACCCCGATATCGGTGCACACCGAGCACGCTGCCATCGCCACCGCGCTCAATGCGGTCGGCGTGCGCTTCGAACAGTGGGAGGCGGCTCAGGCCATCGCGCCGGGCGCCACACAGGACGAGGTCATCGCCGCCTATCGCGCGGATATCGACCGCCTGATGGCCGAAAACGGCTACCGGTCCGTCGATGTCATCAGCCTCAAGCCCGACAACCCGGATCGCGCCACCTTCCGTCAGAAGTTCCTGAACGAGCACACACACAGCGAGGACGAAGTCCGCTTCTTCGTCGCCGGCGCCGGCCAGTTCACCCTGCATATCGACGGCCGCGTCTACGAGGTCCTCTGCGAGAAGGGCGATCTGATCGGCGTGCCCGACGGCACCCCGCACTGGTTCGACATGAGCGAATCGCCCTACTTCGTGGCTATCCGCCTGTTCACCAATACCGAAGGCTGGGTGGCCAGCTTCACCGGCGAGGACATCGCCGAGCGCTTCCCGCGCATGAGCCCGCACCCGTCCGCCAAGGTATCCAGCGCCGCCTGAGCCCGCCGGCGGGCATTTCGCCTGCCCGTCCTGTCGTTTATCCTGCAGAGTCTCCCCGCTCCGCAGGCTCCCCTCATGTCCGACATCCGTGCCGTCCTCACCGACATCGAGGGCACCACCAGTTCGATCGACTTCGTCAAGGACGTGCTCTTCCCGTACGCCCGTAAGCACCTGCCCGCCTACGTCGAGACGCATACCGACGAAGCCGAGGTGCAGCACTGGCTTTCCGAAGCGGCGAAGGAGGCTGGCATTGTCGAAGCCTCGCGCGGCGAGATCATCGATCTGCTGATCCGCTGGATCGACGAAGACCGCAAGTCCACGGCGCTGAAGGCCCTGCAGGGTTTGATCTGGCGCGAAGGCTACGAGTCCGGTGTCTTCACCTCCCACATGTATCCGGAGGTAGCCGCCCGACTGCGGGCATGGCACGACCAGGGCCTCAAGCTCTATGTCTATTCCTCTGGCTCCGTCGCTGCGCAAAAGCTGCTGTTCGGTTTCACCGAAATGGGCGACCTGACCCCGCTGTTCTCCGACTACTTCGATACCCAGACCGGACACAAGCGCGAGACGGATTCTTACCGCAAGATCGCCGCGGCGATCGGCTTGCCGCCCGCCCAGGTGCTGTTCCTTTCCGATATACGCGAGGAGCTGGACGCCGCGCGCGAAGCCGGTATGCGTACGACTCAACTCGTCAGGCCGCCGCAGCCGCTGACGGACGCCGGTCACCCAGCCGTGGCGGATTTCGATGCCATCACACCTTGATCCACGTCGGCGGACGCCGATCTACGTCCTAGGGGCTTTCATCGCCGGCGCCTTGCTTACCGTAGGCGTGCTGCGCCTGGGCCCACCGCCGGTAACAGCGCCCCGCGAACCTGCCGTGGCGACGGCGCCGGTACCCGCTGACACAGCGGCCGGGGTCCATCCCGCCGTCGCGACGAGCACGGCCATCGACGCCACCTCGGTAGATGTCGATTCGGGCGACTGGCCAAGCGACGCTCCGACACCGGAACAGGTGTTCACCTCCCAGCCTGAGGCCATGCACAAGGCAGTGGCTGCACTCGCTGCGCGCACGCCAGGCAAGCCCAACGTCTACGTGCTGGCCTTCGGCGGAGATGGCTCGGAAAACGTCTTTCGCAACGAGGCGGAATACGTCGACAGCCTGGTGAGCAAGCGCTTCGCCAGCCCGGGCCATACGCTGGTGCTGGAGAACAACCCGGCCACCCTGACTACGCGGCCGCTGGCAAGCTGGACCAATCTCGAGGGCGCCGTCGACGGCCTGGCGAAGGTCATGGACACCCGCGAGGACATCCTCGTCGTCTACCTCGCCACGCACGGCGGCAGCGACCACTCACTTCTGGTCGACATGGACCCGATCCCCCTCGACCAGCTCGATCCCGAAGGGCTTGCGCAGATCCTGTCCAGGCACGCCTTCCGCTGGAAGGTCGTCGTGGTCAACGCCTGCTACTCGGGCGGCTTCATCCCGAAACTGAGCGGGCCGGGAAGCCTGGTGTTGACCTCGGCACGCAAGGACCGGACATCATTCGGCTGCGGTGCCGACTCGGACATCACTTACTTCGGCCGCGCGTGGCTCGTCGACGGGCTGAACGCCACGCCGGACTTCGTCGAGGCCTTCGGCAAGGCGAAAACGGAGATTGCTTCGTGGGAAAAGAAGGATTCGCTGGAGGCGTCCGAGCCACAGATCGCCGTTGGCGATGGGATCGAGGACAAGCTGGCGGCCTGGCGTAAGGGGCTGAAAACAGGTCCTGTTGTGCCCTTCAACGCTGCGAAGTAACCGGCTTATCGCCGCTGAAGCGGCTCCCACAGAGGGCCAGCAGGGCCAGCAGGACCTTTATTCAAACCGAGGTATCCAGCGAAAAACGGTCGGCATCCATCCATGCCGGGAATCGCTCGCGGTGGGCCTTCAGCGGTGCCGGATCCAGTACTACGGTGACGACCTGCTCCTGCGTGCCCAATTCCACCAGCGCCTCACCGACTGGATCGATAACGCCGCTATCGCCGGCGTAAGGCAAGTCGTTGCCGTCCACGCCGACGCGGTTCACGCCGATGACGTACGCAAGGTTCTCGATCGCACGCGCGCGCAGCAAGGTGCGCCACGGCTGGCGACGCGGCGCCGGCCAGTTGGCGACGAACAGTGCCAGGTCGTAGTCCATGCCACCGGCGGCTTCCTCGCGACGACCGTTGCGCAGCCATACCGGAAAGCGCAGGTCGTAGCAGACCTGCCGCAGGATGCGCCAACCCTTCAGTTCTACGATGAGGCGCTCATTGCCACCGCCATAGCGCGTGTGTTCGCCCGCCATGCGGAACAGGTGCCGCTTGTCGTAATAAGCCAGCGAGCCGTCCGGGGATGCCCAGATAAGGCGATTGAATACCGTGTCGCCTTCGCGAATCACCAGGCTACCGGTGAGCGTGGCATTCACTTCGGTGGCGAGGGCGCGCATCCAGGCCACGCCAATGCCGTCCATCGTCTCGGCATTGGCGAGCGTGTCGTTCGTGAACCCGGAAAGGAAGGTTTCGGGTAACACGATGAGGTCGCTGGGCGCGGCGCCACGTACCAGTTTGCCGTAGTAATCGCGGTTGCCGGCAGCGTCGTGCCAGCGTGTCGCGCCCTGGACGAGGGAAACGGTCAGAGTTTGCACAGCAGCTCCGCGGCGGCTTCCATGGTGGCGTCGTTCTTGGCGAAGCACAGCCGGACCAGCCGCGTATCCGGGGCGCTTTCGTAGAACGGACTCAGCGGGATCGCAGCCACGCCGCCTTCGCGCACGAGCCACTCGCTGAAGTTGATGTCATCGAGATCACGGATGGCGCTGTAATCGACCAGCTGGAAATAGCCGCCCGGTACGTCCAGCAGCTTGAGCCGCGACGGCGCGATCAACTCGCGGAAACGATCACGCTTGGCCTGATAGAACGCGGGAAGTTCGAGATAATGCTCGGGCGTGGACTCGAGGAACTCCGCGAAGGCCCACTGCGCCGGATTGAAGGTGCAGAACGTCAGATACTGGTGCACCTTGCGGAACTCGGCCGTGAGCGCCTTGGGCGCGATGGCGTAGCCGACCTTCCAGCCCGTGCAGTGATACGTCTTGCCGAACGAAGACACCACGATGCTGCGCGTGGACAGCTCCTCGTGACGTAATACGCTCTGGTGCTGCGCGCCGTCGAACACGATGTGCTCATAAACCTCGTCGGACAACACGACGATGTTCGTGTCGCGCACGATGGCGGCCAGTTCGTTCAGGTCCGCTCGCGAGAGCACCGCGCCGGACGGATTGTGCGGCGAGTTGATCAGGATCATGCGTGTCTTCGGCGTCACCGCCTCGCGCACGCGCTGCCAGTCGATAGCGAAGGTGGGCAGCGTGAGCGGGATATGCACCGCCGTCGCACCCTGGAGTTCGATGGCCGGTTCGTAGCTGTCGTAGCAGGGGTCGAAAACGATGACTTCCTCCCCTGCCCTGACCACGGCTGCAATGGCGGAGAACAGCGCTTCGGTGGCGCCCGAGGTCACCGTCACCTCGGTGTCCGGACTGACCCGATGGCCGTACAGGCGCTCGGTCTTCGCGGCGATCTGCTCACGCAGCTTCGGGATGCCGACGCCCGGGGCATACTGGTTCTTGCCCTCGGCCATGGCCCGCGTGATCGCTTCGCGCAAGGGCTCGGGCGGCTCGAAATCGGGAAACCCCTGGCCCAGGTTGACCGCCTTGTGTTCCAGCGCGAGTTGGCTCATGACGCTGAAGATGGTCGTGCCGACCTTGGGAAGCTTGGTTTCGAGCTGCATCGAACATCCTTACTCGTTTGGACGGCCAAACGTGGCCGAAGGGCTCGATCCTAACATGCGGGCCATCTTGATCGCTCCTGCCTGGGTGGGATCGGCAGCGACCTTTTCGCAGTCCTTATGGAACTCGGCCTGTGCTTTGGGCAGGCGGTCGGCGAGGAAGTCCACGAAGCTGCGGATCGCCGGCAGGAGGCCGCGACGGCTCGGGTAAACGAAGTGCAACGTGCCCTGCGCCGTGGTGTATTCAGGCAGGACCCACTCCAGCTCACCGGTGGATATCAACGGGCCGCAGAAGTCCTCCGGCAACAGGGCAACGCCACAGCACTGCACCGCAGCCGCAATCAGCATCGAGAAATCGCCGCTGACCAGGCGCGGCTTGACCTCGACTGCCGCCTTCTTGCCCTGTGAGTCGACCAGTTCCCATACCTGCGCGCCTTCGTGCTCGTACATGGACAAGGCGGGAAGCGCCGCCAGTTCGTCGAGGGTCTTCGGACGACCGTTGCTGTCGAGGAATTTCGGGCTCGCGACCAGCAGGCTGCGCGCGTAGCCGATGCTGCGCAGGACCAGGGTGGCGTCCGTGTCCAGCTTCTCGCGCACGCGGATGGCCACGTCGAACGCTTCGCCGATGACATCGACACGGCGATTGGTGGCGGTCACGCGCACCTGCACCTTGGGATGCTCGAGCAGAAAGGCCGGCAGCATCGGACCGAGCACGTTCTGGGCAAGCGAAACCGGGCAACTCACCCGTACGATGCCGCGCGGCTCGGTGCGCAGCTCGTCCACGGCGTCCTGGGCCGCCCGCGCTTCTTCCAGCACAGCGCGGCAATGGGCGTAGAAGCGCTCACCTATCTCGGTAACGACGAAGCGGCGGGTGGTGCGCTGGAGCAGACGTACTCCCAGGCGCTCCTCCAGCTGAGCGATGCGCTTGCTCAGGCGGGACTTGGGGATGCCCAGGGCGCGGCCGGCAGCCGAGAACCCGCCGTGCTCGACCACGGAGGCAAAGAAATACAGATCGTTGAGGTCCTGCAGCGCGCCTTCCATCGGAGTCCGTCGTTTCTATTTCGGAACAATGAGTCTACCCCAGGCGGGCTAATCAGGCGATTGTCGCCGGCGTATCGTCTCCTCCGTCCCGCATCCTGCGGTCTACGACTGAGGAAAACCCATGAAACTCCTGCATCTCGATGCCAGTGCGCTTGGCGCCTATTCTGTTTCCCGCGGCCTCACGGCGGCCATCGTGGCGGAGTTCGTCCAGAACCACCCGGGCGTCGAAGTCACCTACCGTGACCTGCATGCCGCCCCGCTCGGCCATTGGGGTTTGCCAGCAGGTGAGAACGACCCCGCTGCCGCCGAAGGCGCCGCGGTGCTCGAAGAATTCCTCGCTGCCGACGTCGTCGTCATTGGTGCGCCGATGTACAACTTCGGCATCACCAGCTCACTGAAGGCATGGATCGACCGCATTGCGGTTGCCGGCAAGACGTTCCGGTACACCGCGGCCGGCCCCGAAGGCCTGGCAGGTGGCAAGCGCGTGATCATCGCGTCCTCGCGCGGCGGTGTGTACAGCCTTCCGGGTTCGCCGGCCGCTGGCATGGACTTCCAGGAGCCCTACCTGCGCGCGGTGTTCGGCTTCCTCGGTGTCACCGACATCGAGTTCATTCGTGCCGAAGGTGTAGCCATGAGCGACGACCACAAGACGCAGGCGATCGGTGGCGCCATCGCTTCCATCAGTGGCCTGCTGCGCAAGGCGGCCTGATCGTCTCTTGCTGATTGAGCTTTGTGTGGGAGCCGGCTACGCCGGCGATGGGTTGGGGCAACCTGGCTATCGCCGCTGAAGCGGCTCCTGCATAAAGCGTTTTTGGTCCTGCATGAAGCGCTTTGGCTTCTGCATGGAGCTTTCTTGTCAGGAGCCCTGCTTGCCGGGCTTCTGCTTGGGATTGTTCTGAGATTCCTTCGGATGCCCCTCGCCGGGGATCTTGGGTTTTCCCTTCGAGGGTTTGAGATTCTCTTCGCGGTAGCCGGACGTCGGCTGATCTTTATCGCTGGTCATGTTGTCTTCCTCACGTTTCGTCATTGCCTCTGCTGGCAGGCCGCATGGCCGCACTCGCAGGTGCTCCCTACGTTCTGGCTCTCGGCCGCCATGCGGCAGCTCTCGCTGCAGAAGTCACGCGACACCGGGATCTGGCAATTACACCCGTCGTGATCACAGGGTTTGGTCGCCTCGTTCATGCCATCGCCTCCTTAGCCGCTTGAAAGGAACTCACGCGAGCGTGCGCGGGTCGACGTCTATTTTTCGTTACCGTGCGGCGAATGATCCTGCGCGTCCAGTGCGGCCCAGCCGTGCGCTTCCACAATCAGGCCGCTGAGGCTGCGCACGTCCTGCAGGTTGTGCGCGGCGACACGCACGAGATCCCCGGATGAGCCGCCGCGAAGGTAGGTGAGCCATGCGCGTGGCGCTTCCGATCCCGGCAGATCGTCCTCACGCACGATGCGAAGCAGTTTCCGTTCCGCTGTCTGCATCTTGCAGTTCTCCCAGACCTGGCGGTATCGACGCCGCATGGGATGCAGCAGATCGACGTGCATCAGGCCGGCGAGCGGATTGACCATGCGCGCGAGACGATAACGCGTGGCGAGCAATGGCGCGTCGTAGGATTTTCCGTTGTAGCTGACCAGTACCGTGTCGGCGTCGATCCATTCGGAAAACGTTCGCAGCATGGCGGTCTCGCCCGCCATGGTTGTGATGTAGAGCTGGCGCACGCGCAAGCCGCCGTCATGCCAGTCAGCCGCACCGATCATGAACGCGCGCGTGCCGGTACCACCAGCGAGTCCCGTGGTTTCGGTGTCGAAGTGCAGGAGATGTTCACGACGCGCGGTGGTGAGCCGGGCAAAGCTAAGGTCGAGCTCCGGCGGTGCGTCAGGCCATGCATATCGATGGTCGAGATAGCGCAGGCCGGGAGCGATCTCCTCACCAGGGACATCGCGGCTGAAGCTGCGTGGTGGGAGGCGTGGTTGACCCAGGCGCTCGCGCACACCGGCCATGCGGCGGAGCGCGGCGAGGTCGATAGTGGAAGCTCTTTGTGGGAGCCGATTTATCGGCGATTCCTCCGGAACGAGACCAGCCCCCTTCGCCGCTGAAGCGGCTCCCACATGAGCCTCTTTCCCCACAGAAACAGAGGATTTTCCGCCGGCCTGGCGGCGGAGGGCAGCCAGCCTCGAGGCCAGCTCGCTCATGCGGCGGCTCCAAGCAGACGCAGCACACGGGCCGTCAGTGCACGCGGCGTTTCCTCGCGATGCTCATCCGCCGCCAGCACGGGTCCCACACAGGCGGGACAGCCGGCTTTGCACTCGCAGCCCTCGACCGTGGCCAGCGCATGCGTGACAAGTTCGGGCGCACGCAGGAATAGCGGTTCGCTCAGGCCGACGCCACCGGGAAAGTTGTCGTAGAGATACACGGTGGGCAGAAAGCGATCGAGTGCATCCGGCAACGCGAGTCCACCGTCCGGCGCGCGAATCTGTCCGCGACCCGCCGTGTCCACCTGCGCCGACCAGCCGCCATCACCCGACCCGATGGCCTTTTGCAAGTCACGCGGCTCGGCCATCACCGCCACTACGGCAGCGGTATGCAACGCATAGGCAGCGCCAAGGAAACCGTCGAGCGCATGCTGGCGTGAGCGAAAGGCGCCATCCAGCACGCTCTGCGGCAGTTGCCACCACACCGCCGTGGAATGCAGCTCCTGATCCGGCAGGTTCACCGGCCCATAGCCGATGTTCTCGTGCGTGTAGTAGCGAATCTTCTTGTAGCCGGACACGCGACGCACGACATGAACCTCGCCATGACGCGCACTGCCCTCGCCCGCCTTGCTGCCGTCAAAGCACTCCAGCTCCTTGAGTTTGGTGTAGTCGATGGCATCCGTGTAGTAGTCCACGCGCGTGCGCGTGCAATAGGCCTTGCGTCCTTCCCAATCGAGTTTTTCGACCTGGTAAGGCACTGACTGGATCATGTGGATCGCGCCCTCGTAGAGCGTCAACGCCGCTGCAGAGTAGTCCACCTCGGCAATGATCGTCTGCCGCCCCTCGGTGCGATCCACGACGACGAAATTACCATCGGCGACGGAACGCAGGCTCACCGCGTTGGCCGGATAGCTATCCGCTATCCACTCCCAACGCTCGCCTTCCTGGTGCAGTACTTCGGCTTCGGCGAGCACCTGCAGGTACGGCCCGGCATCGTCCGGGCCAAAGGCATCCCCTGCGACAAAGGGCAGTTCGAAGGCCGCACAACGAATGTGATCGAGCAGGATCAAAGGCTGGTCGGGCTGGATGCGCGCCTGTTCCGGTGTCGCCTCGGTGAGGAAGGCCGGATGTCGCATGAGGTACTGGTCGAGCGGCGCACTGGTGGCGACCAGCACGCCGAGCGAGGGCTGCTGGCGGCGCCCAGCGCGGCCGAAACGCTGCCACGTGGCGGCGATCGAACCCGGGTAACCATTGAGCACCACTGCGTCGAGACTGCCGATGTCGACGCCGAGCTCAAGCGCCGAGGTGGAGACGATGCCATCGACGTCACCCGCGCGCATCGCGCGTTCCACCTCGCGCCGCTCGGTCGGCAGGTATCCCCCGCGGTACGCACGAATGCGTGCCGGCACGCGCGTATCGTGATCGAAGACGTCTTTGAGGTACTTGGTAAGCACTTCCACCATGAGTCGCGACTGCGCAAACACCAGCGTCTTCATCTTCGCCTTGATCGCCACGCGCGCGATCAGGTTGGTCTGCGACCGTGCCGAGGCGCGCAGCCCGAGATCCGGATTGATCACCGGCGGATTCCACAGAAGAATGTGCTTGTCGCCACTGGGCGCGCCGCTGCGCAAGATGGTGACGACCTCGTCCTCGATCAGCGCTTGCGCATGTTCGGTAGCGTTGCCGATGGTGGCCGAGCACAGGATGAACTGCGGACGTACACCATAGAAGGCACAGATACGCTTCAGGCGTCGCAGCACATTGGCCAGGTGCGAACCGAAAACACCACGATAGGTGTGGATCTCATCGATTACCACGTAGCGCAGGTTCTCGAAGAACTGCGCCCACTTCGTATGATGCGGAAGAATGGCCTGGTGCAACATGTCGGGGTTGCTGACCACGACGTCCCCATGCAGACGGATCGCCTGACGGGCATCGCCCGGGGTGTCGCCGTCGAAAGTGAAGGCCTTGACACCGAGATCGCCGGCCCGATTGAGTTCGAGCAACTCGGCGACCTGGTCCTGGGCGAGTGCCTTGGTCGGGAACAGATACAAAGCCTTGGCGCCCGCCTCCAGCACCGAAGACACCACCGGCAGCGTGTAGCAGAGCGTCTTCCCCGATGCCGTTGGCGTGGAAACAAGAACGTTCCGCCCCGTGCGGGCAGCCTCCCACGCCTCCTGCTGGTGGCTGTAAAGGCGCTCGATGCCGTGCGCTGTCAGCGCCTTCGACAGGCCGGGCGGGAGGTCGTCCGGCAACGGAACGAACTGGCCTTCGCGGCCGAATACGGTGAAGGCCGTGGCGACACGGTCGCTGTACTTGTCGCTGAGCCGCCGCGCCAGCGTGCTTCCGTCGTGGCGGATCGCCAGGGCTGAATCCGCCTCGTCGGTGAGGCGGGCTTTGAGGTAGGCGGCCATGGCGGTATCCGGGGAACAGGGGCGCCTGTTATCCCGCCTGGCGATCTCAGATCCTGCGACGCCTGCCGGAAACCCTCAAAGGCTTACGGTGTCACGCCATCGGCGAGGTGCCAGGCGCCGTCCTCGTCCTCCACCTTGATCGCCGCCTCGTGACCCGGCAGATTCTGGATCGACACAGTGAGTGCCAGCGCACGGCGCATGGCATCGTCGCGGGTCGGGAACTGTCCGACCAACTCGGCGTTACGGCGGAGAGTCCATTGACCGTGCGCCGAGGCGTTGAAAGGAACATAGAGGATCGTGCGCTGCAAGGATGACTCCACCGGTTGAAGGCCGGTGGCCCTCATGCGGACGAAGCTAGGTGGCCTATCGTCGCGGAGGCGTTACGACAAGGTCGCCGCGCCGGTCACGTCAACCGGTCGAGGTGGTGCGAGCCGCGTCGAGCCAGTCGGCGTGGCTGATACCACGTTCCATCGCGGCGTCGACTGCCACCCTTTCGTCCTCGAATTCGTCGAGCAGCGTGATCATGACGAAGTCGCGTGGGCCCGCGTGCATGGCGGGCTCGACGATGTACGCCGCTTTCCACACGCCTGAGGGTGCTCTCAGCGTGCGTACTTCCACCGAATACTGGCCAACGGTCCGACGGTGCACAGTGCAACTCCCTATATGGGCGGTGTGCCTGCGTTGATTCTTACGCCCTCACGACAAAGATAACAAGCCGTGTCAGGCTTTCGGCGGAGCCTGTGCCGCAAGCCCTTCGCCGCTGGCGGGGATTGTGAAGGTTTTCGTCTCGCCCTGGCCGACCGAGGCATCGGCATCAAGACGTTCGCCACTGCATGCACCATGGGACATCATGCTCAGCTTACGCGTGCCCGAGGGGACGTGAAGCACCAGCTGTTGCCCGATTTCCATATCCGCGACCACCTTGTCGTCGAGATAAATGGCACTGGAACAGCCCGCACCCCACAAACCCTGCTCGCGCACGATGTTCAGTGTCGCGTCGCCGTCGGTGGGGGCCTGGTTGGAGAAAGTGGTGCTCGAAAGCACATCGTGAATCTCCACATGGCGCTGGTTCTGGGTGGCGCAGCCGGCGAGCAGGACGATGCCGGCGAGGGCGAGATAACGCATGGGGGTTGGCTCCGCAAGGAATGTGAAGAGCATTGGTTTCCGCCTGTGCACGATATGTGAAAACGGGAAAGCTGTCGCGTGCCCACGTCGCGTAGACATACGCACGCCAACAATCCCGCGCCCACACCCCTGAGGATTGCCCCATGGCCAGCCGAGACTGGATCGACATCGAATCGTTCGAAGCGATCGACGACACCGAGCAATTCGACCGGCCGGACATCCCGCGCGTGGAAGCGGTGCTCAGCGGGGCTCCCGAGCGCGACTGGCAACAGTTCTTCATCGTTCGCGCTCGCGCGCTCGAGCAGACCCACCCAGGCCTGAAAATGGAGATCCTTGCCGACCGCCTGGGCTTCCACACCCGCGCCAGCAATGTCGAAGAGACCTGCCGGCTGGTCCACGAGGCCGTTCAGGGCACCAACCATGATTTCGCCGCACAGCGGGCGGCCGAGGAGCAGCGCATCGCCGACCGCACCCATGAAGTCCACGAGCTGATGTCCCGGGTCAAGACGATCAACGCCGAATGGCCGCCGCAGGAACCCACTAGCTGACACCCACAGATAGTCCGGGAGGGATAGAATTCGCCTATGAGCTCCAAACCATCAGCCAGTCCCACCGCCCTGGTCTTCGATCGGGCAAGCATGGTCGCCGAGACGGTGGCCATGGTCCTCGAAGATGCCGGCTATCAGACCCGGGCTACCATGACCTACAGGGATGCGAAGCGAGCCTTCCAGGAAATGGACGAACTCGTCTTGATGGTGGTGCACGCGGACACCCCAGGCGAGCGGCGCGGGAGAGAACTCCTCAATGCCGCGCTTCGCGAGCGGCCGGACACCGCGATCGTGATCGTGTCCAGCCGACTGCCGGAAGACCTCGAGCCGGCGCCGCGCTCAGCGGTATTCCTGGTCAAACCCTTCGATCGTGAGCAGCTGCTCGACGCCGTCGAGCGGGCTCGGTTGTCGCGACCGGTCTCCTGATCCCCGAAGAACGATGGGCCCGAACTCGTCGAGCCCATCGAGCCCTTGCTTACTGGGCCGGGGAAGCCGCCGACGAAGACGGAGCGGGAGCAGCCGATGAGAGGCAGGAAATCGCTTCGTCGCGATAGCCGCTGTTGTAGTCGCCCTTGACCTTCTGCAGTTCGTACATCACGACCTGCGAACCGGAACCATTGGCTTTGACTTCGAGACGCTCGTGGGCGCCATCCTTGCTCGCGGTGACCGTGCCCTTGTCATCCTTGGCGTCGCCCTTGGCGTCCGGGCTCAGGGCCTGCCACTTGGGCACCACGCACTGCACGTAGGCCGTCACGGTCTTGTCCGACTTGCTGCTGAGCTTGGGCAAGGTGTCCTTCATGCCACTGGTGGCGCAACCAGCGAGGAGGACGGCGGCGGCGATCGCAAGAACGTGTTTCATGCTGGATTCCACGGTTAGGTCCGGGGATTCTAGCGCGTGCACGCCCTTGCCATCAGCTACCCGCGCGAGCGATCACATTGGCCTCGACATGCGCGAGCTGACCATTCGTGCACTTGAGGTAGCCCGAAGACGCAAGCCAGCGTTTATCCGGGTAGTACGAGAACACCATCTGGCCGCCCTTGAGGGCATCGATCAGCTGGTGCGCAATTGCCGTGCGTACGGCCGGGCAACCCCAGCTGCGACCGATGCGACCGGCAACCTTCGCCATCGCTTCGTTTACGTAGGCAGCGCCGTGGATGACGATGGCGCGGGCAAGGGCCTGATCGTTGACGCCGGGCTCGAGCCCGGTCAGCCTCAGTGAATATCCGTTCTTACCCATGTACGTATCCGACGTGCGGAAGAGGCCGATGCTGGAGGCAAGACTTTCCGGTGCGTTGGAGAATCGTGTGGAGTTCGCGTCACCGCTGTTTTTGCCGTGGGCGACCAGCTCCTGGAACAGCAGCTTGCGCTTGACGGTATCGAACACCCACAGGCGCGGTTCCGAGGAAGGTTTCGAGTAATCGATCACCGCCAGACGGTCGGACGGAGCACCACCCTGCGTCTGCGCGCATTCGGAAGCCTGGACGGCAAGTCCGATCACCTTGGGGTCGGCCGAAGGAGCCAGCTTGGCCAGTGCATCGCCGAGGGTGTCGGCGGCGTGGGCCTGGACGGGAAGGAAAAACACGGCGCCGAGGAGCGGCGCGGACGCCAGAAGCGTACGGAGCGATCGAATCATGCGGTAAGCCGGGTGATGTTGCGACGGGGCATCCTAACGCGCTGATCATTTATTGACCACAACACCGTCACATCTCTGCCCTTGATATATGTGAAAGCCTGCATGTATGCCAATGAATCCGGAATCAATTGATAATGACTATGGAAAAGCGCGTGCACAGCCAGTTTGCCCTATCGCTCATGACTGCCTTTCTTCCTCTTTTGGTTGTGGCGCAAACGCCGCCGGCCCCGTCTGCAGCCGCATCCGCCGCCTCGCCGCCACCCATCGTCGCCCAGATACCCGCCGCCGCGACCAGCGTCGCAGCACCGACGCCGCCCCCCGCCGACGATCCGGTAGCCACGGCCATCTACAGTCGCCTCCAGCAGATGACTCCGCTGCAGGGAGGGCCCCTCAGTCGGCCGGACGCCGCGCTGGGCAAGGCCGTGGGCGACTTCTACGCACAACGCCACTTCACGGCTGCCTGGTCCAACCCCACGAACGTGCAACAGCTGCTGGCCGGCCTGGCCTCGGTTGACAGCGATGGCCTGCTCCCGGACGACTACGACCTCCCTGCCCTCAAAGCCACCGTCGATGCGCCGGACTGGAGCAAGGCATCGCCGGAGCAACGTGCCGACTTTGACGTTGCCGCAACCGGTGCCTACATCACCGCGCTGGTCCAGCTCGCCCGCGGCAAGGTCGACCCCATGCGCCTGGACCCGACCTGGAACTTCGACCCGGCCGTGATCGACGCACAGCAGGGCATGTCCATGCTGCAGACCTCGATCGACGAGAGCAGCGTGGACCAGACCTTCGCCATGGCGCGTCCGCAGAACCCGCTCTACGCCCAACTCCGCGACGCGCTCACGCAATTGCGGGCCACCGCGGCGCAAGGCGGCTGGCCGAGCGTTCCCGACGGCCCGTCGTTGAAGCCGGGCATGAAGGATCCCCGCGTCGGCGCGCTCAGGGCCAGGCTCGTCGCCGGCGGCTATCTCGACCCTACGCTCGCCCTCGGGGATCACTACGATTCGCCGTTGGCCGACGCGGTCAAACGCTTCCAGGCCGACCAGTACCTGGATGCCGACGGCAGCGTGGGCGCCGATACGCTCACCGCGCTCAACGTGCCGATCGAAACGCGCATCGGCCAGGTGCGGGTCAACCTGGAGCGGGCACGTTGGTTGTTGCACGCCCTGGAAGGCACCTTCGTGGTCGTCGACGTGGCCGGCTACAAGATCAGCTTCTACCGCGACGGCAAGCCGGTATGGAAGTCGCGTGTGCAAGTGGGCAAGCCCTATCGCAGCACGCCCATCTTCCGCTCGCAGATCACCTACATCACCTTCAACCCCACCTGGACCGTCCCGCCGACGATCCTAAAGAACGACATCCTGCCCAAGGTGCGCGCCAACAGCGCCTACCTGGCCAACAACCGTATCCGCGTGCTCGATAGCAACGGCAATACGATTTCCGCCGCAGGCGTGAACTGGTCCAATCCGCGCGGGATCACCTTGCGCCAGGACGCTGGCCCGGGCAATTCGCTTGGCCAGGTGGTCATCCGCTTCCCCAACTCCTTTTCGGTCTACCTGCACGACACGCCCCATCAGGATCTCTTCTCCAAGGCCAAGCGCGACACCAGCTCGGGCTGCATTCGCGTCGAGCATCCTCTCGAACTGGTGCAGTTGCTTTTCAACGACGACGAGAAATGGAATCGCCAGGCCATCGATGACCGCATCGCCACGAAGAAGACACAGAACGTGACGCTGCCCACGTCGGTACCCGTGCTGCTGGCCTACTGGACTGTCGACATCAGCGAGGACGGCAAGCTGGCCTACAAGCCCGATGTCTACCAGCGCGATGGCGCACTCCTCACCGCGCTGGACAAGCCCCAGCCCCTGCGCATCCCCTAAGCGGGGCCGTTTGCCGCACTTGGGCGGGTCGTGGGGGTCGTATACTGAGCGGATGAACGTCCCCCTCGAAGCGACCGAAACCACCCTCCACGACCAGGTGCGGGACGAGGGCTTCGCCTTCGTGCAAGGCAATGACATGCGCCGACTGGTTGAGCACATCGCGCCCCTGGCCGATTGGGATGCTTTCGCCGCGAGCTGGAATGCACTTGAACCGGACACGTACCTGGCAGCAACAGGCCGGTTCCGTCGACGCCGTCATGCGGTGTTCGCCGCATCGCGATTCGGCCATGTGGAAGATCGCCCGCATCAGGCGCACTTCCAGACCTTGTCGTACAACACGCTGCAGGGCGACATCGAGCGCTGGTTCGCGCCGGTACTTCCGGAGATCGCGCAGAGTGCGACGATGCGCGCGATCCTCGACTTCTGCCGTGACTTCTTCGGTAGTCTCTCGCCCGAGGTAATCCAGTGGCATGTCGAGGCCCACCAGTTCCGCATCGAAGCCACCGCCGGTGCCGCGGGCGAGCCGACACCTGAAGGCAGTCACCGCGATGGCGTGGATTATGTGCTGGTGCTCCTGATCGACCGCGAGAACATCGCCAGCGGCACGACCACCATCCACGCGCCGGACGGACGCTCTCTGGGTGAATTCACCCTCACCCGCGCGTTCGATGCCGCCCTGATCCACGATCCGCGCGTGTTCCACGGCGTGACGCCGGTGATGCCGCTGGACGAAGGCAAGGCCTCCCACCGAGATGTACTGGTAGTAACCTTCCGCGCACTCTGACCGTCGCACGCCCTGACCGTTCTGTGTGGGAGCCGATTCATCGGCGATGTGGGAGCCGATTCATCGGCGATCCCGCGGCAGCGGGCCAGGTTGCCGCGAGCGCCCATCGCCGCTAAAGCGCCTCCTACAGAGCGCTGTCGAACAAAGCCTTGGCTTTGACCAGCGCTTCCGCATGCGTCGCAGCCTGCGGCACGGTCACATCCGCACATATCGGCACGCTGACCTTCGCTGCGTCCGTGCAGGTGCTCAGGAAATCGTAATGCCCTACCCCGGGAAGACGGGTGATCGTCGCGCCGCGAATCGATTTCTCCACGATGTCCGCGTTGGTGCCAGGCTCGGCCACCTTGTCGTCCACGCCAACCACAATCGCCGTGGGCACGTGGATGCGGGCAAAGCTGTCGGGTGCGATCGCCTGCACGAGCGCAGGCGCAAGGGTGAAGACCGCCTTTACTCCCGGGATCGAGTGATCCTCCGTCGAATGAGCAAGCTGTGCCTTTATCGCGGGATCGTCGTAGGCCTTATGAAAAAGTGCCGGCCCGCTGATCTCCGGCGCCTCCTTCTGCGGCTTGCAGACACCGTCGTCGGGATGACTGTCGCAGAACGCCCTCAAGTGAGGTATGTCGGTGCGCGCACCCGCCAGCAGGAAGGAAGTGAATCCACCCGCCGAGAAACCGGCTACGCCCAGGCGCGCCGGATCGATATGCGCCGCGATAGCCGGGTCCTTACGCACGGCGGCGAACGCCGCCTTGAGGTCTTCGGCACGCTCCCACCAGAGCGCCGCACCGGCCGCGGTCATCGGCCCCATGCCGTTGTTGCCCGGATGATTCACGCCGACCACCACGTAACCCCCACGTGCCAGTTCCGTGCCGAACCAGCTCATCATGCGCGCCGTGCCACCGAAACCGTGCGATAGCAGCACCACTGGATGACGTCCCGGCGCAAACGGTGCGTCCTGCGCCGCGCGACCAGCGAGAAACAGCGGATGCCCGGGCGCACCCATATCGAGCGGCTCTTCCTTCGCCCCATCGACGGCCGGATACCACACCGTGATCGACAACGCGTCGGAGTGCGACGCATCGCGCATGGCCGCGGTCGGTGTTGTGGTGGCGCGATGCGTCTCGCCCACGGTGGTCGCCGAAGCGATACCCAGGATCGACGTGAGTGCCAGCACCAGGCAGGCGCGGGTAAGGATCGGCATGGTGGTTTCCTCTCTGTGGTGACGGAATGGATGCTTCAGGGCGCCAGCGGCACCCAGATCTCGACGCCACCCATGCCAGTCCGGGGGTCGAAATCGGCATCGTAGCGTTCGAAATCCGGAGCGTCGGCTGCCATTAGTCCCGAGGCGGGCAGCCAGGTTTCAAGAAATGCGCGCCAGGTCAAGTGAGCCCCGCTTGCGAACCTCTTCCGGGGTAACGCCGAACTGCTCGCGGAAGGCCCGCGTGAATGCCTCATGCGAGCCGTAGCCTGCCGAGAGCGCCACGCCGAGAATGTCGCCAGCGCCGGCGGCTAGCTCGCGGCCGGCCTCGGAAAGGCGGCGGGCACGCAGGTAGCGCACCACTGGCCGGCCTGCCGCCGCCGCAACATCGCCCAGCGCAAGGCCAGCGCCGAAGTGACTTTCGATGTACCAGAGGGCTTTCTGCGCAGCGGCCATGGGCTGTCCCTGTCGAAGTAGGCGCAATCCTAGCGCCGTGTCAGGTGTAGCACTTGATTGCGATTGCGGGGAGAGCGCGGCACGAATCGGCGCGGCCACCGTGCGACAATGGCCCCACTTTCGACCGAAGCGGTGCCATGAATTCGTCCGGTAAATATGACTTCAAACAGTTCCAGGACGAACTCGCCGCCCTCGACCGACAGAATGCGGTGAACAAGCCGCCTGCGGCCGTCGCCCCTGTCGAGAAACCCGTCGAGATAGCCCCTGCCAAACCGGTTGAAAAACCACGCCGTGGCCGCCCGCCCAAGGTCGATCCGCTCGCCGAAGCCCGCGCCGCGTTCAACGCACTACGCGTGAGCTACGGTCTGAGCGTGGCCGACGTGGTCGCCTGGTTCCCACCTGAAGAAGGTATCGCCTACCTGCAGTCCCTGATTGCCAGCGCCGAACCGAAACCGCGCAAGCGTCGGGCCAAGCCCTCGCCGGACGCCGAGTAAGCAAGCGCTCCATGACTGTCCGCTCACGCACACCAACCGTCCGTTCCATCCTGTTCACCCTCAACGGGTCGATCGTCCCGGTGATATGGCGACGTGTGCTGTACACGATCCTGCTTTCCGTCGTCGTGGTCTGGGCGGACTTCCACCTCTTCACGTTGAAGGTCGGCCTGAACGCGGCGCCGCTCACCCTGATGGGCCTGACGCTGGCGATCTTCCTCGGCTTCCGCAATACGGTCGCCTACCAGCGTTGGTGGGACGCGCGGACATTCTGGGGAGAGCTGATCATCGCCAGCCGCAACGTGGCGCGGCAGACGCTGGCCTTCCTGCCCGACGCCAGTGCGGCCAGACAGCGAGAGTTGGTCCATTCGTTGATCGCTTTCGCCTACGCCATGAGGCATCACCTGCGCGCCAAGGATCCCTCGGCCGATCTCGCGCTGTGGCTACCACCGCAGGCGCTTGCTAGAGTCATGGCCTCGCCCAACCGGCCTGCTGCCGTCCTCACCCACATAGGTGTCGCATTCGCCACGACGGCACGCGCGGAAGGCACCAGCCCGATCCTGCTGGCGGCCATCGATGGCGAACTGGGCAAGCTATCCCAGGTGCTTGGCGGCTGCGAGAGGATCCAGGGCACGCCCCTGCCCTACGCCTACCTCCTGCTGCTGCACCGGACGGTGCACATCTACTGTTTCCTGCTGCCGTTCTGCCTGGTCGGCCTGGTGGGCTGGTTCACGCCCCTGCTCGTTGGCGTGCTTGCGTACACCTTCTTTGGGCTGGATGCCCTGGGCGACCAGATCGAAGACCCCTTCGACATCCTGCCGAACGACCTGCCGCTGGATACCTATTGCCTGACGGTGAAAAACGATCTTACCGCCCTGCTGGTCGACGGCTCGGCTGCAGACCTGTAGGAGCCGATTCATCGACGATCCCGCGGCAGCGGGCAGCCCTGCCGCAAGCACCCATCGCCGCTGAAGCGGCTCCCACAGGCTTGCCGTCCCACAGGCCTGCTGTTTGCTAGAACACCTTGAGCAGCATCCAGAACAGCCCCGCAGCCAGTGCAATGGAAACCGGCAGCGTCAGCACCCAGGCCATCAGCATGCTGCGCACCGTGCCCCACTGAAGACCTGAGCCGTTCGCCACCATGGAACCCGCCACGCCCGACGACAGCACGTGTGTCGTGCTGACCGGCAGGCCGAAGCGATCGGCGGCGCCGATGGTCAGCATGGCGACGACTTCGGCCGAAGCGCCCTGTGCATAGGTGAGGTGTTCCTTGCCGATACGCTCGCCCACGGTTCGCACGATACGGCGCCAGCCGACCATGGTGCCCAGGCCGAGCGCGATGGCTACGGCAACCTTGACCCAGGTCGGGATGAACTTCGTCGATTTGTCGAGCAGGCCGTGATAGTTCTCGAGCACCGCCTGGTCGTCGGGCGCGAACTGCGGCTGCTTGCTCTTGGCCATCAGCCGCAGCGCTTCAGAGCTGAGGTACATGCTGTTGCGCACGTTGTTGATCTCGCCCTGCGGCACATCAGCGAGCGACGAACGCTGAGCCACCTGGTCGCCGATGCGATTGGTAAGCGCGACGAGCGCGGAGAACGTCGCCGGCGTGGCCTGCTTGGTCTGGATGTAGTGCTCGATCTCGTCGCGCGGCGACGCAACGGCCGGCGCGCCGGTGGCGTATTTGGTCAGCGTCTCGCTGGCGTGGTGGGCGACTGAGACAAAGGTCTGCGTTTCCCCCGGAGTCACCGCCTTGTTCAGCGCGTAAGCGCTGGGTACCGTGCCGATCAGGATCAACATGATCAGGCCCATACCCTTCTGCCCGTCGTTCGAACCGTGCGCGAACGACACGCCCGTGCAGGTGAGAATCAGCAGGCTGCGGATCCAGAACGGCGGCGGCTTGTCACCGTGCGGCTCCGCGTACAGCTCGGGTGCCTTGACGAAGCGCTTGAGGACCATCAGCAAGGCGAAAGCAAGACCGAAGCCGATCAGCGGTGAGAACAACAGCGACTTGCCGACGCTGAGCGCCTGGCCCCAGTCGACCGCCGCATTGGCATTACCGGCATTCATCATCTGGTTCATGAGGCCCACGCCGATGATCGAGCCGATCAAGGTGTGCGAACTGGACGAAGGAAGACCGAGGTACCAGGTGCCGAGGTTCCAGATGATGGCTGCCAGCAACAAGGCGAACACCATGGCGAAGCCAACTGAGGACCCGACGTTGAGCACGAGTGCGATCGGCAGCAACTGCAGCACCGCGTAAGCCACCGCGCCGCTGGAAATCATCACGCCAACGAAATTCCAGCCTCCCGACCAGACCACGGCGAAGGTGGCGGGCAGCGAGCGTGTGTAGATCACCGTCGCCACCGCGTTGGCGGTGTCGTGGAAGCCATTGACGAACTCGAAGCCGAGGGCGATCAGCAGCGCGACGCCGAGCAGGACGTATTCGAAGGTCGGACTGGCGGGTGCGATCGTAAGGTCGTGGCTCAGTTGCGAGCCAACGTAGATCACTGCGGCAAGCATCACGACGGCGAATACCGCCAGGCTCACGTAGCGGGTCAACGGGGAGCCGGCGGTCGGCTCGCTCAAAACCGTGCTGTTCATGGTGCGCCTCCGGTTAAGACAGACCAGAGGTAACAAGGGGATGTGACCGTCTTGTGTCAGCTACTCGAAAGGCTCATATCTTATTGATTGGCGAGAATCGAAGGCCAAGCGGGATAAGCGGCTCGGAGGTGAGCATAAGCTTCTATCGGGTCGTCAGGAAACCACTGAAAAGACCGGCCTTCTTGTCTTTGGTTAACGTCAGCCCCTGAACGCTGAACGTGTCGAGGTCCCGCTTCTGGTTTGCAATGTCCAGCCCCACGATGCCGGACGTCGCAGGATCGATACTCAGCCCGATCGGCATGGACTGGAACTGGATATAGTCGTGGCTTGCGTTCCATTCGGGACTGCCGCCCATTTCCTTCAGGATGTCCCCTATATCGGACCCCGCAGCGCGCCCCAGGAGCTTGAAGGGAAGCGGTGCCTTGAGGTTGGCGAAGGTGACGATATTGGTGACCTTGCCGTCCTGGAAGCGAACACCAAGCTGGCTGTAATTGATCTTGTCCGCGGGAAGCGGATTCCGGGCCAGTTGCGCATTGAGATCGCGTGGATAGACATACAGGACATCCGCGGTTTCAGGATGATCCCGGCTCGTTCGCTCCTGGTCAGGATGACCCAGGGCGGCCAGCACTTCACTCCTCGTCATCCCGAGCTTTACTGGACCAATGCTCCTGCATGGCTCGGGCAGGACGACATCTGCCATTGCCTCGGGCTTGTCGCTCTGCGTCGCAAACGCACGATGCAGGGCACCGGCGCAGTTCGCGGCGTCTTCGATGGCTGCATTAACCGGGAAAGAGACCATGCCAAGGACAAGCAGGCCGCAGAACGAGATCAATCGGAATGCCATAGATACCTCCATAAAACCGCTGTCGTGAACAGGGCCGGGATGTGACATCCCGGCCCTGCGGAAAATCAATTACCGTGCCAGCCTTCACGGTGCCCATAAGCCGTGATGAATGCGCTTTGCTGCGCGCTGGTCAACGAACTCCACTCCGCCGAGGGACTCAATCCCGAATTAGTCGTGATGGTCGTGATCATCTCGGCAGTCGGATTTTCGTTGGGCGGAGACCATGTCGTGATGATGTCGCTAAGCGTGGCGTCTCCACCCGCATTGTTGTTGATCCGGTTCATGTTTGCGGCTGCCGCATCCAGCCCGGCCTGTGGGCTCGAGAAAATGGCAAAGCCGCGATCGTCGCCCAGGGATCCATTATTCGTTGCCACCGGCCCCGATCGGATGTCGAGAGGGTTGTTGTCCCGGTTCGGGTGCGTACCCGTTACTTGCTGCGTGGAGCCATCGGCAGCAGTGTAGGTCACCGTAGTGCCCGTGGCAGAGGCGGCAGTTGCCGGCTTGGCGTTGCTTCCGGCACCACCATCACCGTCGTTAGTGTCGCCGTCGCCGTCGCTACCATCGCCATCGCCGTCGCCGTCGCCGTCGCCACCATCGCCTTCACCGCCTTCGCCACCTTCACCGCCTTCGCCACCTTCACCGCCTTCGCCACCTTCACCGCCTTCGCCACCTTCACCGCCCTCACCACCTTCGCCGCCCTCGGCAATCGGCTCTTCCATGTCGTTCGTCATATGTGCTGCAGTGGTCTTATGCAGCGCCGCATGGTGGTGGTGCGCCTTGGCTTTCGTGTGATGTTTTTTCTTGTGTGCCTTGGCATGATGGATCGAGGTGGACAACGGATGCGCGCTGATCGACGCACGCATACCGCCTGCCACCATATCGATTTCAATGACATCGAGTGTTCTCATGCTTATCCCTCGTTACATGGTTGCGAGAAAGAGCCGTCCTCGCTTCGGCTGACCCGAATTGCGCAACCATTCGATGACGCCATCGGACCGATCTATCAACATGAACCGCGCACTATCACGATGCGGAAAGGGCACGCGGTTCTGTGTTCTCCTCTGTGCTTTCCAGGCGCTCGAAAGCATAAAGATGGTTCATGTATGTGGAGACGAAGATGCGATTGCCGTCAGGAGAAATGGCCACACCGTTCGTTACGGCGTCAGGTAGCTGCAGTACTCCCTTGGTCTCCAGCGTATCGATATCGATCTCGACCACCCTTCCACCATTGCTGCCGACGATGACGCGATTTCCGACGCGCTTCGGGGAGGAATACACGCGCGATTGAAGGTTGATCTTCTTGATCAGCTGCATCTGGTCGATGTCGATCACATAGAGGTGCCGATCGCCCGACCCGCAAAAGAGCTTGTTTCCAGCGAACAACGGCGTTGTGTAGCAGATTTCTTCGGTCTGCCATTCCCCACGCTTCTCCCCCGTCGCCACATCAAGGATATAGATGGACTTGTCGAAAGAGGCGAAGGCGGTGAGTTGACGCACCTCATCGACAGCGGGTGCATACTTCACGGAGCGGCGGGTCTTGAATCGCCAGACAATCCGCCCTGTCTTCGCATCGAGTCCCAGCGTCTCGTGGTCTGCGCTTCCCCAGATGATCAGGTCGCCGCCGTCCCAGTAGCCCGGCGATCCGTGCTGAAGTTTTTCTACCTGGTGCTCCCAGACTTTCTCGCCCGTATCCATGTCGTATGCGCCGAGACTGCCTTGCGCCCATGGCCGCACGTACTCGATACCGAAGTAGACCAGGTTGTGCTTTGCAACGATCAGTGGCGAAGCACCGACCCAATCGCCATCCGGGTGCGTCCAGATTTCTTCGCCGGTTTCCGCGTCGAGGCAATAGACGGTGCCATTGTAAGCACCGAAGTAAAGCCGTCCCTCGTGATACGCGGGGCACGACCAGATTCCCTTCTTCGTATAAGCCGCCCCGGTCACCGCGTACTCCCAGACCAGGCCGCCGGTCTCAGCAGAAAAAGCCTGCATCTTCGCAGCGTCGCATCCTCGATAGATAAGATTACCTACCAGAAGAGGTGCGGATTTTGGCACGACATGGAAGGCGAATCCGCCCGGAGTCACAGTTCGCCACAGTTCGCGGTACATCTGCGTCGGATGGGGCGCCTGGTGATCGGCGGGAAGATCGAAGTCTTTCAGGGTAAACAGTGATTGGACGGAGATGCCATGCGATTTCCTCCAGTTCATTCCGGCCTTCGACAGAAAATCGACGACGACGAACATCTCACGAAGTTGATGTCCCGCCATGGCGATGACAGCCCGGGCTTTTTCTGCGCTGGTTCCGGAATTGAGGGAATCGTCAACCAGAATGATGGGTAGATCCTTCACTTCGCCTTCGATCGCGTTGCCAAGCCCGGTTGTCTTGCGATCTTTCCGGATGATGAAACCGTTGACTGCGCCTCTATCCTTGGGCGCGGTCAACATCAATGCGGTGAGAAGCGGAATGGCGGCAGTTTCAAGACCACCGAGCTGGAAGGGCTCTCTCGTTGCGTTACGCTCCCAGAAGGCCTGCGCGATCTGCTCCAGTGCATCGCGTTGCATGAAGACGCGACGCAGATCAAAGAGCCACGTGTATGACCTGCCTTTGGTCGTGATGAGCGGAATATTCTCCGCACTGGTATGCAGGCCGATGGTCTGGATGATGTCCCTGATGGAATTCGTGGTCATCTTGCGTTCTGCCCAAGGTGAGGAGTGCGTTTTATCGAGACGCCGAAGCATCGATATTTTTGATGAATGTCTCGACGGCGGCCCCCCACGTCTCGGAACCTCCGTGGCCGAAGAAGAGATGATGGCCATCGTCGCCATAAGCGCCGGGAGCCACTAGTTCTGCTTTTCCACCCGAGCTCGTAAACGCCTGATGCATGGCGGTGGCCAGGTCCGGGGCGAAATAGCTGTCGTTCGCCGTATAGATCCAGAGCATCGGCGTTGTCGCGGTTTTCCCGAACTGTCCAGCTGCCTCGACCAGTTTTTCCGGATGGCAATTGCTGTTCGGCATGTTGTGGAGGTGTCCGCCACGGCCACCCGCCATGTTCACGAAGGCACTGACATTCGGGTGGGGCATGCTGTTGTAGGCCAGCGTTCCCCAGCCACCGGCCGATTGGCCGACGACGATCACGCCTGTGGGGTTGTAACCCGGGAGCGCCGCTACAAAATCGACAATGGTCTTCAGTTGCCGCGCTGTCTCCATGCCGGACTTGTAATAGTCGGCCTGATTGCAACCATCGTAACCTTCCGTCCATGGCCCGCCGGTTGCGCCATAACCCAGTCGCAGTACCAGTACGACGGCATAGTGTCGACGCAGGAACCACTGGGCCGATTCGGCGCCACAGGTTTCAAGGGTCATGCCCGGACGATCCGCAGCGCTCGGTGGCGAGCCATGGTTGATTACGACCAACCGGGGCCGACCGACACCTTCAGGCCGGCAGATGCGTCCCTGCATGAGCCATGGATGGCCGGTGTCATCCGATATGGGAATCTGGATGGATTCGCCCTTGTCGGCATGGGTCTGCCGGAAACCTTCCGCAGCGATGTTGAACGGAGAAAGTCCGAGTAGTAACGGCACTAGCAGAAACAGCGCGCGTGAAATAATGGTGTTCATCGTGAGCATCTTCCCCTGGAGCAGGACTAGCGACGTACGCGGCGCATATGGAAGGAGAGAGTTGAACTCAACGTGGGGCACTCCCTGCCTGGCGCGCGCGATGCACGCATGATCGATCCGTCAAAGAGGACCAATCGTCCGGGCCGTGGTCGTATGGAAATGCATTCGCGTGCGGCGTCGTAGAAAATGGTCTCGCCCGCCCACCCGTCCTTCCACTCACTGCTGGTATAGATCAAGGCAACAAGCTCCTGGTCCGAAGGCTTGGCATAGTGATGCATCGCTCCGTCCAGCCCGTAGGTATGGCCATTCGCGTAAGCGCGGACCAGACCGTAGTCGGGCGCGAGTTCCTCCTTGATGTGCTTCCACAAGTCATTAAGTGACTCGAGACCAGGCGTGGCATTCAACACGTCATCGTGTATTGCCCGCTCCTGCGCATTCTTACTCCCGCAAAGATGGACGTGCCAGGAAGGATGAGTGTCTCCCAGCAGGCCCGGATACGTTCCGTATGACCAGGTGGCGCGACCGGTCGCCAACTCGGGCAAGTGATTCACGTCGACAAAGTTGTTGACGATCTTTATGGATGCAGCTTCCGGCAACGACACAATAGCTACCTCATGGATTCATGAATGAAGAAGAAGGGTCTCGAGCAAGAACATCATTTCTTGGACGGGTCTCTGGGCGGGGCGTCATCGCCCATGCAATTGCGTTGTGGACCCTGCTCCGGAAGTCGCTTGAGGCTAACCTCGTTGTATGCACCTACCTCCAGGCGGTACGGCACTGCGTGCCAGTTGTCGGAGGCCGTGGGATCTATCGTGCCCTTCTCGACCATTTCCGATGCCTCACAGGCATAAAGGACGAGATCGGAGACCTCGCCGTGATTTTCAAACACGCCAGGTTTTCTCGAATCGACAGTGCCGGCGACGCGCCACCACTGCCGATCCGAGACGTTCCACAGTGCAAACTTCGAATTGTCCTCGAGCTCCCAACGCGTGGAGACGAGAAGTCCCACGCGCGGGCAGGTCTTTGCATCGCTGCCGACCGGCCCAGCGCCCCGGTCACAGTTGCCCTCGCCGTACTTGGTGCTGTAGCGCCATACCAGAATTGAAACGCCGTTCTTCAGGTCCGCTTTCGCGACAAGATCGAGCGTGTTGAACGTCTTGGGAAGATCGCCCAACGGATCGTTTTGCGAGACCGTCTTGAGTCTGGCTTCGGGCTGCAGCTGCACCTGCGCGGTGGCGGCTGGGCTCGAGGAGGCGATGAAATACATCAGAAAGCCATAAATGGCAGGACAGTGTCGTTTCATAGGTTGGTTTCTCCTGTCATTTGACAGCTCTGATTAAGTCAACGCCCGTCTTGCCGGCTTATTGGAAAACGGAGATATGAACGTGGGTCGTATCGCCGGGAATACTGGCCGATGGCGAGAAGTCGCCGCCTGGCGTCGAGCGCGCAAAGTTACCCATCGGTCCTTCTACGTACCGGACATTCGGATCCTGCATCGCTGCCTGTTCCAGGCTCGTCGCATTGGCGAGGCCGGTGCCCGAGGCGCTCACCACAACACCGTTGATTGTGTCGATGTCGACGGCGTTACCCGAGGGATGATCGCCGGTCGGGGAATGAACACCGTTGGTAGTGGCGGAAATATCGACAGTATTTGCGCTGGTGTCCGCAGCAAGAATGTTGTCGACCGCAGTGACGAGATTGCCGGTGACGGCCTGATCGCCATTCTTTCCATCGCTGGTTACGTAGTTGTACGTGATGGTCGTGGTGTGGCCATTGGCTCCCGTGGTCGACGTACCGATATGATCGGCCGGCGGAGCATCACTATCCGGTGAGCTGTCGTCGCCACCATCGCCATCGCCATCGCCACCGGTTGCGCCGTCGCCGTCGCCACCATCACCCTCACCGCCTTCACCGCCTTCACCGCCCTCACCACCTTCGCCACCCTCACCGCCCTCACCGCCTTCGCCACCCTCACCACCTTCGCCGCCCTCGGCAATCGGCTCCTCCATGTCGTTCGTCATATGTGCTGCCGTGGTCTTATGCAGCGCCGCATGGTGGTGGTGCGCTTTAGCTTTCGCGTGATGAACTTTCTTGTGGGCCTTGGCGTGATGGATCGAAGTAGATAGCGGATGCGAGCCGATGGACGCACGCATACCGCCTGCCACCATATCGATTTCAATGATTTCCAGTGTTCTCATGCTGTCTCTCCTGTATCTGTGAGATTACGTCTGTGAGGTTTCGGGAACAGGCACCGCGCGGCCGGATGAGCTACGCGGGTGGACCGCCCCTTCAAATAGCTCTATGACACGATCGGCATGCGCTATCGTCTCGGGGCGGTGTGCAATCACGACACGCGTGATATTCAAGGCTTTAATGGCCAGGTTGAGCTGACGTTCCATGACGACATCGAGGTGGCTGGTAGCTTCATCCAGCACCAGGATTTGCGGACGGCGATAAAGTGCCCGAGCAAGGAACAGACGCTGCTGCTGCCCACCGGAAAGGGACGAGCCCATATCGCCAACAAGACTGTGATAACCCATCGGCATCGCCACGATATCGTCATGCACGCCGGCCAGGCGCGCGGCCTGCTCGATGTCTTCTTGCATCGCAAGTGAATCGAACAAGCTGATGTTCTCCGCAATCGAGCCGGTGAACAGGTGGTCGTCCTGCATGACACTGCTGGTAATCGAGCGATAGGTCGACTTGCCGAGTCGGCGCAGATCCATGCCACCAATCTCAATGGATCCTTGCTGGGGATCGAGCAAACCCAGCAGAAGTCGGATCAAGGTGCTTTTTCCGCAGCCGGACGGACCGACGATGGCCACGGATTCACCGGGTCGTACCTCGAAGGTGCAGTCGCGCAGTATCCAGGGTTCACCTTCGGCGTAACGGAAACTGACCTTTTGAAATGCGATGCCCGGTGCGGGCATGGGACCGACATGTTCGCTGTTGGCATGCGCTTCGGGCGCGGTCAGCACGATGTCGGCCAGCCTTTCCGCCTGGAGCCGGAGCATTCGCAGTTCAATGACGTAATCGATCAGGCTGGCGACGCGGCTGCTGAACTGATCGCCGTAGGCAACGAATGCGGTCAGCATGCCCACCGTGAACTGGCCCTTCAGCCCCAGCCACGCGCCTAGCCAGAGCACGCCCAGGCGTTGCGCCCCCGTAGTCAGACCTTGTAGTGCGGTAAACAGCATGTCCAGCCGCTGCACGGCAATCGAGGTATTGAGTGTTTCGGCGGCAGAGTTCAGGTATCGCGCGGTGTGCGCAGCTTCCTGGTTGTTCAGGCGGATGGTTTGTACACCGCGTACGGATTCCAGGAACCGGCTGTGCTGTTTAGCACTGACGGTTATCTGACTCAGGTTTGCTTCACGATAGATACGAAAGTAAAGCAGCCGCAAAGCCGCGTAGATTGCTACTGCGGCCAAGGTAATGCCGGCGAGAAGCGGGCTGTAGATAAACAGTACGACGAGGGTGATGCTGGCCATCAGGCCGTCAAGCACAATCTCCACGAAGCGGGTCGTCAACGTCTGCTGGATCGTGTCGATGGCACCGAATCGCGAGACGATATCGCCCAGATGGCGCGCGCCGAAATACGATTGAGGTAGCCGGATCAGATGTTGGAAGACATTCCCCGTCCATCCCAGATTGAAATGGGTGCTAAGCCACATGACCGTCCAGCTGCGCAACGCGGAAACCAGGGTTTCAAGCACGATCAACAGGGCGAAACTCAAACCCAGGAAGGTGAGCAGGTCGTGGTCGCCGTCCGCGATAACCTGATCGACCACCAGTTGCATGAACAACGGTGCTAACAAGGCGAACAGTTCCAGCACGAGCGCCAGGCTGAAAATCTGCGTCAGTCCACGGCCCAGCCCGCGAACCGATCCCGCGAGAGAACGCAACGATACTGGCGGGGCCTCGCGCTGGCGTTGAAACGTGGGCCCTTTGGAAAACTCAATGGCCACGCCGGTGAAATGTCTGGCGACTTCCGCGAGACTTAGCACCCGCACACCGACTGCCGGGTCATGGATAGTCACCTTGCTCCTGGTGACCTCGCGCAGAACGACGAAATGGTCGAGATCCCAATGGAGCACGCAAGGGGTTTGCAGTTGCGCCAATTCCTCCATATCAAGCTGCAGCGGACGACACTGCAGCCCCAGCGCATGGGCTATCTCGAGAAGACGTCGCGCAGTCATCCCTTTAAGCGACAAAGTGAAGCGCCGACGAAGTGCAGGGAGATCGGTGTGGTGCCCGTGATAGCCGGCAATCATCGCAATACACGCAAGGCCGCATTCGGCCGCCTCTGCCTGTAGCACGCTTGGCAGGGAACGTGCTCGACGGAAGTGCAGCCGATTAACACTGCTGTCTTGACCGGCGCTTGCGACGCTTTCGTTCGGCGTGTGCTTGTCGCTATTCAGGCTCATGAGGATTTAGCCCATCGACGCCCCATGCCGTAGAGAGGTTCGAAGACCCACTCGACGATACTGCGGCGATCGAGAAGCATATCGGCTTCAAGCGCCATGCCGGGCCGTAAGGGCTCCTGACGACCATACGCATTGACGCTCTGCGCCACGAGGTCCACACGCGCAAGGTATAGCGGGTCGGAGGAAGGCGGCGAGCCGCCGCCCAACAGAAGCGTCACTTCGCCCGGCGTCAGCGCGCTGCGCGATACGCTGCTCACGATACCCTGCTGCAAGCCGAACTTCTGATAGGGAAACGATTGATAGTGCAAGGTGACGCTGCTACCCGGGTGAACGAACCCGACCGCCTGGCTAGGCACGAGGATTTGCGCCTGAAGGGTAGAGCCATCCGGCACGATCGCCAGCAAGGGCTGGCCGACAGCAACGGAGGCTCCCGGCTTCACCAGAAGCGACGAAATGATGCCGCTAGAAGGCGCGCGTAGCTCGCTGGCACGGCTGGCCTCGTTCTGGGCGAGTGCCTGCTCTATCTGAGCCAGTTGACGCCGCAGTTCATTGAGTTTCGCCGAAACCGCCAATGGCAATTGCAACAGTTGATCGTCGAATGCGCTCAGTTGTTGCTGGGTGCTGTATCGCTGCTGTTGCAACGATCTGAGTTGGGACTCATCGCTTAGAAGCGCGGATTGCTCTTGCTCAACCTGCAAAGAGGAAACGTATCCTTTTGCCACCAGGCCCGACCACTTGACGATCAGCTCCTGGATCAGGTTCATCTGTTTTCTCTGGATCGATATCTGCGCATCGATCTGGGCGAGCTGACCCTTCAGCATGCTTTGCTGAATACGATTATCGTCGGCCTGCTTATCCTGTAGCGTGAGTGTATCGGCGATGTCCTGCCGCAAGCTGCTGGCTTCACGCTGCAGCTGTACGCTGACGCTCGCCCCGGTATTGCCCAGTGATTTACTTGTGTGTTCGCCAGATAGCGAGACAAGAATTTCGCCTGTAACGACGCGATCTCCCTCGGCGACAGCGACATGATCCACGATGCCGACCGTGTTGGCCGTCATGCTGATCAGGCCAGCTCTCGGCACCAGCAAGCCGGTGACATGGACGCGCTGGGTGTAATGGCCGGAAAAAAGCCAGGCGAGAATCACGGCGCCCACGCCCAGTGCGGCCAACGTCCATGCCCGGGTCGACACCGGCGTGGCCAGTCGCACCGCGCCTAGCCATTCCTGGCTGGGCGCCTCGGTCACCTGTCTGCGGAAAAGCGAACGTTCCATTCCCCACCACCCCTGACCAATCCATGTAGAAGTCATTCAAGGACTGACGTTCGGTGAAGAACTTACGCCCCGTCAGGATCATGCGACCAGATTCCTGTCGGAATCTTGACGAGAATCTTTCGCGAACCTGTCACCGCCGAGACTAGGGCTTCTGTGAGGTATGCTCCGCCGACCTACAGCTTTCGTAAGTGGGGTCACGATGCGGGTTCTGCTGGTTGAAGATGATGAAGTGATCGCCGCCGCCATCCGTCGCGGCCTGACCGACGAGGGTTTCATCGTCGATCACGTGATCTCTGCCGAATTGGCAAGGGCCTCGCTCGCGGTCAGCGATTTCGATACGGCGGTGGTGGACATCGGTCTCCCCGGCGAAAGTGGCGTGAGCCTGCTGCGATACCTGCGTAAATCTGGCAAGACGCTACCAGTGGTGATAGTCACCGCACGCGATTCGGTAACCGACCGCATCGAGACGCTGGATATCGGTGCGGACGATTTCCTGGTGAAGCCTTTCGCCTTGCCGGAACTGGCTGCGCGTTGTCGTGTGGTGGTGCGTCGCATGCGCATGCTGGCGAGTTCCGAACTCCGCTTCGGCGGACTTTATATGGATCTGTCCGCGCATACGGCCATAATCGACGACACGCTGCTGGTCTTGACGCGACGCGAATGGTGCATCCTGGAATCGCTGGCATTGCGCGCCGGGCATGTCGTCAGCAAGGAAAAGTTGCTTCATCTGATCGCTTCGTGGGATAGCGATACCTCCCTCAATGCGGTCGAGGTTCAGGTATCGCGCCTGCGCGTCAAACTGGGTTCAACTGTAACCGTGCGTACCGTACGCGGCCTGGGCTACCGTCTTGAAAGCACAAACTGATTCGCAGGGCAGTATTCGTCGCCGACTGCTGAAATACCTGTTGCCGGCACTTATTGCGCTCCTTCTGCTTGGCGGCTTTCTGGATTACGTGACCGTCAATGGAGCTGGTCGGGTCTCGCGCGATGTTGCTATCTGGTGGATCCTCGGCGGCGTCCTGATGAGCGATTTCATCCAGCTTGCCGTCATCGTGGCCTTGGTGCTGCTAGCCGTCACCTGGGGCTTGCAGCCGCTGCAGCGCATGTGCGATGAGTTCGCCGCTCGTTCACCGCACGAGCTGACCACACTGGACGAACGCGGCGTACCCGCCGAGATGCGTCCGGTTGTGCGGGAGTTGAATCGACTCATCGCTACCGTGCACGAGACCATGCTCTCCAAAGAGGAACTGCTGGCCAATGCAGCCCACCAGTTGCGCACGCCGTTGACCGGCATGCAGGCCCAGTTGGAGTTGGTCCTGGCCGACCCGCGATCGCTTGGTGTTCGCCCCGATCTGCACATGGTTCATCAAGCGACGCAACGGCTCGCTCACACGGCGCACCAATTGCTTGCGTTGGCGCGGGCGGAGCCCTCGAAACCAATCACTAGCGATTTCAAGCCTGTCGACCTGCGTGAGCTTCTGGAAGACGTGATCGACAACGAACTGGATCGCGCACTGGCACGAGGTATCGATCTCGGCGCCGACTTGCGCGAGACCCGGATCACGGGGATTGCATGGTTACTGCGCGAACTTCTCGCCAACCTCGTGGACAATGCGCTCAAGTACACTCCGGACGGTGGCAAGGTCACTGTCCGCTGCGGCATCCGGGACGGTTTCGCGTTCATCGAAGTAGAGGACGACGGCGCGGGCATTCCCGTCGATGAGCGCAGTCGCGTCGTTGAACGCTTTTATCGCATGCCCCATACGGCCGGCTTCGGTTGCGGACTCGGTCTGGCTATCGCCAGCGAGGTGGCGCGCAGCCATGGCAGCACCCTGGTCATCGACAGCGGCGAGCGTGGTGTAGGGACGCTCGTCAGTGTGTGCTTTCGCCTGCCGGGGCCATTCGAAGATACTCGACCAGCTCAATACGGCACGCGATACCGCTCCGCGACGAGGTTTCGGCAGTGATGCAGGACGTGCCCGTACGCCATTGGAACCCAGCGCAACCGGCCCCCAGGTGACCATGGCGGCGGCCATTCGGCATGCCCCTCATCCATGCGATCCGTTCCGACCCGAATGTAACTCACAACAACTGTCTGCCTGTTTCGGTGGAACATCTCGTCGTGGAACGTTGGGGCGTACCATTGACAGGTCATCTCGTGCTATTTAGTGCCGATGCCACATACCCCTGCGCCCAGCATTCAAGCCGCACTCGCCGCGTTGGCAGGCCGGGAATGTCGCGGCGCAGCGCGCGCCCTCGCTGACGTGAAAGACCGCCATCGCGGCATCCATGAAGCCCGCAAGTCGTTACGACGGCTCAAAAGCCTTCTAGCGCTCGGCGCGGAGCCCTTCGCCGACCATCTCCCATCGCTGACCGAACGAATCGGTAAACTCGCCACAGGGCTGTCGCCGCTGCGCGACGCGCACGTCGCTGTCCACACGGCTCAGGTGCTGGCAGGCCCAGGCCCCTCCACCGAATGGCAACAAGCCATCCATACCCTGGAAAACCGTCGCGACGGCCGTCTGGCCGCGGCACTGACAAAGGATCCCCGCTTCCTCAAGCAACGCCATCGGATTCGCGATCTCGGCGACGCCATCGAAGTCCTGCCCTGGAAGGCTGTCACCCGACGCACGATCGAACAGGCCATCGCACGCTCGCAGCAGCGGGTGGCTAACGCCGAAAAACGGGTGCGCAAGAACGGTTCCATCGCCAACCTGCATCGCTGGCGGCGGCGGGCACGGCGCCTGCGCATGCAACTGGAGTTCTGGCGCAAGGTATTGAAGGCCACCGGCAAATCGGCCCATAAGCGTGGCCTACAGGACAAGGCCGCCGTGCATGCCATGTCGAAGCTTTCCGATGCCCTGGGCGCGAAACAGGACCTGCGGGCGCTGCGCGCCACCTTGCGCACGCTCAAGGTGCCGCTCACGGTGGATCCGCTGCTTGAACGCATCGCGCACGAACTCAAGGCACGAAGAAAGATCGGTTGATCCCTGCCCGATGCCCTAAGATCGCCGGATGACCAACCTCTCCCCGGCCGCATCGACGGCCCTGATCGACGTACGCAAGGCCGCCCAGGCCATGAAGCAGGCTGCCACCGACACCGCGACGGTGGCCGATGAACTGCGCCGCTACCAGAAGTTCGCAAAGCCCGGCCAGCCTTCGCCGCATCTGGTGCAGGTCCGGCAAAGCCAGGCAAGGGTGCGTCAGGCAAGCAACCATGCGAAGCAGGCGTTTCTGAAGGCATCCACGGTATTCATTCGCGAGGCGGCATTGAAGGTGCCGACACGCCAGTCGCTCGAAACCTATGTTACGGCGTGGCTTGCAGCAAACCCGGAGCAGTGACCCTTCACCTTCGAGGCCAGTAGCCAGCGCTCAGGGTCTGGCCCCATTGAGAGCCTGGATGACTTCAGGCCGGGATTTCCTCAGGTCGAGGTCGCCAGCGAGTTTTTCCCCGTGCGCGGCGAGAAATTTACATCCGTCGAGCGTCGTCGTGCCCGCGTTCTCCCGTGCCGCGCTGTCCTGTAGCGCCTGCCGCACATCAGGCTCCGAGGAAGCGATCGTCGGCTGCAGTTTAGCCATCACCTTCGCCTCGGACATCCCATGCGCTTGCAGGACCGACATGGCCTTGGCGTAGACGCCTGCGTTTTCATTGACGAAGGTGTTCACGAAGACGCTCACGTCGACCGCTTGCTTGTCGCACACCTGCTTATAGGCAAGGCGGTTGAACGTATAGAAGGAAATGAAGTTCTTCGCCGCTTCGAACTGGGGGTCAGCCGGCGCCTGGGCGGCTGGCGCGCCTGTCGTCGGCGGGGCTGCCGGGGCCACTGCCTGCGCCTGCGTCACTGTCGTGGCGAAGGTCGCGATAAGGCCCACGGCGATCATGTTCAAACGGGACGGCATGCGTCATTGCTCCAGTCAGATCCACGGAGGCATGCCGTGACACGGCCGGATCAGGTCCCGGCATCCCCGAACGGTGACATATCCGGCCGATCACGCCTACCCGCGAGTGAAAACAGTGGCCGTCGTTGTCATTGTGGACATCGTGACGAGACAAGACATTTTTTCTGCCCTGCCGCGACGCATCAATCGAATTTCCCGACAATCCCGGCGTAAAGGGTTCAAAGGGCGCGACAACGCCATTGCAACGCCGCATAACGTGTTAAAACGCTCTTCACGTCCAGCGTCACATTTCGTCACATAGCAAATAGACAACGTTGTCATCGAGGACTACATCAGTCGCCACCAACCCAGGCAGGAGGCGTTCGATGTTCACGAAGACGACAAGCTTGCGATCCCATGCGTTGCTCGGTGGCTGCTCCGGTACGTTGGGGGTAGCGATTGCCCTCGCCCTTTCCTCCGTCGTCCCGATGCAGACGGCACATGCCGCCAGCGCGTGCGCGGCGGCATGGAATGCCGGCTCGGTGTATACGGGCGGCAATACGGCCAGCGAGAACGGGGTGAACTACATCGCCAACTGGTGGACCCAGGGCGACGACCCCGCGACGCACAGCGGCGGCAGTGGCTCAGGTCAGCCATGGACATCGCAGGGTTCCTGTACGGGCGGCACCACGCCACCCCCGGTCGACCCGCCGCCGACCAATCCGCCACCGGCCGCAGGCGATCTGCTGTTCAGTCCCTACAAGGACATCACGATCAACCTCGACTGGAATACCAACATCATGTCGACGCTGGTCACCGGCACGCGCATACCTGTCGTCGGCAGCGGCAGTCTCGTCTCCACCCAGGTGCCCAACCTTGGCGCCATCACGCTCGCCTTCGCCACCGGTGAATGCGGTAGCGAGAACTGGGGCGGACTGCCCGCCGCATCGTTCGCCGGCGCCAACATCAGCCGTCTGAACAGTGCCGGCATCAACTACGTCGTCTCCACGGGCGGCCAGGCAGGTACCTTCACCTGCGGCAGCAACGCGGGCATGGCCAAGTTCATTTCGACTTATATGAGCTCACACATGGTCGGCGTGGATTTCGATATCGAATCCGGGCAGACACCTGCGCAGATCAACTCGTTGATCGCCGGGGCCGTCGCCGCGCAAAGCCAGTATCCCAACCTGCGCTTCTCGTTCACCCTGGCCACGCTCGCTGCGTCGGACGGCAGCTTTGGCGGCGTCAACACGACAGGCGACATGATGGTCCGCGCGGTCAAAGCCTCTGCGCTGACGAACTACACCATCAACCTGATGGCGATGGACTATGGCTCCGGGGCGAGTTCGGGTATCTGCGTTGTCGGCAACGGCAGCTGCGACATGGGTCAGTCCGCCATCCAGGCCGTGACCAACCTGCAGCACACCTACGGCATTCCGCTGAGCAAGATCGAAATCACGCCGATGATCGGTGTGAACGACACCTCGAGCGAAGTCGTCAGCATGGCCGATGTCGACAAAATCACGGCCTACGCTGCGACCAACAAGCTCGCGGGCGTGCACTTCTGGTCGCTGGATCGCGACACACCGTGTGCCGGAGGGTCCGCCTCGCCTACGTGTAATTCCGTGCCCAGCACGACGACATTGCAGTATACGAAGCGCTTCCTGAGCGACCTGGGCCGCTGAGAAAACGCCCAGCCAACCCTCATGGCAGGCACCCGTGCCCCTGTACCCGGACCCCGGATCCAGGGGCACATTGCATTCGGAAACGGCACCCGCGCCGCCATTGACACGCGGAATCGGCAAATCTATTCAAAGTGCCTACCAAGCGTCCGTCAGCACAACTAATCGTTGGCAGACTTGCCCCCCGAACCAGGGCACTTCGTACGGATAAGGAGGTGAGCGTGGAAGGAACCAGCAATGACCGTGTCGCATGGACGCAGATGGTGGCTGTCGCCGCTGCTTACGCCGCCTGTTACGAACTTACCCGCCATTTCTCGTTTTCTCACTGGATACTCCCGACGGGGCTAAGGCTTGCCTGCGCGCTGTTGGTGCCGCGCCGCTTCTGGCCGGCGCTGATCGTCGGCGAGACGTTGCCCGTGCTCGAAAACGCTGCCCCGTGTATTCCCCGCTTCGGCATGGCCTGGGGACTGCTCGCCTCGACACCACTGATCGCGCCTTGCATGTTGCTTGTCACCTGGATGCGCCGCTACGCAGGCATCTACCGCAACAGCGGCGAGATCAACATGCCCATGATCCTTTTCGCCACCGCGGGCGCCGCTGTCATCACCGCGGTGTTCACCGAAGTAGCCCTGCTGGCTGCACTGGCGGCCTCTCCCGGCAGCTGGCCGGAGATCGATCCGGTCGCGTATTTCCTCGCTTACCTGCTCGGCGCTTATCTGGGCGCGCTGACCCTCACGCCCACGATCCTCGCCCTGCGCGAACGCTTCGCTCGAACCGAAGGTGTGTCGTGGTCCATCGTATGGACGAGCCCACTTGCGCGCGAATTTGTCTTCGGTTCCCTGCCCGTCCTGCTGGCGCTGACACTGGGAGTGCTCTCGTCGGAAGGTCACCTGCAGCAGGGCCTACGCCTTGCGATGACGCTACCGGTCGTTATCGTCACCGCCCGGCACGGTTGGCGCGGCGCTGCCGTGGCGGGCATGTTCGCCAGCATCGCGCTGGCTTCGACATCGTCCACCCTGATGGATCCGAAAATGATCCAGGCCCAGGTGGCGCTTGCGCTGGTCGTCTCCACGTCGCTCACGGCGGGCGTGTACGTCGCCCGCCGGTCCATGTCGCGCTCCGCGGTGAGGGTTACCTGCGCGGACGCCGACGCTCTATAAGCGTCGGCGCCCGCGACCGATCAAGGGCTGTGAACGCTGCACTCGGCGGGATTCTTGCACTCGCTGGTGACAAGCAGGCTGAGCGTGCCATTCGGCTGCGGAGCAGCCTGCACGCTGGTGCTGTCATCCTGATAAACGGTCTCTCCCGTGCTGCCGACCGGCACCTCGGACGGCTCGGACGGCGTCGCGAGCCGGGTAGCATCGATACCGATCGGCAAGCCGAAGATGTCGCCGCCTGCATCACCGAACGCCGCACGCACGTTACCGTTGAGATCGTTGATCTGGACGTAGCGGACACCCAGACGCTCGAACACATACACGTGATAGTGAGGGCTGGCGCTGACATCGGTCGCGTTGGGCCACGACTGGCCGAGGCCGGTGGACGGCGTGGCGGCGGCAGCGGTCGAGGCAAATCCAGCCGTCAGCAGGCCGGCCAGAAAGAGCTGTTGCATACGTCCCATGGTGGTTCCTTATCCGAGTGAGAGTCCTCGACCCAGGCGCCCGCCCGGGCCGTCCGTCGACCCCACTTCGCACGTCATGGCGTGTGATCGACTTCGCAACTGTCCCGAAACCCCACGCCGAATAGGGCCTGACTGCCGAAAATGCACACAGCTGGGACCGAATTCGTCGCCGTGATTCAGCGAGCAGACTCGTTCCGGTCGCCCCCGTCGCCCTTCATCCCTAGGCGTTTGTTGTAATCTCGATCATAATGCGAGTGATTCTCATTTATATTCGCCTTTGATCGAGACTTCCATGCCCAGGACCCCCATGCACACCGCGTCACTTCCAGCTCGCCGCCTTGTCCTTTCCATCCGCGCTGCCGTGCTCGGTACCCTTCTCGTCACTGGCGCGGTCCATGCCGCCGATGAGACCGACGACACCCAGCGCAAGTCCCAGGACAATGCGACCACCTTGTCCGGCGTGCAGGTCAGGGCCGACGTGGTCGCACCCACCGCCGCGTATGCCGGTGGCCAGGTGGCCCAAGGCGGGCGTTTCGGTGTGCTGGGCAACCAGGACATGATGAATGTGCCGTTCGCCATGACCAGCTACACGGACAAGCTCATCCGCGATCAACAGGCCCATACCCTGGGCGACGTGGTCGCCAACGACCCGGCGGTCCGCACGGGTTTCGGCTACGGCAACTACTCGCAGACCTTCGTGATCCGCGGCTTCCAGCTCAACTCCGACGACATCGGCTTCGATGGTCTCTACGGTCTCCTCCCGCGCCAGCTCCTTGCTCCGGAACTGGTCAGTCGCGTGGAGGTGTTCAAGGGTGCCAGTGCCTTCCTCAACGGCATCTCGCCGGGCGGTTCGGGCATCGGCGGCAACATCAACATCGCGCCCAAGCGCGCCACGGTCGACCCGATCACCCGCGTCGGCGTGGATTACGGCAGCGATGGCCAGATCGGCGGTACCGTGGATATCGGCCGTCGTTTCGGCGCCAACAACGAGTACGGCATCCGCGTGAATGCCGTCTCGCGTGACGGCAGCACCGCGGTCGACGGCGAGAATCGTCGCGTCAACGCCATCGGGATCGGCTTCGACTACACCGGCGAACGCCTGCGTATCACGACCGATCTCGGCTACCAGAAACAGACCATCAACGGCGGCCGGTCGGTCGTCTTCGTCGGCAACGTGGTGCCGAAGGCTCCCAATGCCAGCAAGAACTACACGCAGTCCTGGTCGGGCTCGTCGCTGGAAGACACCTTCGGTGTCGTGCGTGCGGAATACGACATCAACGACTGGCTGACTGCCTATGCGGCCGTGGGTGCGCACCATGGCAACGAGTTTGGCGACTACGTCAGCCCCCACGTCACCCATGCCGCGGGCGACGCGACCGAATCGCGCTTCACCGTGCCGTACATCGCCAATACCGGCACGGGCGAGGCGGGCTTCAACGCCCACTTCGACACCGGCGAAGTGAGCCACCGCATCACCCTCGGCTTCTCGGCGCTGGATACCAACAAGAAGGCAGCCTACGCAGGCTCGTCGTCGTTCAACACGAACATCTACAATCCCGTGCAGGTCGTGCGTCCCGCCTATATCTACAATGTCGGCCCGATCAGCGACCCCGGCTACACGGGCCGCACGCAGCTGCGCAGCCTTGCGTTCTCGGACACGCTCGGCTTCATGGACGACAAGCTGCAGGTCACCGTGGGTGTACGACGCCAGAAGCTTCATACGCTGGGCTATGCCTATGCGGTCAACGGCGTGAACGGTGCGAAGAACGCGGAGTACGAGCAATACACGAACAGCCCCATCTTCGGCGTCAACTACCGCATCAGCGAGCAGTTCTCCGTCTACGCGAACCACATCGAAGCGCTGACCCAGGGCGACACGGCTCCGACCTTGTTCAACAATGCGCCGGTGACGAATGCGGGCCAGGTCTTCGCCCCGTACAAGTCCAAGCAGAACGAAGTGGGCGTGAAGTGGGATACGGATACCTTCGGCAGCACGTTCGGCCTGTTCCAGATCAAGCAACCCAGCGGCTACGTGGACGCCACCACCAACACGTACACGATCGCCGGCGAGCAGCGTAACCGCGGCGCCGAATGGAGCTTCTTCGGCTCGCCGACCCAGGGCGTTCGCGTGCTGGGAGGTGCCAACTACATCCAGCCGGAACTGACCAAAGCGCAGGACGGCCTGAACAACGGCAACGATGCCATCGGCGTTCCGCGCTTCCAGGCCAACCTCGGTGCCGAATGGGATATCCCGAACACTCCGGACGTAACCCTCAGCGCGCGTGCGGTCCGCACGGGCAAGCAGTACGTCAACGTGACCAACACGCTGAACATCCCGGCGTGGACCACGTACGACGTGGGCGCCCGCACCTCCAGCACGTTGGAAGGCGTGCCGGTGACGTTCCGCCTTACCGTGCAGAACATCACCAACAAGGGCTACTGGGCCTCCGCCACGGGTGGCTACCTCACCCAGGGCACGCCGCGCACCTTCCTGGCCTCGGCAACGTTCGATTTCTGATCAAGCCCGTTTGCTCTTTGTGGGAGCCGCTTCAGCGGCGATAGGGTGCTTGCGGTAACACCTATCGCCGCTGAAGCGGCTCCTACAAGGAGCGGGCCTCCTACAAGGAGTGGGCCTTGCCTGCCGAGTGACGGGTCATTTATCAGCAACGGTCCACAGCAGGGGAAGATGCAGCTCGTCGCAACCGTGCTCGCACACGAACGTACTACGCTCGCCGGTCAGGGCCAGGTGGCGGCCGCCGCTCAGTTTCAGGTCCAACACGCCACTCCAGCCGCCGGGGGCGTGGGAGATGTGCTTCTTCCCGACCGTAAAAGACTGCGAATAGGCCTTAGGCCCCCAGCGCCAGCTCACTGTCCCGCGTTGGCCATCCACGACAATATCGGCGCCGTCCGCGGATTTGCCCGAGAGGTGGAAATCATCGCTCGTGCAGCCTGCAGCAAGCATCGCGAGGGAGGACACGAACGACAGGAGGCGACGCTTCACGGGCATTCCTTATGCAGGGTCGCAGGATCATCGGCCCGGCAACCTCAATCTTGAGTGAGTCTGCCGAATCGGCCTGACGATCGCCCTGCCTGGCCATGCCACGTTTACACAATCCACGGGCCCGGCAACTTGGGACACTAGGGCCGGCTCCCCTACGCACGGACCCTCGAGTGAACGTATCCGATATGGCGCTACTCCTCGCCCGGTGGCAGTTCGCTTTCACCGTGTCCTTTCACATCATTTTCCCGGCGATCAGCATCGGTCTGGCCAGCTTTCTCGCCGTGCTGGAAGGCCTGTGGCTGAAGACCGGCAAGGTGGTCTACAAGGAACTGTTCTTCTTCTGGTCGAAGATCTTCGCCGTGGGCTTTGCCATGGGCGTGGTCTCAGGCGTGGTGATGAGCTACGAGTTCGGTACCAACTGGGCCGGCTTTTCGGCATTCGCCGGCTCGGTCACCGGACCCCTCCTCGCCTTCGAGGTCATGACGGCATTTTTCCTGGAGGCGGGCTTCCTCGGCATCATGCTGTTCGGCTGGACGCGGGTCGGGCCGAAAGCGCATTTCTTCGCCACGCTGATGGTGGCCACCGGTACGCTCATCTCGACCTTCTGGATTCTCTCGTCCAACAGCTGGATGCAGACACCGCAAGGTTACGAGGTGCTCAATGGCAGGATCGTGCCCGTCGACTGGCTGAAGATCGTCTTCAACCCCTCATTCCCTTATCGCCTGGTGCACATGGCGCTCGCGGCCTTCATCGTGGCCGCGATGTTGGTCGGTGCCTGCGCGGCGTGGCACCTGCTACGTGGCCGGCGCGATGACGGCATTCGCAAGTCGTTCTCCATGGCGTTGTGGATGATCCTCGTCGTCGTGCCGATCCAGATCGCCGCCGGCGACGCGCACGGTCTCAATACGCGCGAACACCAGCCGGCGAAGATCGCCGCGATCGAAGGCCTATGGGAAACCGAGCACGGAGGCACCTCGCTCAACCTGATCGGCTGGCCGGACATGGAAAATGAGACCACGCATTTCGCGATCAAGGTGCCACACCTGGGCAGTCTGATCCTCACACACAGCTGGGACGGCGAGATCCAGGGCCTGAAGTCCTTTCCACGCGAGGACCGCCCCAACTCCACCATCGTCTTCTGGAGCTTCCGCATCATGGTCGGCATGGGTCTGCTGATGCTGCTGCTGGCCCTGCTCGGCCTGCTGCTGAGGCGCAACGCCCGGCTGTATGAAGCACGCTGGTTCCAGCGCTTCGCCCTGCTCATGGGCCCGAGCGGGTTGATCGCCCTTCTGGCCGGCTGGATCACCACCGAAGCGGGTCGCCAGCCGTGGGTGGTCTATGGGGTGATGCGAACACGCGATGCGGTGTCGTCGTCACTGACCGTGGACCAGGTCGGTACCTCGTTGATGATCTTCATCATGGTGTACTTCCTGGTCTTCGGCACCGGCATTTACTACATGCTCAAGCTGATGGCCAAGGGTCCCGACCTGCCGCGCGACGAGGCCGACGGCTCCTCCTCCGGCGATACCGGCCTGGGTCGCGATCGCTTCGATCATCGTCCACTGTCCCGTCCTACCGATCCCATCGACGAGTAACCACGCCATGCATATCGACTTGCCTGTGATCTGGGCGGCCATCATCGGCTTCGGCGTATTTCTCTACGTCATGCTCGACGGTTTCGACCTCGGTATCGGCCTGATCTTTCCGTTCTTCGATCGCGAAGGCGAGCGCGAGGTGATGCTCAATACCGTGGCGCCGGTATGGGACGGCAACGAAACCTGGATGGTGCTGGGGGGCGCCTGCCTGTATGCGGTGTTTCCCGTCGCCTACTCGGTCCTTCTTCCAGCCACGTACCTGCCGATCATCGCCATGCTCTGCGGTTTGATCTTCCGTGGCGTGGCGTTCGAGATCCGCGCGAAGGCGCGGCGCACGCAACACCTCTGGGATCTCGCCTTCATCGCGGGCTCGGGTGTGGCGACGTTCGCCCAGGGCGTGATCCTTGGCAGCCTGCTGCAGGGAATCGACGTGCGCGACGGCAAGTTCGTCGGCGGTCCGTTCGACTGGTTCTCGCCCTTCAATCTGTTCACCGGCATCGGACTGCTACTGACCTATGCCACGCTCGGTTGCGGCTGGCTGCTGATGAAGACCGAGGGTGAGCTGCAACGTCGCATGGCCGTGCTGATGCGTCCCCTCACACTGGCCCTGGCCGCGGCGGTCGGTATCGTCAGCATCTGGACCCTGCTCGGGCAGCCCGGGGTGGCCGCCCGCTGGCTGACGATGCCCAACCTGCTGTTCTTCCTGCCGGTGCCTGTGCTCGTCATCGCCTGTGTGATCGGCATCCTGGCGAGCGTGCGGCGCGGTGCCGACCGGGCACCTTTCCTGCTGACCCTGGCCATCGTGTTCCTGGGCTACAGCGGGCTGCTGATCAGCATCTTCCCCAACATCATTCCCCCCTCGCTCGACATCTGGGCAGCTTCCGCGCCACGTTCCAGTCAGGTCTTCACCCTGGTCGGCGCCGCTATCGTCATCCCGATCATCCTGGCGTACACCAGCCTTGCGTACTGGGTTTTCCGCGGAAAGGTGCGGCAAGGCGACGAGGGCTACCACTGATGTCGAAGCATCCACGTCTGCGCCAGGCGGCATGGTTCGTCGCTCTTTATCTCGGGGGCGTCGCCGCGGTAGCCTGTGTTGCCGGGCTCTTCCGGCTGCTGGTACCGCACTGATCCATGCAAGGAGCACTCTGTGAGCGGCATCACTGAGCTACGCGTGTCCAACTACGCCCCGCATGGCGCGATGGCCGCGCACGCCCACGACGAGGCCTGGTTCTGCCTCGTCGTCGCAGGCGGCTACGAAGAGCGCATCCTTGGCGAAATCAACGAACACGAACCGGGCGATCTACTGTTCTGCCCCGCCCAAGCGACCCACGCCCAACGCTTTGGTCGCGAAGGTGCGCGCAAGGTAATCTTTTCGCCCGATGCCGAAACGACCGCGCTGCTCGCCGGCCATGCAGCGCGGCTCGACGGCCGTCCGCTGCTTCGCCGCTCCCGGGAGCTGCTCGGACTGGGACGGCGCATCGTCGAACAGCTTGCGCTTGGCGACGCGTTTGCCGGCCTGTCCGCCCAGGGCCTGACGATGGAAGCCCTGGCACTGGCGGCGCGCGGTCTGGACCAGCGTACGCACAACGAACCCGCCTGGCTTCGCCGCGTTCGTGACTTCCTGCACGAAGACCCGACGCGCGACATGACGCTGGACCAGCTCGCAGCCATTGCCGGACGACACCCCGTACACCTGGCGCGTACCTTCCGCACCGTTCACGAATGCACCATCGGCGACTACGTGCGCCGCCTGCGCGTCGAGCGCGCCGCCGACCTGCTCCGCGCCACGCGGCGTCCCCTTCTGGATATCGCACTGGAATGTGGTTTCGCCGGCGCTGCACAGTTCTCGCGCTCGTTCCGTGCCGTTCATGCAACCACGCCCACGGCATGGCGGCAGGCCTTCCGCTAAGCAGAGGCAACGCGCGTTAATCCAGGTAAAGCAGCCTGCCGCCGCGGTTGCTAGCGTTGGGCCATGCACACACCTCGCCTGCTAGTTGTCTTGCTTCTCTCGGTCCCTGGCCTTGCCCTCGCCGACACCTATCGCATCGACCCGACGGCGTACTTCGCGTCCCCCGCCGGTGAAGCCACCGATCGGGCGACACTCGAGGCCGACATCTCGGCCCTGCCCGTCCTGGCCGCCCCTTCGCCTCATGACCTGCTGGCCTACTTGCACCGCGCCGAGGCGTTGCTGGCCCGCGACCAGCGGCATATCGCTTATCTGCACCTGCTCGCCTCGCTCGATATCGACGATCACGCGGCCGCAGATGCGCTCAGCGCCGTACAGACCGATGAAGACACTCTCGTCATCAAGGTTCGCAACACGTTGCGTGCCTTGGGTAAGCCCGGGTTCGACCAGGCGGCTCAGGATGAGCCTGCGCTCACGCACTACGCGTATGTGCTGGATCGCGCCATTCGCGGCCTGCCGCATGAGCTCCCGCCTGAGCAACAGGCCATCCTGGACGATGTGTCCGAACAGGGCAGTACCGCGCTGCAGAATACGTACCAGAAGACGCGCCGGGCAACCGTCTACGGCAGCGTGCACACTAGCGAAGGCGACCTCGACGCGGGCAAGGACGCGGATCGCCTGGGCAGAAATCCGGATCGCGTCGTGAGGCAACAGGCGTGGCAGCAGAAACAGGCAGCCAACGCCGCCAACGCAGAGACCTATGCCGCCTTGCTGATCGGCGTCGTGCGCCTCAATGACAAGACAGCGCACTTGCAACACTTCGCCGATGCCCCCGAGGCCGTCTACTTCGGCCGCCAGTTCGAGCGCGCCGACGTGGACGCGACGGCGCACGCGGTGGAGCAACACGCTTCCGTGCTCATGGACTACCAGCGACTGCGGGCCGGCCAGATTGGCCGTGTGGAGAAAATCGCCGACGTGCACAGCTGGGACATGACGCTGCTGCCGTCGGGTTTCACGGATCCGGTCTTCGACTATGCGCAGATTCGTCGCATCGTTCCGGCAGCACTCGCGCCGCTGGGACGCGATTACGTCGCCCGCTTCACGTCGTTGCTGGATCCGGCCACGCACCGCACAGACCTCGCCACCTCACGCGGCAACCGTGTCGACGACAACTTCTCCATCGCCGCACCCGGTGTGCCGCCAGGGCTTTTCCTCGGCGAGTGGAAATCGACCCTGAGGAGCGCCAGCGTCGTGGCGCACGAAGGAGGCCACGCCCTGCACAGCGAGTTGATGAACGCGCATGGCGTCTCGCCGTTCTATAACCACGGCCCCAGCTGGATGCACGAGGCCATCGCCATTCTCAACGAGATGCTTTTTTACGAGCACCTCTACAAACATGCGCCCGATGCCGCCACGCGGGCGTACTACCTGCAGGCCCAGCTGGACGAAATGACCTTCGAGATCTTCACGTCCGCCGAAGAAGCCCAGCTGGAGGAAACCATCTACGACGGTGTGATCTCCGGCAAGATCCGCAAAGCAGCCGACCTCGACGCGCTCACCCTCGCCACCACCACCCGCTTCGAAATCTGGCCCGGCATCGATCCGGAGCTGAAGCACGCCTGGATCGGAAAGCGGTTGATGTTCCAGGATCCGCTCTACCTCGCCAACTACCTTTATGCCGGCCTTCTGGCGACGAAGATGTTCGCCATGGCAACGAGTGATCCACGCGATTTCCAGAAGCGCTACGAGGCAATGATGACCACCGGCTTCGATGCGCCGCCGAAAGAGATCCTCAGGCGATTCTTTGGTCACGAGTTGAGTCCGTCGGACCTGGTCGACGCGGATATGGACGTGATCAGGAGCAAGACGGCCGCGCTCGGCAGGGTTTACAACCACTAAGGGCGTACCGTCTTCGGCTCGATGCTCCAAAAGGCCGTCCACTTCACATTTTGATGACGCTCCGCACGGCCCGCTCGCTGTATGCTCCTTTCACGTAGAAACAGGGACTTACGCCGTGCACCGCCAGGAAACCGATAGCCTTACCATGGGTGACATCATCTTCGACGCCGTGGCCATGAACGAGGCCGCAGTCGCCGGCAACCTCGATGAAAGCCGTTTCCGCGCGCGTCGCATCGCGTCCCTGGCTGCGCCTGAAGGTTTCGACGGTATCGCCGAGGCCGCCCACCACCTCAGCCGCCTGCTTGGACCGCCTGGCAGTGAGCCGAAGCCGGGCTATGGCGCCGCCATGGTAGCTATCTCCAACGAGATCGAGCTGGCGTTCGGCGAAGCCTGATTTATCGTGCCCGCCTAGCGGGCAGGACACGTGTCCCGACTGTTATCCGCGATACCGGCGATCAGCCAGCGACCGTCGATGCGCACGAGGTTCACCGCATCCGTTCCGCAGTGCTTCACCTGCCCGTTGACCAGGAAGTCGTACGGCGCCCAGACGAAGGCGATGTCACCGTCCACGCGGACCAGCGGATCGTAGATGCGCTCCTCGATGCGATCCTTCGCGGGCTTCATGTGGTCGGCAAACTCGCCGAGCGTCATGCGCACCACCTTGCCCTTGCGCAACAAGGCCACGCTGCCTTCGGGTTGTACCGTGGCACGGATGGCAGCGCTGTCGTATTTCGCCATGCCATCGAAGAAGGCCTGCACGGGCGCGAGTACCGCCTTGTCATCGACGCCGGCGGCTGGGGAAGGCATGGCGGCCGCCAGACCGAGAACGGTCATGGCGACGGTGGCGAGGGACCTGGCGTTCATGGGCAACCCGTGTTGTGGACGAGATGCACAACTAACGCCAGGTCGTGTCCGGGTCAAGCTTGTGGGAGCCGATTCAGCGGCGATCCCGCGGCAGCGGGCCAAGTCGTCGCGACGATCCGCTCAAGCCAACGTCCGCACTTTCGCCTCTCGCGCAAACTGCCGGGTCGACGCCTGTTTGATGAACGCATCCGCATCCGTCGCCTTGACCACGCCCGCGTCAGCTTCAAGACCGGCCTTCGCGAAGAGCGTGCGTCCGCCATCATCCAGTGCCAGCGCCTTGAGGTGTCCGAAGGCGTCGCGGACGAAGTCGATCGCGGCAGCCTCCTTCGTCAGGGCGGCAGCACCCTCCGTCGACAGCAGGACGGCCACCGCATCGAAGTTGATCGACGGCGTACCTGCCAGCTGCCCATCGGCTGGGAGCAATTTGCCGTCGGCCAGCTTCGCCCCGCCCACCTTCGGCGCGACGATCTTCACTGTGGCGCCCGCTCCCTCGATGGCCTTGCGCAGCTTTGTCACCGTGGCGGCGTCCGAGCCTTCGTTGATGAGGATGCCCACGACACGCCCCTGCAGGGTCGCCTTCATCTTGCCGATGATCTGCAAGGCGGGAGAGGGTTTCATCGGCACGACCGGAGCAGCCGCTTTCGGTGCCTTGGGTAAAGGCGACATGGCCAGGCCGGCGGCGACGCGCTTCGCGAGATCCTCGTCGACATGGCGCAGGTGACCGACGATCGCTTCGCGCACATGCACCGCATCCACCTTCGACAGCTCGAACACGAACGCCGAGGCGATATGCGCCTGCTCGAACGCTGTCTGGCTGGTAAAGAACAAACGCGCCTGGCTGTAGTGATCGGCGAACGTCTCGGCGCGTACGCGCTCTCGCGTTCCCTCTTCCTGCACGGCGGCACTGCGAAAGCCACGGGCGGGATCTTCGCGCGGCGAGTCGGCCTGCAACGAGCTTGGCTCGTACGCAACGCGGCCCTTGGGCACCCGCGTCTGCATGTGACCGTCGCGCTGCTGATTGGCGAACGGGCACTTGGGCGCGTTGATCGGAAGTTGGTGGAAATTGGGCGAGCCCAGGCGCGACAGCTGCGTGTCGAGGTAGGAGAACAACCGCCCCTGCAGCAGTGGGTCGTTGCTGAAATCGATGCCGGGAACGAGGTGCGATGGGCAGAACGCCACCTGCTCGGTCTCGGCAAAGAAGTTGCCCGGCCAGCGGTCCAGCACCATCCGGCCGATGATCTTCAGCGGGATGAGTTCTTCGGGGATGAGCTTGGTCGAGTCCAGGTGGTCGAACGGGAACTTCGCGGCCTGCGCCTCGGTGAAGAGCTGCACGCCTAGCTCCCATTCGGGGAAGTTGCCGCTCTGGATCGCCTCGAACAGATCGCGGCGATGAAAGTCCGGGTCGGCGCCGGCAAGCTTCACCGCCTCGTCCCACACCGTCGACTGCAGGCCGAGCTTCGGCCGCCAGTGGAACTTGACGAAGGTGGACTTGCCCTTGGCGTTGAGCAGGCGGAACGAATGGATACCGAAGCCCTCCATCATGCGCAGCGAGCGCGGGATAGTGCGATCGGACATCGCCCACTGGATCATGTGCATCGACTCAGGCGTGAGCGAGATGAAGTCCCAGAACGTGTCGTGTGCGCTGGCTGCCTGCGGGAAACCACGGTCGGGCTCCATCTTCACCGCGTGGATCAGGTCGGGAAACTTGATCGCGTCCTGGATGAAGAACACCGGGATGTTGTTGCCGACCAGGTCCCAGTTACCTTCCCTCGTGTACAGCTTCACGGCGAATCCGCGTACGTCGCGCGGTGTATCCACCGAACCCGAGCCACCGGCGACCGTGGAGAAGCGTGTGAACAGCGGCGTACGCTCGCCCACCTCGGTGAGGACGCGGGCGGTGGTGTACTCGGCCAGTGAGGCCGTCAGTTCGAAGAAACCGTGTGCTGCCGAACCACGCGCGTGCACGATCCGCTCCGGAATGCGCTCGTGGTCGAAGTGGGTGATTTTCTCGCGAAGGATGAAATCTTCCAGCAGCGTGGGGCCGCGGGCATTGGCCTTCAGTGAGTTCTGGTTGTCTCCGACCACCAGGCCCTGGTTGGTCGTCAGCGGCGCGTGCTCGCCGCCGGCTGTCTGGTGGAGTTCATCGCCCTGCCCGCGTCGGTCTTTGGCGACGATTTCTTCATTCTTCTTGGCCATGGCACACCTCGGCTTGGTCGGGCGCCTAACATGCACTAGGTGCCGTCAAAGCAGCCTTCACCGGTGTGAACTCGCCGGTAGCCTTACATCGTTCGGTTGCGCCCTGCCGCCTTCGCCCGGTACACCGCTTCATCGGCGAGGTTCAGCAACATTTGCGCGTTCACCTCGTCCGGTGCGCAATGGGTGGCGATGCCACCACTGATTGTTACCAGGCCGTCGATGCCGTGACGGTTGGTGATGCCCAGCGCGTAGACGTCGCGGCGAACGTTTTCAATGATGCCCCATGCTTCGCTGGCATCGATACCGGGCAACACGGCCACGAACTCCTCCCCGCCATATCGCGCCACGACCGAACCCGGAACGGCCATCAACGCAGCGCGCAAGGTCTGGGCGACCAGGGTAAGGCACGCGTCGCCCGCGAGGTGGCCATAGGCATCGTTGAAGCCCTTGAAACGATCGACATCGAGCATCGCCAGGCTGACGCAGGGCTTCTCCTCATCGATACGGTCCAGCGCACGCCGCAGCGCCAGGAACAGGCCGCGACGATTCTGCAGGCCCGTCAGTTCGTCGTGGTTGGCCGTGTACTGAAGACCGCGCCTGAGCAGGCGCAGCTCGTCTTCCACGGCCAGGTGATAGCCGATGACGATCGCATTGCGCGCCGCGTAGACGGTCAAGGCGACAGCGAGGGTGACCATGGCGAGCACCGGCTGGGATTTCAGCAGGAAGAACGCCAGTGCGCATAACGCCAGGCAGAGCACGAACGGGCTGACGCTGCCGGACACGTAGATGGCCGTGCGCGACGGCCGATAGCCGCGCAGCCAGCCGATGCTCCTGCGGCTGACGAGCACACCCAGGATCACCAGCGGGATCGACAGCAGCAGTTCGGGCAGGTAGGACTCGGTGAGCGACAGCAGGCGATTGTGCGCCGCGGCGCAGAGGCCATCCGCCCACGCGAACGTCGTCAACACGAAGAAGAACCGGCGTTCGTCCTTGCGGCGCGTGCCCAGCAGGCGGATGGTGGCGAACAGGGCGACGAAGGCATCGAGGCCGTCAAACAGAAGGATGAGGAACGAGGCCGAGGCGGCGGGTGCCGCTGGATCGACGGCATGGTGCAGGGTCACGTAGAACATCGCGGCCAGGGCGATGGCTAGCACGGTATCCGCAGCTGTGGTCCAGCGAAACATCGGTCCAGCGGGATTGTACGTAGCGGCCGCGATCATCAGCAGGCTGGCCATGCAGAAATAGAAGCTGGGATCGATCATCACCAGCGTGCCTTCGGCATGCCGGAGCGAATCCGCGAACAGCAGGGCCAGTGCCGTTGTTTTCGCCAGGATGGCGCCAAGCAGAATCCACCACAGCGGCTTGTTGTGTTCCACCGCCTGGGTGATGCGACGCCAGCAGAGATACATCGCCAGCGCGGCGATGACGAGCACCGCCGCGTAGCTCCAGCTCAGCGTCCACGTAGTGACGAACATCGCGATGCCCGCGTGCACGCCGATGAGCAACGCAGACACGCGGGGTGTCCAGCGCTGGGTTATCAAGTGAGCATCACCACTTTGCCGATCGCTCCGCGGCTCTCCAGGAACGCGTGTGCTTTGCCACCATCCCGTAAGGGGAAGGTGCCGGCGATCGTCGGAACCAGCGTGCCCTTGCGGATAAGAGCGAACAGTTCCGAGGCGCGTTCCCTGCGCACCTCGGCGCTGACGAGCACGTTCCACAGATCACCACCGGTGAGGGTGAGCGAGCGGTCCATCAGCAGGCGCGGATCGACGGGTGCCGGATCGCCGCCGGCCATGCCGTAAAAGACGACCGTACCGCCCGTGCGCGTGGCGGCAAGACTGTCTCCCAACGTGCTCCCGACGGAATCGTAGGTGACATGCACACCCGCACCCTCGGTCGCGTCCTGCACGCGCTCGACGAGGTCCTCATAGCCCATGACCATGTCGGCACCCGCACGGCGCGCGGCGTCACGCTTGGCGTCGGACGAGGCGACGCCGATCACGAGCACGCCCTTGGCACGCAGCATCTGCACCAGAAGAAGGCCCACCCCGCCCGCGGCGGCATGCACGAGTGCCACCTGGCCCGGCTGGGGAGTCGAGCTATCGGTCATCAGGTATTGCGCGGTCAGGCCCTGCAGCAGGACGGCCGCGGCCGTTTCGGCCGAAATGTCGTCCGGTAACGGAATCAGCTTATCCACGTCGACAGCAACCAGCTCCGCGTTGGCGAACGGCATGTCGGCGAAGCCGACACGGCTGCCTTGCGGATAAGGGCTCCCGGGCGACGCGACGACGCCTGCCCCTTCGTAGCCGAGGATCCACGGCGCCGCCCCGGCGAGATGGTAGGTGCCGTTACGCCGATACACGTCCGCAAAGTTCAGCCCTACGGCTTGCGTGCGGACGAGCACTTGGCCAGGGCCGGGAACCGGGTCGGCGATGCTGTCCCAGCGCAGGACGTCGGTGCCACCGAAACGGTCGAACAGGAGGGCTTGCATGGGCGGACCTGTGACCTTGTGCAGGGAAGTTGGCCGTATGGTAGGGCAGATATCGCCCCTGGCGCCCGGGCGGCGTATAACCCGTGAAGGCAGTCACACTTACCACGCCCAGGGATCCCATGAACAGCAACTCTTCTTTACAGCACGCCAGGGGTAGCTTCAGCGTCGAGGTCAAACCGCAGACGCCGGATAACCCCGCCGCCGAAGGGTCCGGGCTTTCGCGCCTGTCACTGCAAAAGCACTTCCAGGGCGACCTCGAGGGTACCGGCCAGGGTGAGATGCTCGGGGCTGGCGACGGGAAGACCTCAGGGGGCTACGTGGCGCTGGAAAAAATCAGCGGCACGCTCGGCGGCCGCAAGGGCAGCTTCGTCATGATCCATCGCGCCCTCATGGTGGGTGGCGCTCCGACGAAATGGACGATCGACGTCGTTCCCGAATCGGGCACGGACGAACTGCAGGGCCTGAGCGGCTCGATGAAGATCATCATTGCCGATGGCAAGCACAACTATGAGCTGACATATTCGTTAGCCACGCGCTAGTCAGGCACATGGGGGAGCCGATTCATCGGCGAAAAGCCAACGAAGCGGTGACGCCATACGCCCCATCGCCGCTGAAGCGGCTCCCACAGTTACCGCAGGCCCTCATCGCCGCTGAATCGGCTCCTACGGTCGGGTCGAGACGAGGCGGAGGAAGGCCTCGTGCTGGTAGCGACTCATGCGCAGTTTTTGTCCGGTGTCCATCGTGACTACGTGGTGGCCGTTGAACCATGGGTGGATCGCTTGCACGCGGCGAACATTGATGATGGCCGAGCGGTGGATGCGCGCGAACTGGTTCGGGTTCAGCCGTTCGGCGAGGCCAGCCATGGTTTCGCGCAGTTCGTACTGCCGGTCGGCGAGGTGGATCTGCACGACATTACCGTCAGCCTTGATCCAGACGATATCGTTTACGTCGACGAAAGCCACATGTTCGTCGGTACGCACCGGAATGCGCTCGAGATAGTTGTCGCGCTGTTTGAGCGCGTCGAGCACCTGTTGTATGCCCGACCCGCCGGCTGCATGCACTGCGAGGGCGGATAACCGTGTCTTCACGCGCTGCAAGGTCTCGGTGAACCGCTGTCGGCTGAAGGGCTTGACCAGATAGTCCACAGCGTTCGCTTCGAAGGCCTTGACCGCGTACTGCTCGAAAGCGGTAACAAAGACGGTGGCAGGCATGCGAGCCGCGCCGATCGTCGCGACGACATCCATGCCATGAATACCGGGCATCTGGATGTCGAGGAAAACCAGGTCCGGCGACTGGTTGCGGATCGCCTGCACAGCGGAGACGCCGTCACCGCACTCTTCGAGTATGTCGATCTCCGGATCGTCGCGCAGCAGGCGCACGATAGCGCTGCGGGCGAGTGGTTCGTCGTCGACAACGAGCGCGGTGATGGTCATGCAGTCACAACCTCGGGCGCGTCGTCGATCTCCTCGACCTCGCGGAACGGCAGCTGGATGCGGCAGACCACGCCCTCCGGCCAGATCATGTCCAGGCGCACATGGGCGGCATCGCCGTATAGCTCGCGCAAGCGCAGCTCGGTGTTGGAGAGGCCGATACCGTGCCCTGCCCTCGTACCGATGGCCTGCCCGTCCTTTTCCAGCGTGCTGTTGCGGTTGCGCACCTCGATGCGAAGTGTGTCACCGTCGCGGCGACTCTCGATCTCGACACAGTCGACACCCAGCCGTTCACCGATACCGTGGCGAATGGCGTTCTCGACAATCGGTTGGAGGATAAGACTGGGCACCGCGCAATCGAGCGTATCGGGCGCCACATAGATTCGCGTGGTCAGGCGATCCTTGAAGCGCATTTGCTGGATACCGAGGTACAGGTCCAACAGCACCAGCTCGCGCCGCAGGCTGATCTCCTGACCATCGTAATCTTCGAGGAAGGCACGAAGCAGTTCGCTCAGGCGGAGCAACATGTCTTCGGCGGACAGCGCGTCTTCCTTGAGCAAGGTAGCGATGGCGTGCAGCGTGTTGAACAGGAAGTGTGGCTGCAACTGCGACTTCAGCGCCTGCAGGCGCGACTGCGCGAGTTCGGTCGCCAGGCGACCAGCCTCGACTTCACGCCGCGTCTTCTCGTCATGGAAGTACATGGCCTGCTGGATCGCGAACAGGGCCCAGTAGGTGAGCAAACCGATGGCGAAGTGCTGGCCGACGAACTGGTTCAGCTGTTCGCCAAGCGAACTGCCTTCGGTAAATATCGAAACGAACGCTCCGATCAGCTGCGCCAGCATCGTTACGCCAAGGCTCAGGGGTAGCTGCATGCCCAGGCCGCGCAATCGCACCGGCGGGCGGATCGGATATCTCGCCGCCAGGCGAAACACCTGGGGAGCCAGCGCCGCCCAGGTGTACCACTGGATCAACGACCAGCGCAGATAGTCGAAGATGCTCCAGGTGTGACCCGTGAGGTCGTCCTGCAGGTAATGCTGTTCGGCGAACACGACGGCCACGATGGTCCAAAGGCCGACGTAGCGTGCCATTCCGATCTGCGCGGTACCGAGTCGAACCTTCATGGCAATGCGTCCGAGCTGGGATAGCGACCCATGGTAGGCCCCGGCCGTGGTGTCGGGAAGCGTGACGTATGACCCACTACGATTCATCCGCGTGCCACGACGATTCGTCACGAAAGGCTTTTCGTCGGGCGCACGAACCGGTTTCCTGAGGCCTCGATCAGCCAAGGAGAGCCTCATGCGCACGAAACCGGTCCGTCTTGCCTTCGCCTTCGCGGTGCTGGCTGTCCTCGCCGCAGCCTGCCCTGCCATCGCCGCCGACTTCCAGCCCCAGGCGAGTCCCGGTCGTCTGTTCCGTATCGTCAATGCCAGCTTCGACAGCGTGACTGCACTGGAGGTCGCCAACAAGGACGCGACCGGCTACGAGCCCATCGACCTGCGCGAGCCGCTCCAGGGTGGGCTCACCTCGACCACGGTACGGCTACCGGACGGCACCTGCCTCCGGGATGTGCGGGTGACCTTTCGCGACGGACGTAGCGAGGTCTACCGCGACATCGACGTCTGCAAGGCCAACGGACTCAGGCTGAATGCGAATCGCCTACCAGCCGCGCACTAGGGTAATGGTGATTTCCAGCATGATCAGCACGACGATGGATATCTCCAGCAACTCCGCCCGGCGGCTGGAGGCCTCCTCATAGAGCGCCGCGTAAGTGTCGCGGATGATGGCGAGCTTGCGGTCCACTGAAGCACCAAGCGTCGGCACGCGGAACAGCCCCAGGGCGGTGCTGTAGACGCGTGCCAGGTAGACGTCCTCGGTGACCTGCAAGGCGTTGTCCACGCGCTCGGTCAGTTCGGTCACCTCGGCAACGAGCGTATAGAGCCGGCGGGCCAGGTTGGCAAAGCGTCGCGACGCGAAGACCGACGCGGCGCTGCGCGCATTCTCCACGCGGTCGTACATCCGCGGCAGTTCGTCGTCGAGCAAGGTGTCGTAGTAGCGGAATTCGACGAGCTGGGCGTTGGCTACTTCGATCACATCGGCCACGTCGGAATCGCGACGGGGCTCATAGATGAAGGCCCGATCCCAGGTGAGCACCACTAGGTCGTCCGCGTAGTAAGAGAAACTGCGCGACATCAGTTCCTTCCGGGCCGCCGGCGACAGGCGCCGCTTTTCGCCGGAAAGCAGACTGGTCAGATCGACCCGCTCCTTCAGCTCCGCGGCATCCATCGGTTCGTCGAACGCATGCACCGTTCCGATCAGGTAGTCCTCCTCCAGAGAGGTATCGATCGCGGGACGGTCGAGCGCGGGCGAAATGATGTCGCGAACGCGGGCGAGCAGTTCCGTCCAGAAGTCCAGGGGACCGGCCGGTCCGAGCAGGCGATCGAGTGCATCGAAGTCGGCGACAAACTGGCTCCATGGCTGGTTCTTGACCTTGACCCGCGCCGCCAGCGCCGCCACGCCGAAATCGTAGAGGCGTACGGAAAGCTGCACCACGACAGGGCCCGATCCCAGAATCAACTCCGCTTCGCCCAGGGCGAGCCACAAGGGGGCCACGCCAAAAGCCACCGCCTTGGGCGGTGTGCTGGACAGGTACGAACGGCTGAACGCACTGCTGGCCCGCGCGGCCCAGAGCGTCTGGGCTTGCACGAGGTCGATGGTGTAAGCGATATCGATCAACCGCAGCGCGGTCAGTTCACCGGACGAGACAATCGGTTCCTGGAATGTCACCGGGGCAACCTTTAGCAAAAGACGGCCCAGTTTAGACCCGGTTCGTGACACTCCGCCGCCATCGGCTGGCAAAGCAGTGCTTTGTGCAAGAGCTTGCATATCTGCTCCGCTAACGTACGCAGGTATGCTGGCCGCAAACCCGGCCATCCCCTTCCACGCTCCGGAGTTCGCCCATGTTCGTCATTCGTCACGCAGCCGACCGCGGCCACGCCAACCATGGCTGGCTCGATTCGCATCACAGCTTCTCGTTCGCCGACTACCGCGACGAGGACCACATGAACTTCGGACCGCTTCGCGTCATCAACGAAGACCGGGTCGCTGCCGGCGCCGGCTTCGGCACGCATTCGCATCGCGACATGGAGATCATCAGCTACGTGCTCGAAGGCGAGCTGGCCCATAGTGACTCCATGGGCAACAAGGTCGTGATCCGTCCGGGTGAGGTGCAGATCATGTCTGCCGGCAGTGGCGTGACCCACTCGGAAGAAAACCACGCCAGGACGCTCACCCATTTCCTGCAGATCTGGATCATCCCCAACGAGCTGCACCTGAAACCCGGCTACGAACAGAAGACCTACCCTGATATCGAGAAGCGCGGCAAGCTTCGCCTCGTCGCCAGCCAGAGCGGCGAACACGGCTCGGTCACCGTGCACCAGGACGTACGCATCTACGCCGGCCTGTTCGGTCCGGACGAAACAGCCCACCACAACATCGACTACGAACGCCTGGTGTACGTGCACGTCGTGCGCGGCACGGTGCACGTCAACGGCCATCCGCTATCGGCGGGTGACGCTGCGAAGATCACCGCCGAGAATCGCGTGGTGATTGACGATGGTATCGACGGTGAAGTGTTGCTGTTCGACATGGCGCCCCTGGACTGACGCCCATGGCCACGCCGGCAGCCATGACCGATCGAGACCCGCTGGTCGTCCTGCTCACCCTGCTTTCGCTGACCACCGGTATCGTCGATGCGACGAGCGTGCTCGGCCTGGGCAAGGTGTTCACGGCAAACATGACCGGCAATGTCGTCTTTCTGGGCTTCGCCGCCGCAGGTGCCCACGGGTTCCAGTGGGAGCTCTATATCCTCGCGCTCCTCACCTTCACCCTGGGCGCACTGGCCGCCGGGCGCCTCGGCAGATTTTTCGTCAATCGCAGCCGGCGGCGCTGGCTCATCGTCTCCGCCACGATCGAAGCCAGCCTACTCTGGATAGCGGCGGCCTGCGCACTCGCCGCTCCGTCGGATACCGCCCCGGGCCTGCGTCTTACCCTCATCGCCCTGGTCGCCATTGCCATGGGGGCGCGCAACGCGACAGTACGGCAGTTGAACGTTCCCGACCTGACCACGACGGTGGTCACCCGCACCATTACGGGGCTTGCCGCGGACTCCCGCCTCGCCGGCGGCCCGGGACAGAACCTCGGCCGGCGACTGCGTGCGGTCCTGTCCTTGTTCGTCGGTGCCGCTCTCGGCGCATTCATGGTCTTGCGATGGGGGCTTGCTCCGCCCCTGGCCCTTGCCGGTGCGGCCGTGCTCATCCTTGCACTGGTCCTTGCAAAGGACGAAGCCCAGGACTGAAGCTTACTCACGAGATCCCGGCTCTCTCCCTGACGAGGCTCATATGGCGCCGCGCACCCTTGCTCAGTGCATGCTTCCCCTGCTGACCTGCTGCCTCCCCGTATCTGCAGCGGACGCCCCCGCGGCACTGACCAGGCAGCTGGTCGCGTCCACGCAGGCCCTCGTAGACGCCATCCCGAAAGGTGACAAGGCAGTATGGCAGCGGATTCTTGCCGACGATGCCGTGCTGGTCGACGAGTTCGGGCGGGTCACGCACAAGGCGGATACCATCGCGTCCCTCCACCCCTTCCCGGAAGGCTTTTCGGGCAGCATCGAGCTTCGCGACCCGCATGCGACCCAGCATGCAAGCAACGCGACCTTGCAGGTGGAGGAATACGAACGAGAGACCGTCTTCGGTCAGAAGTTCACGGTGCGCTACCAGGCTTTGCTGACCTACGTGAAGGAAGGCGACGACTGGAAGCTCGTCGGCTACGCGGATGTGACGCTGCCGACCGAACCGCCAAAGCTCGTCGTGAAAAACGTGCATGCCGAAGACTATGCCGGGACCTATCGCTACGCTCCCACGAGAGCATGGACGGTCGTGAACCGGGATGGCGAGCTCAGCTACACGACACACGCTGGCGGCGCGCCCAACGTATTGCAGCCTTTGGGCGGCGATGTCTTCATGGGCAGCGACGACGAGAGGAATCTCTTTATCTTTCGCCGCGGTACCGACGGCAAGATCGATGCGCTGGTTGAGCGGAGAAAATTCAACGATCTGACGCTCGCGCGCGAAGGGAGACAGGCGCTATAGCTGTCCGTCGCCCAGGGTGCTCGGCCGTGAAACGCTAAGGTACTCTTGAGCGCGGACATCCCGGTGTACGTCAGCCACTAGTTTTTTACGCGGTTGGCTTCTTTACCGAGAACGACACGGCGTCCCGCAGGCGTGATCTTCCAATAATTGTCCACTTCCCTGTGCGCGAGCCCGAGTCGGGCCAGACGCTCGCACACCGCGCAGTCGAGACGACCTATAGCCAGGAAGCTCGTGTCGTCGAGCTGCCGAAGCGTGGCCAGTTCCTCGTTGTCGAGATGGAGGGCCGCCGTCTTCTCTCCGGCCGCGTGCAGTGATCGATGGTGGCCTGGCATGTGTTCTCCCTGTCCCAAAGGTCATCATGGCGTTGGCGGGAGGTCGAGTCACCGGGCCAGGCAGGAACCTGCCGATTCTGCGCGTGGATGGACCGCCAGGTTCAGGACGGCGAGTTATCCAGGACGCGAGCACCGGTAATGATCATGCGCAGCATCTGCGAGATCTCTTCGATGAGCTCAGGGTCGCGCTCGGGCGGCTGGTCCATCGCCACGGCGCCCATGGCAAACACCAGGCGGGTAATCGCCTTGGACACCAGTGCAGGCTCGTGCAGCCTGGCGTGCTCGGCGGCGGCCAGCCGGATCAGGTCGACCCGCAGCTCGTCCTCGAAGTAGCTCAGTTCACGCTCCACTGCCTGTTTGAAGGCATCCGAGCCCACCGCACCTTCGCGCAGGAGCACATGCAGCAGCTTGTCGTCCGCGCGCAGCTGTTCCATGAACGTCTCTACCGACACGCGGATCACGCTGCGATCGGTGGAGGTGGCGCGCTCGCGCGCCTGGCCGATGATGGTGCGCAGCGAGCGGCCGGCCAGGTCGATCAGGGCAATAGCCAGCTCGTCCATGTCGCGGAACTGGCGATAGAAGCTGTTCGGCGAGATGCCGGCTTCGCGGGTCACCTCGCGCAGGCTCACCGTCGACAGACTGCGGTGCGGCCCGATCAGCTTCAGGGCGGCGATGATCAGGTCCTCACGCGCGATAGCCGGTTTCCGCGGCAGCGGAAGGTCGGATGACGGGGTCAGGATGATCGAGGTCATGAGGCGTCGGTAAGGGGCGTGGCCTGAATCATAACCCGTCCAGCCGAATGCACAACTGTATACACAGGTGTGCGTTCATGCGTATAGTGGCCCCATATGAACGCGATACTCGCCCCGCGGCCCTCGTGGCCCCTCCGTCTGGCCCGGCACGTGGCCTCGCCGGCCCTGTTCGACTTCTGGGCTACCCGGCTCAACCCGCTGTGGACCCTGGAACAACCACTGGCGAGGCTCGTATCCCGCTCCCAGGCCAGCCGCGACGCGGTCACGCTGGTGCTCCGGCCCAATCGCCATTGGCAGGGCATGCTCCCCGGGCAGCACGTCAGCGTTGGCGTGGAGATCGACGGCCGACGGTTGGTGCGCAGCTATAGTCCCACCCCCCTCGACGACGGCAGCCTGGCGATCACCGTCAAGGCGATCACCGGTGGCCTGGTGAGCGGGCATCTCGCCCGCGACGCCCGCATCGGTGACGTGGTTGCGCTGGATACCGCCTTTGGCGAGATGGTGCTGCCGGAAAAGACCGACGACCTGTTGCTCCTGGCTGCCGGTAGCGGCATCACGCCAATGCGCGCGTTGCTTCGCTCGCTGGCCGCGCGCGGAATGCCGGTGAAGGTAGACCTTATGTATTGGGCGCGCAGCCGCGACGAGCTGTGCTTCGTCGACGAGCTGGACGCGATGGCCGCCACGCACCCGCGTCTGCACGTGCGATACCTGCTGACCCGCGACGGGGCCGAACCGAATCCGCGCGTCGACACCGTGCCGCTCGATGCGATCGCCGCGCTGGCCGACCGTCGCGTGCTGGCCTGCGGTCCCGGCGGCTTCGTGCAGGCCGCGCGCAGCCGTCTGGACGGCCAGGTCGCGCACTTCGACGCCGAAGCCTTCAGCATGCCGGCCGCCGCCGCTACCAGCAACGAAGGTGAGGTGGAGGTACGTCTCGCGCGCAGCGGCCGCACCCTGCAACTGTCGCGCGGACAGTCTCTGCTGGAAGGTCTCGAAGCGCAGGGGCTTCGTCCGCGCCATGGCTGCCGCATGGGTATCTGCAATACCTGCGCCTGCGGCCGCCAGTCCGGCACTACGCGCCAACTCCTTACCGGTGATCTCAGCAGCGAACCTTCCTCGCAAGTGCGCCTGTGCATCAGCGCGCCGAGCACCGACCTGATTCTGGACCTCTGAGTATCCCTATGAGCCGTGTCCGCAACCGCACTCTCTCGTCCGCTGAACTGCAGGCTTTCGGCGATGAACTCGATGCCATCCGCGCCCGGGTCACCGCCGACATCGGCGAGCGTGACGCGAAGTACATCCGGAAAATCGTCGCCTCGGTGCGCTGGTGCGGCATTGCCGGCCGCGCACTCCTGTTCCTCGGTGCGTTCGTACACAGCGTGCTGATTCCCGCGTGGATCGCCGGCGTCGTGCTGCTGGCCCTGTCCAAGATCCTCGAGAACATGGAGCTCGGTCATAACGTCATGCACGGCCAGTACGACTGGATGAACGATCCCAAGCTCAACGGCCACACGTACGAGTGGGACATCGTCGCGACCGGTGACAACTGGCGCAAGACGCACAACTTCCAGCACCACACCTATACCAATGTGCGCGGCATGGATGACGACATCGGCTACGGCTTGCTGCGCATCTTCCCCGAGCAGCGCTGGCGTCCGTTCTACCTGATGCAGCCGATCATCGCCATGGTGTTCATGGTGTTGTTCCAGTGGGGCGTGGCGATCCAGGAGCTTCGCGTGGGTCGCTGGTTCGCCGGCAAGAAGTCCACCGCGCAGATGCGCGAGGATTTCCGCCCGGTGCGCCGCAAGATGGGCCGCCAGCTGCTCAAGGATTACGTCGTTTTCCCGCTGCTGGCCGGTCCGTTCTTCCTGCCGGTGCTGCTTGGCAACATGCTCGCCAACGTACTGCGCAGCATCTGGACCTTCGTCATCATCTTCTGCGGCCACTTCACCGCGGATGCCGAAGTGTTCCCGAAAGAGTCGATCCGCAATGAATCACGCGGTCATTGGTACCTGCGCCAGTTGCGCGGCTCATCCAACATCGCCGGCGGCAAGCTGCTGAACGTGCTTTCGGGCAACCTCAGCCACCAGATCGAGCACCACTTCTATCCCGACCTTCCGGCCAATCGCTACGCCGCGATCGCCGTCGAGGTGAAGGACATCTGTGCGCGCTATGGCCAGCACTACAACACCGGTTCCCTGCCCCGTCAGTTCGGCCAGGTGATCTGGCGTATCTGGCGGCATGCGCTGCCCAGCCGTCCTGGCAAAAAGCTGCGCGTGACTGAACCTGCGTTGCAAGGCAGCTGACCGGCGCGCCTCACGCCGGTTCGGTAACCTCGGCCCAGGCCACAGGCTTCCAGCAGATCATGATCGCCCGGACGTGGCGGCCGCACGTTGATCGTTGACGACGTGCCATCTCAGTGGTCCAGACCATGGTCCTTCAACGTCAGCGAAATATCGAAATGCCAGATATTGCGCGAGCCGTTCTCGGGTGAGGACAATCGATGTTGCAGCGAGGCGAGGTCGTCGCGTGCTTTCGGATAGCGCGGAGCATCGGAGCGGTTGCTCGACAGGTAGAGCTCGCCGAAGACGCGACCAGGTGCCGGAGCGATGTCCAGCGATGTGCTGTTGATGTCTCCCGGCAACCGCTCCGGCTTGGCCCACTTCCCGTCCGGGCCACGGAAGCTGATGTAGATATCCGCGCTGCCGGCCGAATCACCCTCGTTACCCGCGTACACGATGTAACGCTCCTGGGGATCGATACCCGGGTCCATACGGTTCTGCGCCACGTCACCCAGTTCGACACGTTCCGGTGGCGCGTAGCCCGTTGGCGTGCGGCGTGCGACGTATATCTGGTAGAGCTTGCCCGAATCAGGACGGTGGGCGGAGAAGTAGATATTGCCGTTGGCGGCGATGGAAGGGTTGTAGATCTGCGCACCGTCGTTGATTTCGCCATCGACATGCACCGGCGCACCCCACTGACCGTTCGGCTGCTGCTCCACATACCAGAGGTTCGTGCCCGGGAACTGCTTGCCGCCCAGCTCCGCGATAAGCGCCGTACCGCCGTCTTGCACAGGACGGTTCGACACGAAGTACAGGCGCTTGCCGTCCGGAGAAATGGCCGGCTCCGAGTCGTGCCACTGCCCGGAGAACGAGGCGACCTCCGGGATCGACCATTGCTTGCCGTCGCGATGCGATACAAGGATCGTATCGTCCTTCTCTGCAAAGTCCGAACGCATGAAGTACACGGTCTTTCCGTCCGGCGTCACCGCGGCGGATGTCTCCTGCAGCCCCGTGGAGATGACGCCGGGGGCCAGGAGCTCGCCGGCCATCGCCGTGGCGCCGATGAGGCCGAGAAAAAGCGTAGTCGTCAGGATGTAGGTGCTCGATCGCATGACTGGTTCCTCGTCACAGGGTGTGTTTTTTCCCTATCAACGATGAGCCTTCGCGAGCGGCCCCGCATGTGAAATGTGATCGATGGTGTCGCATTGGGGACGAGCGGTATGCGGCACGCTGTGAGCGGTCAGCTCATGCCCAATGCATGGCGTGCACTGGCGCGGAAACGGCGACTGAGATTGAGCCGGGTGCCGTCATGAAGCACCACTTCGGCACTCCCCTGGAAGAGCGGATGCACTTCGGCGATCCGGTCCACATTCACCACAATGCCTCGGTGGATGCGGAGAAATCGCGCGGGGTCGAGCGTCGCCAGCAATCCGGTCAACGGTTCGCGGTGCAGGTGTGATGTGCCGGCGGCATGAATGCGCACGTAGTTGCCATCCGCGCGGATCCAGTCGATGTCCGCGGTTGCGATAACGCGGATATGTTCGCCACTAGGCACGCTGATCCGTTGCAGGTACGACGTCGCCGCGGTCGTCGGGGCGACGTTCAGGCCTTGCCAGTGCTGACGTACCCGACACATGGCCTGGTCGAACCGGGCCTGGTCGATCGGCTTCAGCAGGTAGTCGATGGCATTCGCGTCAAATGCTCGCAAGGCATGCTGGCCGTACGCCGTCGCGAAGACGATCATCGGCAACGCACTTCGCTGCATCCCGTGCAGAAGGCGGAAGCCGTCCATCCCGGGCATGCGGATGTCCAGGAAAAGGAGTTCCGGCTCCAGTGCCGCGATGGCCTGCTTCGCCTCAGCCGCGTTGCCGCACTCACCCACGATGGCGATGTCCGGATGCGAGGCCAGCGCCTGGCGGAGCGCAAGGCGAGCCAGCATTTCGTCGTCGACAAGCAACGCACGGATGGCGGGCGCGCTCATGCCACCTGCTCCCGGTACGGAAAGCGCATTTCGACGCGTGTGCCGCCATCGGCGCGCCGTGACAGCTCGAGTGTGGCTGAACCGCCGAAGAGCATGTCCAGCCGTGTTCGCGTGTTGCCCAGTCCGATGCCGTCTTTGGCACCTTCCGGCGGTAGACCCAGCCCATCGTCGTCGACCTGTACATGCAGGTCGTCGCCATGGCGACGCGTCACGATATGCAGGGTGCCTCGCTCGGGCTTGTCCAGGAGGCCGTGACGCAGGGCGTTCTCTACGAGTGGCTGCAGGATCATATTGGGCACGAGCGCACGCACCGTGTCGCCGGCCACATCCATATGGGTAACCAGCCGGTCCTGGAAGCGCACCTGCTGGATGCCGAGGTAGCACTCGAGGAACTCGAGCTCACGTGACAGCGGCACCTGTTGCGCATGCCGTTCTTCAAGCGTGAGCCGGAGAAAATCGCTGAGCCGCGAAATCATCAGGCGCGCCTGCATAGGATCGGCAAGCGCCAGCGCCGAAATGGCGTTCAGCGTATTGAAGAGGAAATGAGGTTGCAGTTGTACGCGTAGCGTCTGTAACTGGGATTGGACGAGCTGCGTTTCCAGATGTGAGTTACGCAGCCGCTCGTCGCGTAGACGCTGCTGCGAGTCGATCGCACGAAGCAGCACCAACAACACCCAGTAAGTAATGAAACTCAAATGGGCGTTGTAGACGAACTGCATGAGCACGAAGGCACCGAAGGTCATGTCCTTCATCGAAGGCGATGGTCCGCAGATCGACCAGTACAGCGTCAGTGTGAGCAGGACCTGGGCCGTCGCCAGAAGCAGGCCGGCCGGCACATGGATGGCAAAGAACCGTCCCCAGTTTCCCTTGGCGGTCGCCCGGCCAAGCCAGGCAACCAGTGGCGTCATGAACATCCACAGGTAGAAGTCGATGAAGGTCCAGACGAGCGGCCTGCCCCAGCCAGCACTGTGGCCTTCCGCGCGGGCGGAAATCACCGCGCTCGCCGCGTAGGACACGGCAAGTACCGTCCACAGGGTCAGCGCGAGGCCCCACTTTTTCCATGCTGGCCATGTCATAGGATCGGTCACGGCAGTCTCCCCGGCGGAACGGGCCAAGTATGCGAGGCGTTCCACGTCCAGAACAGTGCCGTCAGTCGGGTGCATGGTGGAACGCTAGGGCAAGATCGCGCACGCGTCCTGTGCAACAGGATGGACGGCGTGACGCCCGTGACAAGCGGTCCGGATCGCGTGTCGAGCGGTCGGCTCTTCCTCGTGACTTTCCGACGCGAGCGGCTATGCCGTGCGAATGAACGCCGTGAGCGCGCTGGCTGCGGCTGTGAACGCGAGCGGCCCGGTGGCGACCATGCTGACGACGATCGTGGATACACCCCAGATATAAGCCGGATGCACGCGACGTCGGATGATCAGGTCGTAGATCGGCCCGGCCAGCCCGAATGCCAGGATCGCGGCAAACATCACTATGGGTGCTGCCCGGCCAAACGAGTCCATCGGCAATAGCCGCCCGAGGCCAGGGCCGAGGATGGAAATGGTGGCGCAAAGCATCAGGCGCTTATGCCACTCGGCCTTCTTGCGCAGCATCACGCCTGCGGCGACAAGACCACCGAAGACCACGATACCTATCGTATTCATCACCAGAAACAACGGCGGTGGGAAGAACGAAGGCACGGCATTAAAGCGGATTGCATACAGGGTCGCGGCCAACCCCATCACGAGCATCGCGAAGGCGAGGATCGCACCGATCCATCCGATCCGGCGGTGAAGCTTGAGCGAGCCGCGTGCGACGATTGCCGGTTGCGCGACGAAAAGCACGATCCACAGGGTGAAAACCGCTCCGTGAATCGCTAGCAGGAGCGGAAACTTCGAACCGGCCGTAAAGTCGTCCGGCACCGTTCGCGAGAAGCCGGCGATGATGACCGCAGCCATCGCCAACGACATGACAAGGTAAAACGGTGGCCGCACGACCCTCGATGAGGTCCGGCCAATATCCACGCTGCTCATTCCTCATCCCCGGGAAAGGTGCCACGGACGAGCCTAGCGGCGAGCACAGGCTGCGGCTAGCATCCAAAAGTCTGGTACGGAGAGGTATGTCGCAAGGATTACGAAGTCACCAGCGATAGCTGACCCGCGTATACAGATAACGGCCGCTGTAGCCGAACGGTGAATAGTCCGGATACGGCCACGTACCGCCCACGGCGCCGTCGCTTCCGGTCTTGTACTTCTGCGGATAGACATTGGTGAGGTTGTCGGCGCCCGCGGTGAACGTCCAGCCGCTGACCGCATAGCTGGCCGACAGGTCCAGTAACCAGCGCGCCGGGAAGACCTGGTCGAAACCGGGATTGCTGACCGGGTCCTGGTTGACGGTGAACTGGCCATACCGGGTCAGTGCGCCGTGGAAGTTCCAGTGGCCGAGGCCGTAGTCGGTTCCCAGCGCAATCTTGTCGCGTGGCGCGCCGTTCGTGATGTAACCCTGCGCGATGTGACCTACACGTACCAGCTCCAGTCCGTTCTCCGCCAACGCGGGCGGATTAGGTGCAACGGACAGGATCGAGGTGTGGGTGCGGTTGTACGCGGCGGTGAACTGCAGGGTGCCGGCCGTTCCGAGGTCAAGACGATACCCGCTGCTGAAATCGACCCCTCGCGTGCGTGTCTTCAAGGCGTTGGTGAAGTAACTGCCACCCTGGATATTCGAGAAGCCCTGGCTTTGGAGATAACCCTGCACCTGATCGCCAACAAGGTTCTCGGAAGGAACGATGCGATCACCGATGGTGATCTGGTAGAGGTCCAGCGACAGCGTCCACGCGCCGGGCGCGTAGACCGCGCCGAGAGTGTAGTTGTGCGACCTCTCGGCCTTCAGGGGTTCGGCACCCAGTGCCTGCGCAACCGGGTCGTTCACTGCGAAGTTGCGGATCTGCGTCGGCACACCACCGATCACATTGGTCGACGTGGTGGAGTAGTACTGCTGAGGCAGCGACGGCGCACGGAAACCCGTACCGGCTGTGCCGCGCAGTGCGAAGCTGTCGGTAAAGTCATAGCGCGCGGACAGCGTGCCTGAGGTCGTATTGCCGAAGTCGGTGTAATCCTCATGACGCACGGCCAGCGAGCCACTCAGCTTGTCGGTGATCTGATTCTCCAGGCTCACGTACTCGGCAACGTCGTGCCGGCTGTGCTTTCCCGCATCCCCGGGCTGAAAGCCGGGAAACCCCTGTGAACCGGTCCCGAAGTACGAGGCCGGATCGCCCGGTTCGATCTCGTACTCCTGGTGAAGGTACTCGACACCGAAAGCGAGGGTCACCGGGTTATCCAGCCAACCCAGCGTAAGGTCCCGGGCGATGTCGACATCGAAGGCTTTCTGTGTCGCGATCAATCGGCCGGCGTTGAACCGGGTGGGACTGGCTGCACCAAGGTCAACGTTGAGCGTATGGATCGGATCGATGCTCACCCGGTTGCGGCCGTAATTGCCGCTGATATCCCAACGCCAGCCGCTGTCGGTCGTACCGCGAACGCCAGCCACAACGGCGCTGTCGATCGAACGCACGTCGTTGAGCGGCAGATAGCCGTCTGGATAGATGGACGGCACGTTGCGCGAGCCGTTGTACGTACGAAAGAGTGCCGGCGACGTGCCTTCGCGGCTACTGGTATCGGCGAAAGCGTAGAAGTCCACATTCGACGCCAGTGCGTACTGGACATTCAACAAGGCCTGGTGGGTAGTAATGTCCGGCTCGCCGATGCGCTGGGTGCGCTGGCCGTACACCGGCGAGGTGGGATCACGATAGTCGCGGCCGCCGCGATCGGTGGCGTCCGCGTGCCCGTCGACCACACTCAGGCGTGCCCAGCCCTTGTTGCCCCCTAGTGGAACGCCGAGGCTGGCCTCGCCCTGCCACTGCTTGCCGTCGCCGGCGCTGTATCGGCCGGCCGTGATACTGGCCTCGTTGGTCCCGGGCCCCGCGGCACCCTTCAGCACGATGTTGATCACGCCTGCAATCGCGTCCGAACCGTATTGCGCCGAGGCACCATCACGCAGGATCTCGATGTGATCGATGGCTGAAAGGGGAATGGCGTTGAGATCGGCTGGTGCGGAGCCGCGGCCAAGAGCGCCCTGCAGGTTCAGGAGCGCGCCCGTGTGCCAGCGCTTTCCGTTCACCAGGACCAGCGTTTCATCCGGTGATAGACCGCGCAATGCGGCCGGACGCACGATACCCGAGCCATCGTTCCCTGGGGCACGGGGAAAGTTGAGCGATGGAGCCAGACGGGACAACACCGCGCCGAGCTGCGTATCACCGAAGGACTGCAGATCCTGCGCGGAAACGACATCGATCGGTGACAGGGAGCTGCTCTGGCTACGGTTGACCGAGCGGGTCCCGGTGACCACGACGGTTTGCAATTTCGTGGCCGAGTCGCCGCTATCGCCCGTGGGTTTGTCCTGGGCCTGGGTTGCATGGGTGTACAGGACGGCCGCGATCAGCACGGACAGGGCGACGCGCGAGGGCTGGGGATGCCTCATGGGGTATTCCTTCGTTTTCTTCAGGCAACGCCGTGACGACGCGGCTTCGAGCCGCGCGGGGGCGCGTGGGACCGGGTAGAGAACCGCCTGGTGGCGGTTGGGCTCAGCGCCTTAGCGCTGGCGGATCAGGCAGTGCGGCAACAACAACACGCAGCGATCGACGAAGCGACGGCCGTGGAATGCGTGTTGGTGAGCTGCTGCGGGATCAAGATGGTGTTGCCTCGCGATGTGTCCGGGGAACGGGACGTTTAGATGTCCGAACCTTTCCACATGCTGCTGCAGGAAGTTTCGAATGTCAACTTCCTGCCAAAGGCATTCACAGGCAATTCGACGTACTTATGGACAAGACCGGCGACAAGCACAGCCAAACCCACGCACGTCAGCCATGCAAACCCGTAAGGCATGCCCTGGTCGATCAGTATCGGCATGGTTACGTATCCGATCATCGAATGAACCAGGTACAGAGGGAAGCTGATGTCCGCCAGGAAGTCGAGGATTCGGTTTTTCCTGAATCGGCTTCTGAGCAGATAGCACGCTGAAAACAGTACAAGGGCGTAGGTGTAGTTCTTTACCAGGGGGCCGAAAAGATGCTGTTCGTAGAACGAACCGATCGCCACGAACAAACTGAAAATGATCAATCCATAACCGAACGCCACGCCCGCATCGAGTTCGTCGTAGAGCACGTAATAGAACAAACTACCAAGGAACATGAAGCTCATGAACTTCATGTCCGAAATCAGATATGAGAAGAACGATTCTGGATTCAGGCCATGCGTGGCGACGTACGCGCCGATGCAACACAGCGTCAGGAACCCGATGGAAAGCATGACGACCTGATGGGCGTTCTTTCCGAACAGAAAGATCAAAGCGAATACCACGTAGAACTTCACCTCGACCGCCAACGACCAACAGACGAAGTCCAGTGACGGTATGCCCGCCGCGCTATGGAGCAGCGGAAGATTGCGCGCTATAAAGGGCCAGGTCACCCGGTCGGAAAGCGGCGTCGACCAGTACCACGAACTGACGGCGTACATGACCAGGCTGATCAGCAGACAAAACCAGTAGACGGGATAGATACGGAAAAACCGCCGTACCAGGAACTGCCCGGTCGAGAGATTCCTCAGACTGATGGGGATGACGAAGCCGCTGATCAGGAAGAACACGCCGACACCGAAAGCACCGTAGAGAAACCCGCCGGTCGCGGGCGCCAGCACGTGCCGTGTGTATCCCGGTTGCATCGGGACGAAGCTTGCAGGTACCCCGACGATCGCGCGCACGGCCGGCACGAAGAAGATTCCCCAGTAATGATTCAGGACGACCGACAGCGCCGCAATCGCTCGTAACTGATGGGCAAAGACAAGCTTCATGGCCGAGCCGAACCTCCTGTAGGAGCCGCTTCAGCGGCGATAAGGTGCTCGCCGCAACCTGGCCCGCTGCCGCGGGATCGCCGGCATAGCCGGCTCCTACAACACCTGGCCCACTGCCGCTGGATCGCCGGCATAGCCGGCTCCTACACGACGAGGCACCTGTGAGTGCTCTTTGGGGCGTAGCCGGTTGTTATGGCTGAGCCGGCTTCGCCAGCTGCGATAGCAACGCTTTGTCCAGGCTTGCGGCGACTCCGACGCTCCGGCCAGCGAGATTGGCGACAGAGTAATGAACAGCACTACCCAATACCTGCGCCGATTCGGACAGCGTCAGCCCGTAGTCCTGAGCGAGCCATTTAATCAGACCGGTCGTCGCCGCGCGCGTGGCTTCGTCGATGGACCCCGCCTGCCCCAGCGCCATGATCTGGGTTGGCGATTCGATGCGCGGCATCTGCACCGTTTTTCCATGAATCACGTCTACCGAAAGCTCGACGTCCATGGATGTCTCCAATGCGTACTGCGAGGTCTCGCCATCGCCTTGCAGGGCATGCGCGTCGCCGACGTACAACAGCGCGCCGGGCTGGTATACCGGCAGGTAGACCGTATTGCCTTCGACAACCTGGTTGAAATCCATGTTGCCGCCGGACCGACCGGTATCGCCCGTGGACATGGCCGGTGAACCGAAGCCAGGAGCCACGGCCATGCCGCCGAGCATCGGCCGGACAGGGACACTGTAATGTGTCAACGCGGACGACTGGCTCATCGGAGTAGCCACTCCCTGGGCGATATCCAGCTTCCAGCGCACCGGTTTGCCCAGCTCCTGGGCTTTGCCTGCGAGGGATTGCCCCAGTGCCGGCCCGACAATGCTATCGAGACTGTCCGCATAATCCCGGTTGAGTCGCAGACGCTTGATATGGACGGCGAGCGTATCGCCCGGTTCGGCCGACATCACGTAGAACGGACCCACCTGGGGATTGCCGAACAACGCCACCGTGTTGCCCTTCTCGTCCACGCCACCCGAGTCGATCGTTCGCGTGTGGATGCTGTCGCCCGGCCAGACGGTCAGTACAGGCGTGCGGCTGGCCGAGAACTCGTTGGCATAGTCTTTCGGGGTGAAGGTGTAGACCTTGGGCGAGCTACTCGTGCGCTCCGGCAGGCGATGCCCGGTAAACGCATGGGTCACGCGTTTGCCCGGAGCGTTGGTGTCGGGATCATCCGCGATACCCGCCATGCCCGCGCCGTCTACCGTGGCTTTCAGATGGTAGGTCGCGTTGCTGGAGTCGGTGACAGTGAAATCCAGGAGGTTGCCGTGACGGGTTCCTACCAGCTTGTCGCCATCGAACGTGCCGCTCACGGCGTTGCCATCCTGACTGAGCGTGAGGGTCTGGTAGGCGGTGTTGCCCCACATATCGGTCTTCAGCAACCAGCTCTCCACCGACGGGTTGCCGGCATGGACAGCCAAAGGAAGAAACAGACCGAACAAGGCGAGGCGACGGAGCATGGTGGTCCTTCAGACAAGCTAGGGACCCCAGCCTAGCAGCGCGTTCCGCCGGGCCATATGTGGCTGATGGGCCATAAGGCCACCACCCTTGAGGAACATCGCCTGGCGTGGCCCAACGCAACAGGCCGCTCAGGGTTCTCCTGAGCGGCCTGTTGTGGTCAAGCAATACCGAGCAGGTTCTGCAGCTGTGCCGCCACGGTCGAGTTCAGAGCCGAAGCAGCCGTAGTCGCCGTCGCAGGCGTGCCTGCCGCGGTGGTCGTAGCGTCTGCCGTGGTCGATGTGGCAGCGGTCAGGCTGTCGGTGAACGGATCCGTCGTTGAGTCGGTATCGGTGGAGAGAAGCCCCTTGCCGCCATGTCCACCGTGCCCGCCGCCACGAACGTGCATCGTGGGCATCGGATTGACGCTGGTGGACGAACTGATCGTAGTCATTTGCGAATGCCTCTGTTGGGTGGTTATCCACGTCAGCAATGCCCGTGCCAAGTTGCCTGACACGATCGAAACCAGGCCACTTCCGATCGCCAATGAGGCGACGCGTCAGTTTGCCGACACCCGCTTGTTCGTCTGCCCATGGGAACGTCGGCATCTCATGATGCAAGCCAGCGCATCGCGCCAGGACCTTGACTCACGGCGTCAATGAATGCTCGGCGATAACTTGCGTATGACGCAGAACACTGCGTAAAACCACGGGAAACTACGGGCTCTCAAACGCATCGCGGCCCGCAGGTGTGTTCAACACCCCGGGCCGCAAAGACACTAGCATGCCCGAACGTCAGGCTTTGATAAACGCCAGCAGATCCGCGTTGATCGTATCGGCATGCGTCGTCGGCATGCCATGCGGGAAGCCCGGATAAATCTTCAGCGTGGAGTTCTTCAGGACCTTGGCCGAAAGTACACCGGCGTCCTTATACGGAACGATCTGATCGTCGTCGCCGTGGAGGACGAGCGCCGATTTGTCGATCTTCTTCAGGTCGTCGTTGAAGTCGGTCTCCGAGAACGCCTTGATGCAGTCATAGTGGGCCTTGGTGCCACCCATCATGCCCTGCCGCCACCAGTTGTTGATGATGCCCTGCGACGGCGTCGCGCCGGGCCGGTTGTATCCGTAGAAGGGGCCGGACGGCACGTCGAGGTAGAACTGCGCCCGATTGGCTGCCAGCGCTGCACGCAGGCCATCGAAGACCTCGATGGGCAACCCGTCCGGGTTCGAGGCCGTCTTCACCATGATCGGAGGCACGGCGCTGAGCAAGGCAATCTTCGCCGTACGATCCTGGCCGTACTTCGCCACGTAACGTGCCACTTCGCCGCCACCGGTGGAATGCCCGATGTGCACCGCGTCACGCAGGTCGAGGTGTTCCGTAAGCGCGGCGAGATCGGCAGCGTAGTGGTCCATGTCATTGCCGTCTTCGGTCTGGCTCGATCGGCCGTGCCCACGACGATCATGAGCGATCACGCGGAAGCCCTTGCTCAGGAAGAACAGCATCTGCGTGTCCCAGTCATCGGCTGAGAGCGGCCACCCGTGACTGAAGACGAGCGGCTGGCCCGTACCCCAATCCTTGTAGTAGATCGTTACGCCGTCTTTCGTGGTGATCGTGCCGTCCATACAACGCTCCTGATATGACGAAAGCGGACGAGGCAGCGCCTACGCCCGAAGAGTGGTGGATAAGCAGGGATTGTTTCTTCAATCGAGGTGTATTGGCTTGAAGAAACGTCTCTTCCAGCCGGTCAGGCCGCCGCTGTCCGGGCTACATCCCGCACGAACTCCGTCAGCTCGCCCATGTCGATGTCGTAGAAGAAGCCGTAAACGTCCACGTACTCCGACGAGATGTCTCAGAACGTCGTGTTGGCCAATGAGGCGGCAAAGCGGATGCTCAATTCATTTGTCGACCTCGACCGCTGGCCACGTCCGCGAAACATCCTCCAGATGATTTTCGCGGCGCGACGAGGCAACCGAGGCGTGGCACCGTTCGCTTCCGATTAAAGAGTGAGTACCCGTTGCCGTGGGAGCCGTTTCTCAAAAAGAGACTTTCGATACGTCAGGCTCAAGGTGCGGTTTCATCAGCATGCTGAACCACTCGGTGAAAGCGACGAGTCGACGCGAACGCTGCCTGCGGTGGGAATAGATCAGCGACACGTGCATCGGGGCTGGCCTGAAGTCCGGCATCACTTCTACCAGCTCGCCTCTGTCCAGAAGATGCTGAACGTCAAAGCGCGGGATCTGAGTCAGTCCGACACTGGCCACGCAGCAAGCGATGTAGCTCTCCGCATTGTTGACGGTGACCCGGCTCCGCACGGCGACCGATAGCTCCTGGTCGGAGCCTCCAAACTCCCAGGCAAGCTCGCGCCCAGGTAATGTCGGGGCGTAGCCCACTATCCAATGATTTCTGGACAAGTCGCCGGGACTTGTCGGGACGCCGCATTCACGCAGGTAACCCGGACTGGCGCAGTTGATGAGCGCAATCTCGCCGAGGCGCTCGACCACCAGGCTATTGTCGGGGATCGTACCGATGCGCACAGCGCAATCCACGCTCTCCTTTACCAGGTCGATGAATCGGTCCGCTGAGCCCACAGCTAGTTCAAGCTGCGGGTAACGACGTAAGAATGCCGGCAGCGCGGGGGCAATGAGCCTGCGGGCGATACGACTCGGGACATCCACGTTGAGGCGTCCCGAAACAGATCGATGGCTGGCGTGGAAGAGCTGGTCCAACTCTTCGGCATTCGCGAGGAAGGGACGCACGCGGTCAAGCAATCGAGCGCCATCATCGGTCAGTCGCACCTGGCGCGTGGTGCGATGGAGCAGGCAGGTACCGGCTTCGGACTCAAGTTGCTGGATCGCAGCGGACACCGAAGCCCGTGGCAACCCTAGCGCGTAGGCAGCCTTGATGAAGCTGCCCAACTCGGCAACTTGCGCGAATACCCGATACTGATTGAGCTTATCCATTCAGCACTTTCTACGACAAACCATCCGCTTTATCCCCTGGATAGTCTCCACGATACGACGGCTGCCACTGCGGCAGGTATCAGAAACACGATCAGCAGCACGGGCAGCTCTTCTCGCACGGTATACCCCGCACGAGCCACGCCAATCCACAGGTTGGCAATGGTTACTAGCAGCCATACGGGAATGAAGACCTTCAGCGCCGTTGCAAGGGACGTGGAGTCATTGCCACCCCATAGACTGCCGAACAGCAGAAATAGCCCCATCAGCACAAGGCCTCCTGAGATCACCAACAGCGTGTGCATGTCCTAGCTCCTTGCAATAAGGGATCATCGCGTCGTGTAGCCACCGTTGGCAAATATGGTCTGCCCCGTAATCCACCACCCCTCGGTGACGAGAAACCGAATCAAGGGCGCGATGTCTTCGATATCGGTCAAGCCTGTACGAGAGTACTTGCTTAGCGCCGCACCAGCCTTGTTGTAGGCGGTCGAATCGGCGTTTTCCTGACCGTAGAAGAACGGAGTATCCATCGGCCCGGGGCCTACGGCATTCACGGAAATACCCCGGTCGCCAAATTCCTTCGATGCCGCACGCGTGTAATGCTCGACCGGAGCCTTGCTGCCTGGATAGATACTGTAGAAAGGTGTGTAGGCCGCAAGCAGCGAGCTTACAATCGTAACAATGCTTCCGCGCTCTTCGAGAGTTCGGCCGGCTTGCTGAATGAAGAAAAAAGCTGCCTTGGAGTTTGCCGCGAAGCTCTTGTCGTAGTCGCTCTCGGTAACATCGAGAATCGGCTTCTTGATCACCACGCCCGCCGTGTTGATGGCGATATCGACTTTGCCAAAGCGCGACCTGGCTAGGTCAAACAGCTTTGCGTTGTTCTCCACGACAGACAAATCCCCTTGAAAGGTGATTACGTCTGCGCCTCTATCCGTCAGGGCCGCCGCAGTCTTGAGTGTATCGGCCTTCGATGAATCGCTGTTGTAATGCAATATCAGGCCCTTTGCACCAGCGTCGACGAACTGCGATGCAATCAGGGCACCTAGGTTCTTGCCACCACCAGCGATAACGGCGACTTTGTCATTGAGAGTCGGGGCGGACATAGCGGTCTCCTTTGGCGTAGGAAACTCAGTCTAGTCGGCATACGGAGAAAGATCAGCCACCGTCATCTGGATGGATTATCCAGAAAAGCACTCTAATTAGAGCATCTAGCCTACTTAAGCAAAGCCCACCACTGCGACAAGCTGACCACGGCGGTCCCCACCATCACCAGCCCCAGGATCGTCCAGGCCTCGCTGAGCTGGTTGCCCGGTGAGCAGTACGCGCCCGGCGCGAACATCGCTGCCGCCATACCCGTGTAGTGCATCCCGGTTACCGCAACCGCCATCACCACCGCGGCAACCAGGCGCAAAGCCACATGTGTCCAATGATGGCTGGTGCGCAGCCAGGTCATGATCAGCAAAGCCGCACCGCTCGCACCGAGCGCGATACCGGCCGACGCCCAGAACAGCAGCGGCCGGTATTCGATGGCCGGCAGCATGCGCATGGCGTACATGCCGCCGTAATGCATCAGGCAGACGCCAGTAGCCATGAGTACCGAGGCGATCAACCAGGTAAACAAACGGACACCATTGCGGATCACATAGAACCCGATCGCGCTCACCACCACCGCTACCAGCCATGAGGCTACGGTGATGGGCAGATCGAAGCTCACCGGTGCGCCGATAGTCATCGCGGCGATGCCCATGAAATGCATGGCCCACACACCCGTGCCAAAGGCAAAGGCTCCGGCCACCACCCACCGCCCCTTCTGATCCGGCGCGGCTGACCGCACCCGCGCCGTCATTTCGATACCGCAGTAGCCGGTGAGCGTGGCGATCACGAACGAGTACGCCACCATGACCAGGTCGTAGTGCTGCTCCATCAGACTTTCCTCTTGGCGATCAGGCGCGGGCGAAGGTGAAATATGCAACGTTATCGGCTAGGCCATCGGCCTGTTCGAGCATGTGTCGGCTGGCCGAACTGGCCTGCTTCAGCAGCGATTCGTGCGCCTGCATGGCCTGGTCGATCTGGGTGAGCGCCACGCTTGCCTTGCCGACGCCGTGCGACTGCTGCGCGCTGGAGCGGGCTATGTGACCGACGACATCGGTCAGTTCGCGCACGCTGTGCACGATCCTCGCCAACGTGTCACCGGAGCTGCCAGCCAGTTGTGTCCCGTCGCCCACCCTCTCGCGGCTTTCGGCGATCAGCTGCTTGATCTCGCCTGCGGCCACGGTGCAACGCTGGGCCAGATCACGCACCTCGCCGGCGACAACGGCGAATCCACGACCGTGCTCACCGGCACGGGCGGCTTCAACAGCCGCGTTGAGTGCCAACAAGCGGGTCTGAAAGGCAATGGCATCGATCAGGCCAACGATGTCGGCGATACGTCCGCTCGATTCACCAATGGCGCTCATTGCCTGCTGCATCTGCGCGACGACGTCACCGCCATCCTCGGCACACTTGCGCGCTTCGCCTGCCAGGCGATCCGCGTGGCGGGCGTGCTCCGCCGTCTGCTCCACCAACGCCGAGACGGTTTCCATACCCGTGGCCGTCTCGCGCAAACCCGTCGCGTCTTCGATCAACTGGCGGGAGAGACTGTCGTTATCGGACACCATCTGGACGGCGGCAACATTGACCGCACCGGCGCCATCGCGTACCTGGCGAATGACACCGGCCAGGCGTTCGTCCATGTCGCGGAAGGCAGCGCGAAGCTCCCCGATCTCGTCGGAATAGAGTGTAGGGATGCGATTGTCCAGGCAACCGTCGGCCACCGTACGGGCTAAGGCCAGCGCATCGCGGATGCGCGTGGTTACCGAGCGAACGAAGATGCCGTCGAGAATCACAGAGAGAAGAAGCCCAGCCAGCACGGCGCCCAACTCGACATTTAAAATGACATGCCCCCGCGCAGCCTGAGCCTGCGCCAGCGTATCGAGCGAACGCCTGGCCTGCGCCAGTGAGGCCTCCGTGGGGTGGCCCTCCATCTCGCCCAACAGCCTGCTCGCGTGATCGTAGACCACCGCGGTATTGGCGTTTGCCCTATCGATACCGTACAGGCCAGCGACCCCTATAACGACCAGAAACGTCAGCAGCAGTCCCAGCCGCAACCCCATGCGGACCTTGATCGTATAGCGAACCATAGAAGCCTCCCCGCTCTTGGACACTGCCGTGATTATCGACAGCTGACGGGCAGACTTGAGGGTTATTTACGCGTCACGTTAGAACGCGCCAGGCTATATGCTAAATTTGATATCAGTTGCCGAATTTGTGTTTTATTTGATATCGCATGACTGTTGGCACGGGCTCCCGTGCACAGCTGCGATCAGCATTCGGGTGACATGACGAAGCTCAGGAAAGTTCTTGCCGTCGCCGCGGTCGCCATGGTCTGCCTGGTGGTCGTGCTCCTCGTTGCCGGGACGGCCTACAACCAGCTTGCACTACGAAAGCTACGCTCCCTGGCTCACGCTCCGGGCCAGATCTACGAGGTCGACGGCTACGACGTGCATATGGTCTGCACCGGAGAAGGGTCGCCCGCTGTGATTCTGGACACGGGTCTGGGCGATGACTTCACGACCTGGGTGAAAGTCCAGCCGGAGCTGTCAAAGATCACGCGCGTCTGTTCGTTCGACCGGAGCGGCTTCGGTTCAAGCGCCATGACGCCCCGCCCCCATGACGCGGACACGCTCGCTACGCAACTACATGACCTTGTGGGCGTCGCGGGTATCGACAAACCCTTCGTCCTCACGGGCCACTCCATCGCCGGCCTCTATCTACGAGCTTACGCCAGGCGTTACACGGACGACCTTGCCGCGTTGGTATTCATCGACGGAGCCACACCGCTTCAGGACGACCGCGTGCCCAAGAGCCTCGTCGCCATCCAGGACGCCCAGCGAGCCAGGATGCCCTGGCAAAAATTACTCATGACGATCGGCTGGTATCGCCTGCAAGGTATCTGCTCGAGCGTCCCAGCCGGCTTTGAGGCATATAGCGCGGTCATCCAGGCGAATAACTGTGATCCGACGCAGTTCGATGCGCTCGAGGCCGAACTGGACGCCGAACGCCAGTCCGGTGAGGAGACCCTCAATGTCGGACCCTTCCCTAACCTGCCTGTTCTCATTCTTTCGCGCGATCCGGCGGCGATGCCTTCGAACTGGCCGCCGGAGGTCGCCAGGACGAACTCCGTGGTCTGGAACCAGATGCAGGAAGAGAGCAAGAGCCTGTCGCCGATCAGTCGTCGCGTCATTGCCAAAGGTAGCGACCACTACGTACATGTCGACCGGCCCGATCTGGTCAATCGTGAAGTGACCGGACTCATCCAGGCGCTCAGGGAGGGGAGCGTACCGTACTCGCAGGCCGAGCCGACGATCGAAGAATAGAGATCCTTTCGGACAACATCGCCGCTGAAGCGTCATCAATGCTCGACGGCCTCGTGCGATATCGCCGGCACCGCACCGGGGTCGATGTCCTTGTCCGGCTTGATACGGAACCACAGGGCGTACAGCGCAGGCAGGAATAGTAACGTGAGCACCGTGCCACCGACCGTACCGCCAATCAGTGTGAAGGCCAGGGACCCCCAGAAGACCGAGAACGTCAGCGGGACGAAAGCGAGCACCGCGGCGAGTGCTGTGAGGATGACCGGCCGCGCACGCTGCACGGTCGCTTCGACGACCGCGTGATATGTATCCAGACCCTGTCGCTGGTTTGTGTGGATCTGGCCAATCAGGATGAGGGTGTTGCGCATGATGATACCGGCCAGGCCGATCACGCCGAGTATGGCGTTGAAGCCGAACGGCTGGTGGAACAGAATCAATGTCGGGACGACCCCGACCAGGGCCACCGGCGCGGTGGCGAGGACCATCAGCATGCCCGCGATGGACCTCACCTCGAACACGATGACAATCATCATCAAGAGCAGCATGACCGGGAAAATGGCAGCCAGCGCGACGTTGGCCTTGCCTGCCTCCTCAAGCGCACCGCCGGTCGTGATCGCGTAGCCAGGCTGCAGTGCTGCCATCAACGGCTTGAGATCGTTAAGCACCTGCATCGAGACGTCGGGCGGCTGGAATGCTTCGCCGATGTCACCACGCACGGTGATGGTCGTCATGCGATCGCGACGACGGAGGATGGGATCCTCCATTCGCACCTCCGCGTGGCCAAGCTGGTCGAGCGGCAGCCGCTCCCCATGCGAACCCACAAGCGTGAATGCACTGAGCTGGGCTGGATCCAGACGGGTGGGGCCGGAACTGCGGGCGACGACATCCACCGAGCGGATGTCCTCGCGAACCTTGGTCACCGTCGTGCCAGTGAGCAGGAACTGCAGCTGGTCCGCGGCGTCGCGTGAGCTCAGGCCGATGGCCTGCAGGCGGTCCTGGTCGAGCACGAGGTGCACCGTCGGCACGCGCTCGCCCCAGTCGCTGTTGACCGTCCGCATACTCGGGTTCTTCTGCATCACATCGCGGACCTTCGACACGAGGTCGCGCACCCTGGCCTCGTCCGGACCGGAAACTCGGAAGGCCACCGGGAACGGCGAATAGGGGCCGAACACGATTTGCGTAGCCCGAATACGCGCTTCGGGTGCAAGACCGTCCTGCACGGCCTGCCAGACGCGCAGTTTTAGCGCATCGCGCGTCTTCTCGTTGTCGGTCAGCACGACGATCTTGGCGAACGAGGCATCGGGAAGTTCCGGCGAGATCGCAAGGTAAAAGCGCGGTGCGCCCTGCCCGATGTAGCTGGTCACGATCTTCGCCTCAGGCTGCTTGCGCAACCAGGCCTCGACTTCGCCGACCGCTCTGCTGGTCGCCTCGATCGATGTGCCCTCCGGCATCTGCACTTCCACGAGCACTTCTGGACGGTCCGACGCGGGGAAGAACTGGTTCTTTACCAAGCCCATTCCCAGGACAGCCAGCACGAAGAGGCCAACGACCGTCAAGGCAACGGCCAGTTTCTGGCGCACCGCGAAGGCAATGATGCGGCGAAGCTGCTTGTAGCGCGGCGTCCCATAGATGGCGGCATGGCCACCTTCCACGGGACGGATATCCGGCAGCAGCTTGACGCCGAGGTAAGGCGTGAAGATAACCGCGACGAGCCACGAGGTGAGCAGCGAGAACATCACAACCCAAAAGATATTTCCGGCGTACTCGCCGGCGCTCGACTTGGCGAAGCCCACTGGCATCAGGCCAATGGCGGTCACCAGCGTGCCGGCCAGCATGGGCGCGGCTGTGTGCCCCCAGGAGTACGTCGCTGCCTCGATGCGGTCCTTGCCCTCCTCCATCTTCACCACAATGGTCTCGATGACGATGATCGCGTCATCGACCAGCAGGCCCAGTGAAAGAATCAATGCACCCAGAGTGATGCGATCGAAGTCGCGTCCGGTGACCAGCATGATGACGAACACGCCGGCCAGGGTGAGCGGCACGGCGGCGGCGACGACGAGGCCCACGCGGAAGCCCAGGCTGACCAGGCTCACCGCGATCACGACCGCCAGGGCGACGAAGAACTTCAGCATGAATTCGTCGTAAGCCTCGGCGATATTGACCGCCTGGTCTGTGACCTTGGAGAACGTCAGTCCCACTGGCATCGTCGATGAGATCGCCGACGCCTCCTTCTCCAGGGCCTTTCCAAGATCGAGGCCGTTGTAACGCTCCTTCATCACCACGCCGAGGATGAGCGCGGGCTCACCGTCGTTGCGTATAAGGAATGTGGCCGGGTCCTCGTATCCACGACGTACCGTCGCCACGTCCGCGAGTCGAAGCGTGCGCCCGTTGGAGACGACAGGTGTGTCCTCGATGCGCTTGAGGTCGTCGAACGCACCATCGAGTCGTACGACGACGGATGGCCCCTGGGTCTCGATCGAGCCCGCCGCGGTCAGCACGTTCTGCTTGTTGAGCGATTCGAAGATCGCCGTCGGCGCGATGCCGAGCGTGGCGAGTCGCTCATGTGAGAACTCGACGAAGATCTTCTCGGGACGTTCGCCGATGATGTTGACCTTCTTAACGCCCGGCACATGCAGGAGCTGCTGCCGGACGGTCTCCGCTTCGCGCACAAGCAAGCGGTGGGGTTCGCCACGCGCCTTGAGCGCGTACAGGGCGAACGTCACGTCGGCGTACTCGTCATTGACCAGCGGTCCCGAGACACCAGGCGGCAGTTTCGCCGCTTCGTCGCCCAGCTTCTTGCGCGCCTGGTAGAACTCCTCGGGAACCTCCGACGGCGGTGTGTCGTCACGCAGCGTCAGGGTGGTAAAAGCCAGGCCGGGACGGGTGAAGGTTTCGCTGCGGTCGTACCACTTCAGTTCCTGGAGACGCTTTTCCAGCGGTTCGGCGATCTGGTTCTGCATTTCCTCGGCGGTGGCACCGGGCCATGCGGTGACCACCGTCAGTACCTTCACGGTAAAGCTCGGATCTTCCGCACGCCCGAGATGGAAGAAGGCAAAAAGCCCTGCCATCGAGACCGCGATGATCAGGAAGAGCGTGACCGCACGTTCGCGTACCGCGAGCGCGGACAGGTTGAAGCCGATGCTCATTTCGTTGTTTCCTGCGCGTCTGCCACGCGCACCTGCTCGCCTTCGTGAAGCTGATGCGCGCCTAGGGAAACGAAACGCTCACCTGGCAATAAGCCGCTGGTCACGGTCACCGTTTCATCGCTGAGACTACCCAGCTGCACGTGGCGCCACGTGACTGCCGGCGTCTTTCCCTTCAGAACCCACACACCCGGACCCGCGCCGTTGTCGTAAACGGCTGCAAGAGGCACGGTGGTGCCCGCTTCGCGTCCATCCGGCAAGCGGACGACAACGGTTGCGCCGAGCGGCGCATCCGCGGCCTTGCCCTCCAGTACGTAGCGCGCCTCGAACGTGCGCGTTGCGGAGTCGGCCGCATCGGACAACACGCGAAGACGTGCCGGCCCCGGTTCACCTGTTCCGCCGAAGACCGATGCCTGTGCGACCGAGCCGATGGCCGGGCGAACCGTTTCCGGCAAGCTCACCAGTGCCTCACGCGGGCCCGCGTGGGCGAGATGAATCACAGTCTGTCCCGCCGCGACTACCTGACCCGGTTCGGCGAGAGTGTCGACCACCGTGCCATCGGCGTCAGCGACCAGCACTGAGTAGCCAGCCTCGTTCGCCGAGACCGATGCCTGCGCCTGGGCGGCACGAAGGCGCGCGGCGCCGGCATCGGAGGCGGCCTTGGCGAGGTCGTAAGCCGAACGAGAAACCGCACCGACACCGACCAACCCACGCAGACGTTTTTCATCGGCAGCGGCCTGCAAAGCCTGGGCGCGCGCCGCCTCCACTTGCTCCGTCGACGCGGCATTGGCGAGTGCGAGATCCGTGCGATCGATGCGCATCAGCGGATCGCCTTTCCTGACGACTTGGCCGGCGTCGACGAGCCGCTCGGTGACTTTCCCCGGGACACGGAAGCCCAGCCCACTTTGGACGCGGGCCGAAACGATGCCGGAAAAGGCGCGCTCGCCGTGCGTGGTCGACGCCACGGTAGCCGTGCGCACCATGGGTGCCTGGAGTCGGGGATCCGCCTGCGTTTGCGAGCAGGCAGCAAGAGCCAGTGCCAGGGCAGCGACCCCGGGAGGCAGCAAACGACGGATCGGGAGCGACGTGTCCACGGTGGACTTCCTGGAGGAAAGTCACACTTTCGCGCCTTGTGACCAATGTGTCAACTGGTCACTGGAAACTCAATCACACCATCATGGGGCCAGGCTGCGCAGTACGAGATTCGTGACGGCAGGCAACCCCTGGTCGATCTGATCCAGGTTGTGCTGGAGCAAGAGCGGGTGCGTGAAAGGAGACGTGGCCAGGCAGATCGCCTTCAAGACCTCATCGGCCGGCGTCTTGCGTTCGAACTCGCCGGCTTCGCGTCCCTCCCTGATGACGCTGGCCAGTAACGCCTCGAACTCAACGACGTAAGCCGTTGAACTTGCCCAATTTTCGGCACAGGAGTGGATCACGATGTCGTAAAGCTGCCGATCGGCGAAGAACTGGGCACGGTTCTCTTCTACCGTGGTGCGGAAAAGCACCCGCAGTTTCTCGTGGGCGCCTTGGGCGGCCTCGACGGCGGCTGTAATGGTGCCGAGCTGCGCGGAAAGGCAGCGCCAGCAGATGGCTTCGCCGATGGCCTGCTTGGAATCGAAGAACTTGTAGATGTACGCCTTGGAGAAGCCGATGGCCTTGGCCAGATCGGCAACAGTAGTCTTGGCATAGCCGTAACGGCTGAAATGCGCGTCAGCGGCTTCCACAATCTGCTCGCGGATGCCAGGAGCGCCCGGCGGGCTCGCCACGGGTGTCGTAATCGCGTCGGTCATGCGGAAGATATACCGGATAGACCCCTACCTTGACAACTAGTGACTATTTCGTATTCTAGTCACTGATCCGTGGGCCGCAGGTCCTCGCCCAGCGGAAGTGATACTGTAAACCGGCTCCCCGCACCTATGCCTTCGCTCCAGGCCGTGACCTTGCCGCCGTGCGCATCGATCAGCTCGCGAACAACAGTCAATCCGATGCCCAGGCCATTTGCATTGAATGCGACAGCCTGCGGATCCTGCACGAAGGGGTCGAACATGGTGGCCAACGACTCCGTCGTGATGCCGATGCCGCTATCGATCACGGTGACAACCAAGTCACTGTCCGTGGTCGCGACGGTCAGTTCGATCACACCGCCTTCGGGGGTGTATTTAGAGGCGTTATCCAACAGGTTGACGAAAACCTGGGCAAGGCGCACCGGGTCGCCATCGATCATCACGGGCGTCGACGACAGCTTCGAATGAAGCTTCTGGTTGCGCGCATCCATGGCGGGCACACACGTATCGACGGCCTGATCGAGGATTTCGGCGATATCCAGAACCCTCTTGGTCAGACGCAGCTTCCCTACGCCGATGCGCGATACGTCGAGCACGTCGACCAGCAAGCGGGTGATATGCAGCACCTGTCGCTCGATGATGGCTTTCATCCTCGGAAGATCCGCAATACGCATCTCGTCGAGCATCGAGGCGGCCATGCGGATAGGCGTCAATGGTGTGCTTAGCTCATGGGCAAGTACGGCAAGAACGTCCGCGTGCCTGACGCGCGCCAGTTCGGCGGCGTCCAGCAACTGATGGGCATCGAGTGCGGAGAGGACGAGTTTCTCGTTCGCTTCGCGTAATTGTAAGTGGCGTTGCTCGCGTTCAACCGCGTCCTCTCCGATGGACAACGACAAAATTGTCATGGCTTCCGCCGCAGCACCCGCCTCTTCCTGCATTCGCAGCGAGGAAAGAACAAGCGCTTCGTTCGCTGAGATCAACTCGGCGACGCGTGCTTCAAGCGATGTGAGTGACGTGTTCATGAGGGCGAATCGAGGATCACACCGGAGGGAACCGACGATTTACGCGTGGGACGACCACCCAACAAACCCTCTTGTTCCGGAAGCATGCTGCCAATGTGGATGCCGTCGTCCCTGATCTCGTACGCGCGCAACTCGTTCGAGTGCTGGCTAGCGCGGACCTTGACCACAGCTATGACGCGCAACAACCGGCTCTCGACTTCGATGTAGCGCTGCACGACGATCGCGTCGGTCATGAATGCCGTCCCGTAGGGACTGAAGCGCAGGTCGGTGTAGCGATCTTCCAGTTCGGAAGTCATCAGTACCGTGACGCCTTCCGCAGCGAGTGCGGAGACCATGCGTGACAACGACTCCCGGAAGTCGGGTCGGAATGTCGGTGCCAGGGCAAGCTCGAAGCCGGAGAGGGAGTCGATGACCACGCGCGTCGCACCGAGACGACGGACTTCGGTAAGGATGAGCAGCACGATCTCGTCGATCGAAAGGTCGGGAGCCTGGGTGTCGACAAGACCGACCTTCCCCTGCTCGATCAGGTCCGCCAGCAGCGGAGCACGTTCGCGGTTGGGAATCTGCTCGAAAGCCGCGATGACACCGGTTTCCCCACGGCCGGCTCCCTCAATAAGGAAAGCCGATGCCAGGATGCTCTTGCCCGATCCGGAAGGACCCGCCACCAGCAACGAGTAGCCCTGGGGCAAACCGCCCCCCAGCATCGCATCGAGTTTGGGCACGCCAGTGCCCAACCGGGAAACCGGGGTGTCTGACGCTGCCCGTGGGGACGCCGGAGCCAATACCCGTGCGGGTGCGAACACCCTGATCCCGTCGTTATCGATCCGGAAGGTATGCAGGCCGGGCAAGGTGGGCTGGCCACGCATCTTCATGATCTCGATCTTGCGGACCATCGAATTGCGCTGGACGCTCTGGCGAAGCCAGATCAGACCGTCGGCTACAGTGAATACGGGGTTGGCATCGGTCTCGGTGAAGTATTCACCGATCAGGAAGGTCGTGGCCTGCCAGCTCGTCATCACCATGCCCAGTTGCTGGACGAACTGCTGCAGGCTGTTATGCGCGTTGCCGCCTGCACTGTTTGCCAGAACAACCGAGCGGAACGAATCGACAAAGATGATCGCCGGATTGTGCTTTTCGACCTCGGCGACGATCCGGTGAAGCACCCGGTCCAGGTCGCCCGCAAGCGTTTCGTCGGTCAGGTTGATGAAACGGATCGAGCCGTTGACCAGTTCCTCATCGAAGAAAGCGAACTGTTGCTGATAACGCAGCATCTTCAGTGGTGGTTCGCCGAGCACCGTGAAGTAAAGCGTCGGACGCTCTGGCTTGGCCAGCGAGAACATTATCTGGTGCGCGAGGGTGGTCTTGCCACAACCTGGCGGCCCGGCGATGAGGTTGAAGGAAAATTCGGGCAGACCGCCGCCCAGCACCTCATCCATGCCCGGCACGCCGGTAGCCAGGCGAGTGATTGTCGATCGGGTGCTCATTGTGGAATGTCCTGCATGAACTGGTTTAGCTGTTGTCCCAGATCGAGCGAAGCAGACGCTCCGTCAATGAGGGGCCGACCAAGCTCGATAGCAGCTCGTAGAACGTGCGTAGAAAAGCGCTGCCGCCATCGAGGGCGACCGTATTGCCTTGTTGCATCAGGGCAGCTTGTAGTGGAGCCAGGTCCACCGTGACAGGTAACGCCTCATCGACGCGAGGTAGCCAGCCATGGGTCGCACCGGCGAGAACCAGGCTCCGCTTATAGAGCATGGCAACGCCCCTCGATCCGAGCACGGGAGACAGGCTCGCGTCGATCTCGCTCCAGATGGAAGCGACGGATCGAACGAGTGTGGCAACGCCGGGATCGTCTCCTAACCGCCGCCCGAGAGCCGCGACGATCCGATCACTCTCTAGACCAACCACAGGAATGACCTGCCCCACCATGGGACGTAGTCATTCACAATACGCGCTATTGGCTCAGCGTGCCGGGGACGCCCTATTCACGGCTGCCTCCGTTCAACACGTATCCGCGCTCGGCCATGACCTGCGCCACCGCCACCTCGGCATCCTTGAACACGCGTTCGAGTGATTGGTTGGCGTCGATGTCGACGATCGGCGCGCCGCCGTAAGTAAGGTGCGGTGTCACCGCGATCTTCCGGGCCAGGGCGTCACGACGATGGTCGGGCTTGCGCGCAAATGCCGTGTCGACATCGACATTGAGCCTCAGCACCAGATCCGGCCGATAGCTTGCCATCCACTCGAACATGGCGTGCTCGCGCCGTGCCAGCCTGAGTACGAGCCCGGACCCTCCCTGATTGCTGTCAGGAAAGCCGGGACCATCGTAGGCACCCGGGATGGCGACCTGAGGATAGCGGTCGGTGACCACGATGAGCCCCTGCTTCCTCATGGCAAGCATGCGCTTGAAGCGCCACTTCCGTCGCAACGAAAACGCACTGATGACCAGGGCCGGCAAGAGGGAGGGCTGCCTGTCCTCCTTGAGCCGATCGCTCACGTCGTCAGCCTTCCGGCGGATCAGGCGGTCCATGGCCGCACCCACGAGCGGCAGTTGCCCGATAGCGCGTCCGACGTTGCCAGACTGCTTACCCAGGTGGGCCCTTCCTGCCGGTCCGTAGTGGCTTATCCACTCAAGAATGTGATCGCAAACGGTGGATTTCCCGGAGCCGTCGCTACCGATTATTGCAATCAGCGGCGCCATTGCGCCGGACTCTTCCCGCATTGTCGTGCCCAAATTTAAGAAAACTGTCATTGAAATCATACCAGCGCGTAACCAAATTCAGACGATTCGTAGGCTGTTCGTAAGCTGCTCGCAGGCTTTGTGGCGGACGCCTGCCCATTTGTGAAGGAGCTGTTGAGCTCCGGTAGACGCAATATGAACAACGTAATAAAATTGTATATATCCAGCACTAATCAGGGGGTATCTGGTGCGTTCCTTTTCCCAACCCTTTGATTCTTCACGACCGTTGTCCATCGTCGCCCTGACCGGTTGCGATGGTTCAGGCAAGTCGACGCTGCAAGCCGATCTCGTTGCCCAACTGCGCAAGCAGGGTCCGACCGAAGCGCTTTACCTTGGGCAGTCGTCGGGGCGCATCGGCGAATGGATCGCCACCCTGCCGGTTATCGGCCCGTCCATGAATCGCTACCTGGTCGGCAAGTCGGACAAGGTCCACGATCGGCCGACCGCACCCCCGGGTAACGTCACCGCCCTTGCTATCTACCTGCTGTCGCGCTGGCGCGCCCACAAGTTCCGTCGCATGCTGACCATGGCCAGCCGCGGCGTGCTCGTGGTGACCGACCGCTACCCGCAATCGGAGAAGCCGGGCTTTAATTTCGACGGCCCGCAGCTGGCGAAGACCGAGGGTGGCAACTGGTGGGTCCGCCGCCTCAGGACCAGCGAACGGCGACTCTACGAGTGGATGGCCACCAGCGTCCCGATGCTGGTGATCCGACTCAATGTCGACGCGGAAACGGCCCACGCACGCAAACCCGACCATAAGCTTGCCTCTCTGCGTGAGAAAACCGCGGGATGGCCGCACCTCAAGTTCAATGGTGCCCCCATCCTCGACCTCGATGCACGGGAGGAAGCCGGCGCGGTTCTCAATTCCTCGCTGCACGCGATTCGCGCGGCACTCCAGGTGTCGCCCGCTCAGGCGTCGCCGGCGTGACGGTAAGTACGGTGACACCGAAAACTCACGTCGACGCTTCGAACCTGCCGGTCGCCGGCCTCATTGCTGTGGTCGGTTGCGACGGCACAGGCAAGTCGACGCTCACCCACGACCTGGTGAAACGGCTGAGCCACGAAGGGCCCGCGGTACGGCGCTACCTGGGACTGGTCTCAGGCGAAACCGGGGACAAGATCAAGCGCCTGCCACTGATTGGCCCTCGACTCGAGCGGCGCCTCGCGGCCAAGGCCGCACACGCCCAGGACATGAAGAACAAGTTACCCAATGCCTGGGGTGCGCTCGTCATGTACGGCTTGTCGGTATGGCGTGCCGCGCACCTGCGCCGGGTGGTTCGCCTCGTGGAACGTGGCGTACTGGTCATCACCGATCGCTACCCCCAGGCCGAGATCACCGGGTTCCGTTACGACGGCCCGGGACTGGGTATGGCCCGCAGCCACCACTGGCTGGTACGTAAACTCGCCGCGCGCGAGCAGCAGCTGTACGAGCGCATGGCGATGGTCCGGCCGGCCCTAGTGATCAAGCTCGACATCGACCTTGCGACCTCTCAGGCGCGCAAACCCGATCACGGCACGGCCGAACTGAAGGACAAGATCGCGGTCATGGCGCGGCTTCGATTCAACGGCGCGCCGATCTTCGATCTGGACTCCCGTGCGCCGTATGCCGAAGTGCTGGAAAAAGCACTGCGCGCCATCGCCGGCACGACCTCGGCACTTCCGCTCGCCGAAAAAGCAACCGCCTAGGCACACATCGCGACGAGCTCCGCTGTACAACCCACCCCCGAACCGCCGCCGTCCTGGACACGTTGCAGGGCATGCGTATCGCGATGCTCTCGACTCCCGAATTGAAAGCTCGCTGTAAGCCCCCAGAAAGGTGTCCGAAAGGTCCCTGACTTCTGGCTGTAGCGCCGCTGAAGCAAATTCCGTATTTTTTAACGAAAGTCTGAGTAAATTCTTAACAAAACCGCCAATTATGGTACCATTGGGTACAGTAACCTCCCGGAAACACTGTGGGACTCCCCCTCAGTGGTGCGGAGCTCGGTAGAGAACGCGATAAACCATGAGCGCAGACGGAAACATTTCAATGCAGGTTGGGCTACCCACGCCCACCACGAACACGGTGCCGCTGCGCCGTGCGGATTTCGCCAGCCTTGCAGAAGTGCTGGACTACGCCGCGTGTGGTGTCACGGGTGCGAATTTCTATGCGGGCGGCAAGCTTGACACCGCTCTTCCGTACCGAACGCTCCGAAAACAAGCTCTTGAGCTGGCGCAGAAACTGGCGACGCTCGGACTGAAACGCGGTGCGCGACTTGCGATCATTGCCGAAACCAACGCCGACTTTCTGCGTTTCTTCTTCGCCTGTCAGTACGTCGGTCTCGTTCCTGTCGCTCTTCCGTCGACAGTGAATCTAGGCGGCCATGATGCATACGTGAAGAAGCTAAATGGCATGCTGAAGGCGGCCGACGCATCGGTCGCCGTCGCTTCGAATGCCTTCCTCGGCTTCCTCGGCGAAGCTGCCAACGGCCTGGACCTGGCCATGTGGGGTACGCCTGCCGCGTTCGCCGAATTGCCGATTCAGGACATCGAACTGCAGCCGCTCGGCCCGACCGATGTCGCCTACCTGCAATTCACCTCGGGCAGCACCGGTACGCCGAAGGCGGCGATGATTACCGAGCAGGCCTTGATGGCCAACCTCCACGGCTCGATCAATCACGGCCTCGAGCTGCGCGACGACGACCGTTTCGTGTCGTGGCTGCCGTTCTATCACGACATGGGTCTGGTCGGTTGCCTGCTGACCGTCATGGCCGGTCAGCGCTCGATCGACTACCTGGACACCCGCGAGTTCGCTATGCGTCCGCGTCGTTGGCTGGAGCTGATGAGCCAGTCGAAGGCAACGATCGCCTATAGCCCGCCGTTCGGTTACGAAATGTGCGCGCGCCGCGTCAAGCCGTCGGATATCGCTTCGTACGACCTGTCGAACTGGCGCGTCGCTGGCATCGGCGCAGAACCCATCCTGCCTGAAGTTCCGGCTCGCTTTGCCGAACTGCTCGCATCGGCCGGCTTCGACGCGCGCGCCTTCGTTCCCTCCTACGGCATGGCCGAGGCTTCGCTGGCGATCAGCTTCTCGCCACTGCAGGCTGGCATCGTGGTTGAGTGGATCGATCCGGCCGACCTGGCGGACGATCTCGTCGCGACGCGGGTTGCTGCCGGCACCGGCACCGGCTTTGTCCGCTGCGGTGGTCCGCTGCCGGGCCATGAGCTTGAAATCTGGAACGACGCCGGCACCCAGCTGGCCGACCTCCATGTCGGTCGCATCATGGTTCGTGGTCCGAGCGTCATGTCGGGCTACTTCCAGCAGCCAGAAAAGACCGCTGAAGTGCTGGCCGCCGACGGCTGGCTCGACACCGGCGACATCGGCTACGTCGTCGACGGCGAAGTCGTCGTTACCGGCCGCCACAAGGACATGATCATCGTCAACGGCCGCAACATCTGGCCGCAGGACATCGAGCGCATCGTCGAGCGCCAGCCGGAGCTGCGTTCGCAGGATGCATCGGCCTTCGGCGTGCCGGGCCCTGGTGGCGCGGAAGTCGCTGCCGTGGTCGTCCAGTGCAACACCGACGATGCGGAAGTCCGCGAGTCGCTGGTCAATCGCATTCGTGGCGATCTTCTCGAAGAGTTGGGTATCGCCTGCCTCATCGAGTTGGTGCCGCGTCATACCCTGCCGCGCACCTCGTCCGGCAAGCTGTCGCGATCGGCAACTCGCGTTGGTTACCTGGAGCGCCAGGCACAGGCTCTGGAGCAGCCTTCCCAGGCCGCAGTCGCGGCATGAGCGACGTTGCTGCCGCAAGGCAGCCCGTCGTTGCACTGACGGGTGCCACCGGTTTCATTGGCACCGCGTTACGGCAACAGCTGGTGGCTTCGGGTTACCGTGTTCGTGCCCTGTACCGGCCCCGCGCTGGTCGTATCCTTCAGGGCACCGAGAACCTGGAATGGATTGCCGGCGATCTCGGCGATGGCGCAGCGCTGGCCACCCTGGTGAAGGGCGCCGATGCCTTCGTGCATTGCGCGGGCAGCGTGCGCGGCGCTCGCCGTGCCGACTTCGATCGTGTCAACGAGCAAGGCGTCCTGGACACCGTCCAGGCCGCTAACGGCGAACCCGGTTGCCGCCGTTACCTCCTGATTTCCTCCCTGGCAGCCCGCGAACCGCAGCTGTCCGACTATGCCGGCAGCAAGTGGCGTGGCGAACGCGCACTCGAAGCCAACGCCGGTCGGTTGGCCTGGACCACCCTGCGGCCACCAGCCGTCTATGGCCCCGGCGATCGCGAGATGCTCCCCCTGTTCCAGGGCATGGCCCGTGGACTGGCGCCCATCCCTGGCGACGGTAAAGGCCGTTTTTCGCTGATCCACGTCGCCGACCTCGCGTCCGCGGTGGTCGCGTGGCTGGCGTCCGAAGGCAATTCGGGAAGTACTTACGAATTAGATGACGGCCACGAAAATGGCTACGACTGGGACACCGTGCTTGCCACGGCATCCCGCGTGCTGCGTGGTAACGCACCGATCCGTCGGTTGCCGATTCCCGCATCCTTATTGCGACTTGTTGGCGGCGTTAACCTCGCCGCGGCGCGCGTCTTCGGATACGCGCCCATGCTGACCCTCGGCAAGGTCCGCGAAGTCACGCATGCCGACTGGGTGGGCAATGGCAGTGCCTTCGAACACGCGACCGGGTGGCAGCCCATATTCGGCTTTGAGCGCGGTCTTGCCGACACGCTCGGCAAACCCTTGCCGCACTGAACGGAGTGCCCTGATGAATCATCAAGATGTTGTTGCACAACTTATCGAACTCGTCACCCCGATCGCCGAAGGTCGCGTGGCGGTGATCACCGAGAACACCGGGATCACCAGTGAGCTCGGGCTGGACTCGCTGAGGGTCATGGACCTTGTCGTGGCCGTCGAGGACCAGTTCGATATCTCCGTGCCTATCAACGCGCTGGCAGAAGTTCGAACCGTGGGCGACTTCGCATCGCTGATTCAGAAGTCCGCGGGCGAAAACGCATGAAAGAAAATTCCAGGCTGATGGCGGTTCGTGCTGTCCGGCAGGAGCTGGCAGCGGTCGGCATCGATCCGTTCGGCGTGCAGATCGACAGGATCATCTCGCCCGCCGAGGGGGTGATCGATGGGCGGCCGACCATCCTCGCCGGGACCAACAACTACCTCGGCATGACGTTCGATCCGGATTGCATCGCATCCGCGCGCGAGGCTCTGGAGAGCTCAGGCACCGGTACCACCGGTTCGCGCATGGCCAATGGCAGCTACGCCTCGCATCGCGAGCTCGAGCTGGACCTGGCCCGGTTCTACGACAAACGCGACGCCATCGTGTTCTCCACCGGCTACCAGGCCAACCTGGGCATGATCTCGGCGCTGGCCGGCCCGGGTGACACCGTGATGATCGATGCCGACAGCCACGCCAGCATTTACGACGGCTGCACGCTGGCCGGCGCGAACACCATCCGGTTCCGCCACAACGACGCCGACGACCTGGCCAAACGCATGCGCCGCCTCGGTGACGGTGCCGCCGATGCGCTGATCATCGTGGAAGGCGTCTACAGCATGCTCGGCGACCGAGCGCCGCTGCGCGAGTTCGTCCGCGTCAAGCAGGAATTTGGCGCCACCCTGCTGGTCGACGAAGCCCACTCCATGGGCGTGCTCGGTAAGAAGGGCCAGGGCCTGGCCGAGGAAGACGGCGTGCTCGCCGACATCGATTACGTCGTCGGTACCTTCAGCAAGAGCCTGGGCAACACCGGCGGCTTCTGCGTCGGCGATTCCGCCGACATGGACGTGCTGCGCTATGCCAGCCGGCCCTACGTCTTCACCGCTTCGCTCGCACCGGCAACGATCGCGGCGACGCGGACGGCGCTGCGCAAGCTGGAAGCCGCAACCGACCTCAGGCAACGCCTGCAGGCCAATGCGGAACGGCTGCATGCCGGCCTCGCTGCGCTCGGTTTCCGGCTCGGTGCTCCCGCCAACGCCGTGGTCGCCGTCCTCGTCGGCGAAAAGCTCGAAGCGCTGCGTTTCTGGGAGCATCTACTCAAGAGCGGCGTGTACGTGAACCTCATGGTGCCGCCGGCCACGCCGGGCAACGAATCGCTGCTCCGCTGCAGCGTCAGCGCCGCCCACACGCCGGAGCAGATCGACGCCATCTGCGCCGCGTTCGGGAGCTGGGCCGGCGCAAGAGCATGAAGCACTGGTTCTCCGATGGCGCGTTTCGCGCCATCGTGCGCAACGCGTCCATCCTCGGATCGAGCAATGTCGTCAGTGCCCTGCTGAGCCTGTTGGCCCTCGGCTGTGCGGGTCGCGGCATGACGCCGGCGCTGTTCGGTACCCTGGTGGTCGTGCAGGCGTACGCCAAGACGGTCAGTGATATCGCCAAGTTCCAGACCTGGCAGTTCGTCGTTCAATTCGGCACCCCTGCCCTCGCCCACAAAGACATCAAGCGCTTCCGTGACGTAACGGGGTTCTCGTTCGGCCTGGACCTGGCGAGCGGTATCGCCGCCGCCGTGGGCGGCATGATCCTGTTGCCACTGCTCAGCCATTCGGTGGGCATCTCGACGGAAGACTTCTGGTGGGCGCTGGCCTACTGCACGCTGATCCCGACCATGACGGCGGCGACACCCACGGGCATCCTCCGCTCGATCGACCGCTTCGACCTGATCGCCGTGCAGCAGGCCGTCACGCCGTTCCTGCGCGCCGTCGGCAGCGTCATCGCCTACTTCGCCCACCTTGGCTTCCCCGGCTTCCTGGCGACGTGGTACCTGTCCAGCCTGGTCGGCGACATTGCGCTGTGGGTGTTTGCGGTCCAGGAGCTGCGCCGGCAGAACATCACGCATGCCCTGCGGCCGGGGTTATTCAGCCCGGCCCGTCGCATCAAGGGCGCCTGGGATTTCGTATGGACGACCAATTTCTCCCACTCGATCTGGTCGGCCCGTAACGCTGGTACCAACGTGCTGGTCGGCATCATGCTTGGACCCACCGCAGCCGGCCTGTTCAAGGTCGCGCTGACCTTCTTCGACGCGGCCGGCACGCCCGCCTCGCTCATGCAGAAAAGCTTCTATCCCGAGATCATGCGACTCGATCCGGCCAGCACGCGGCCGTGGAAGCTGGGCCTGCGCTCGGCCGCCCTGGCAGGCGGGCTGGGCGTGCTCGTCGCACTGCTGGTAATCGTCGTGGGCGAGCCGCTGATTTCCGCGGTGTTCGGCGCGAAGTATCTCGAATCCTACAGTCTGCTTCAGGTCATGTGCGGCGCCCTCGTGGTCTCCATGGCGGGCTTCCCCCTCGAATCGCTGCTCTACATCGCCAGCCGCCAGCGTGCAGCACTGGTCGCGCAGGGACTCGCGGCACTGATTTACGTCGGGCTGCTCATCGGATTGACGCATTACTTCGGCATCATGGGCGCAGCCATCGCCTATTTCGGCGGCCAGTGCCTGGAAGCATTTTTCTTCCTGATCCCGACCCTGTCCGCCTACCGCAGGCGGCATACGCTTTCGTTCTACAAACCTGAGGAAGCCCAGTCATGACCCACCGTCGTGGGCCCACGTGGCAGAAATTCCCGGCCGAAACGTTGCGGCGCCTGTTCGACGCCGTGGACGTCGACGATATCGTCGACGCCCATGTCGCCCTGCCCGATCCCATCGTGCTGGCATGCCCGGAGGAATCGATACAGCAGTGTTACGCGCTGTGCCTGCAGTTCTGGGAAGACGGCTTCACGCAGGAGGATGCCTTGCGACTGGTCGCAAAGTTGCTTCGTAACGAAGGGCTGAGTGTCGACGAACGTCTCGAGTTCAAGCACATCCGCGCGAGGTACAAGCATCTGCGCTTTGCGCAACGGCTATACAGCAAGCGTCACAGATCGGACTTCCTGTTCGACCTGACGACGCGCGTCCTGGGCAAGCTGCAGGATGCGTTTCGCAGCGGCCGGCGCAGCCGTATCGTCCGCAATGGCCTCATACTTCGATTGCTGCTGTCAAAGCCTTTGTGGTCGATGGTTCAGCGTTCGATGGAAAACACGAGCCTGACCAACGAGGCGGAGCTCATCGCTTTCCAGAAGGTGACGATGCGGGACCTGAAGAAAGCCATGGAACGCACCCACTTCGCCGGCCGCCAGTTCCATACGGTGCGCAAGATCGTCAGTATGCAGGTGTCCTTCTACGACACACTGAGGACACTCGGTCCAAATGATCACGCCTTCCGCATGTCGCGGTTCCTTGCCGCCATCAACGGCCTGATGGGTTCCCGTCACGACGAGATGATCGCCGAGGCCCTCTCCGGCCGCCGCCATTACGACACCCCTGCACCGCTGGCCACGGAAACCCGGTCCCGCCTTGAGACCCTGATCGCCCACTATCCGCTCTAACGCCTTTGCTTTTGCAGGAGCCGATTCATCGGCGAAAGGGTACTTGCCGAAACCCGGCCCGCTGCCGCGGGATCGCCGCTGAAGCGGCTCCTACAGAGAGATTGCGAGGTTCCGAGAGATTGCGAGGTCTCTGGGACTGGCTTTAGCGCGGCGATTGCGGATCGCGAACGGACTCAGGCTGCCAGCCGCCACCCAAGGCCATGATGAGGTTCACGCTGGCATCCAGGCGGCGCAGGCGAAGCTGCATGTCGCCGCGGACGCCATCGAGTGCCGCGTTAGCGGCATCCACGACGGCGGGATAATCCGCGACGCCTTCCTTGTACTGGTTCCGCGTGACGCGATCCGATTCCGTCGCCGCTGCAGCGGCCTTGGCCTGAAGCTCAGCGTTGGCAGCCAATGTGCTGGTGACCACGAGGCCGTCTTCCACTTCGCGGAAGGCGTCGAGCACGGTCTGCCGGTAGTTGGCGACCGCCTCGTTATAGCCTTCGTCAGCGTTGGTGAGCTGCCCGGTCAGGCGACCGCCCGTAAACAGCGGCGCGCGAATATCCGCCGTTCCCGTGGGGCCTTTCAGGATGCCGATACCGGCAGCCAGATTGATCGAGGGCAAGGTTTCGGCTTTGGCGACGCCGACCCGGGCGCTGGCGGCAGCCATCCGGCGTTCGCTGGCGGCAACGTCTGGGCGACGTTCAAGCAGGCTGGCAGGGACGCCCGTCGGCACCTCCGGCACGTTCGCGATGAAGGCTGCCGGAGTGATCGAAAAGTCCGCCGGAGGCTTGCCGAGCATCACCGCGATCGCATGTTCGAGCTGGGCGCGTGCAGCCTTCGTATCCGCCAACTGGAGTTGCGCTGCGCTGGACTTGATTGTCGCGTCGGCCACGTTGGCGCTGGACGCCTGACCCTGCGCGTACTGGTTTCCGACCATACGGTGCCACTGTTCGGTGGCATCCGCAGAGCGTTGCAGCAGGTCGATCACGGCATCGTCCTGGCGTAGCGCAAAGTAGCTCTGCACGAGCTGGGCCTGCATCGACAACGTGGCGGCGGCAAGGTCGTCCTTGCTTGCCTCGGCGATAGCGCGGTGGGATTCGACGTTGCGACGGATCCGACCCCACAGGTCGAGTTCCCAGCTGACCCCGATACCGAAATCGTTTTCGTTCCTGCGGCCGGACTTCAGGGTACCGGCGGTAATCGACGGTACCGATTCGCCGCTTGCCACCTGGATGAGTGCCTGGGCCTCGCGCACGCGAGCCGCGGCGGCCGCCAGCGACTGGTTGTTCACCGCCACCTGCGAGACCAGCGCATTGAGCGTGGTGTCACCGTAGATCTCCCACCACGCCCCGGCGATCGCCGTTTCCGCGTGCTGGGCAGCCTGCGGACTGGCTTCCTTGTAAGCCGCGGGCACGGGCGCGGACGGGCGCACGTAGTTCGGCCCGACCTCTGTACAGGCAGCGATGAGCACCGCGGCGCTCGCGACAAGGACGGCACGGAGGCCGTGGGCGTGCACGCGCGCGCTCACGTCAGCGGCCCTTTGCGGACGGCTGACCATCCCGCGTCGCGTCGGGCCCCGATACTCTGCATCCATTTGCTTGCCCACCTGCTTAATCTGTCGAGATAAAGGTACACAACCGGGGTCGTGTAAAGCGTCAACAACTGGCTGACCACCAGGCCGCCGCCCATCGCAATGCCCAACGGTGCATGCATTTCAGCACCATCGCCGCGCGCCACGGCCAGCGGGACCGCCGCCACCATGACGGCCAGCGAGGTCATCAGGATGGGGCGAAAACGCAGGCGGCATGCCTTCTGGATCGCCTCGGCGGGGGTCAGCCCCTCGCCGCGCTGCGCGGCGAGCGCGAAGTCCACCATCATGATCGCGTTCTTCATCACGATGCCGATGAGGGCGAAGATGCCGATGAACGCGATCACGTCGAAGTCGGTCCGGAAAACGATCAGTGCGAACACGGCGCCAACCGCCGCGGACGGCAACGTCGACAGGATCGTCAGCGGGTGAAAGCAGCTTTCGTAAAGAATGCCCAGCACGATATACAGCGTCAGGAAGGCGCTGAGGATCAGGGCGGGCTCACTCGAAGCCACCTGCCGGAACGCACCTGCCGACCCTGCGAAGGTGCTACGCACCGAGGTCGGCATCGCCGTGCGATCCACCGCGCGCTGAATCGCCTGTGTTGCCTGCGACAGCGACACGCCTTCGGCCCTGTCGAATGAAATCGTCGCCGCCAGGGATTGCCCGAAGTGGGAAATGCCCAGCGGCGTATTGAACTGACGCACATGCCCCAATGCCAACAGCGGGACACTGCTGCCGCCGGCGCCCGGCACCTGAATCTGGTTGAACGCGTCCGGCGATTGCGCATGCTCCGGGGCAACGCCCATCAGCACAGGCACCTGGTCGGACGGCGAGAAGATCGTCGCCGCGCGCCGGTCGGCAAAGGCATCGCGCAGCACGCCATCGACGCGGGCATAGCTGATGCCGTACTGCGCCGCGGTGTCGCGATCCACGTCCAGCGACGTCGCCAGGGCCGTGCCGCCATTGTCACTATGCACGTTGCTGATCTGCGGAATCGTGGTCATGGCCTGGACGATCCGCGGAGCCCACGTGCGCAGAAGTTCCGGCGAGTCGGCCTGGATCGTGTATTCGTTGGAAGCGCGACTGCGGCGTCCACCAACGCGAATGTTCTGCACCGAGGTCACGGTGAACGTACCGCCGGACAGCTTCGCCAGCTTCACGTTCAGCCGCGCCGCCACCTCATCGGCACAGGCATCGCGTTTGGAGAGCGGTTTCAGCGTCGCGAACAGCGAGCCCGAGTCGCGCTCGACATAGCCGGCCACGCTCTGGATGGCCGGGTCGGCACGTACCACGTCAAGGAAGCGGCCCAGCTTGTCGCTGGCAACGGCGAAAGAAGCGCTGCCATCGGTGTCGAAGTCGCCCGTGAGCTCGCCGGTATCCTGGCGCGGGAAAAACCCTTTGGGCACCACGACGTAAAGCACGACGCTGAGGCACAGCACCGCGAGCAGGGAAAGCATGGTCAGCGGGGCACGGCGCAACGCCCAGACGAGGCTTTCGTCGTAGGCCTTCTGCAACCTGGCAAAGCCGCGCTGGCTCCACTCGAAGACGCGGCCCTGAGCACGGCGGGAGCTTTCCGGCTTCAGCCACAACGCGCACAGCATGGGCACGAAGGTCAGCGACACCACCAGGGAGATCGCGATCACCACAGCGAGCGTGACGGCGAATTCGCGCACGAACAGACCCACATAGCCGCCCATCAGCAGCAAGGGGATGAACACCGCGATCAACACGGCACTCATGGACAGCACGGTAAGACCCACCTCGCCCGCACCCAGACGCGCAGCCTCGCGCGGCGGCATGCCGTCTTCGATGTGGCGCGCGATGTTCTCCACCACCACCACGGCATCGTCCACCGTAAAGCCCACGGCGATCGTCAGCGCCATCAGGGAAAGGATGTCGAGGCTGTATCCAAGCAGGTACATCACCGTCATGGCACCCAGCAGCGAGATCGGCGCCACGGCGCTGGCGATCAACGCCGCGCGGACATCGCGCAGGAACAGCAGCATCACGATGACGACCAGCACCACAGCCAGCGCCAGCGTGTGTTCGGCGCCGCTCAGCGAGCCGCGCACCGAGGTCGCGCGATCGACGATGACACTCACCTTCATGTCGCCCGGTAGCGACGCCTGCAACGCCGGGAGACGCTTGGTAATGCCATCGATCACCTCGATGATGTTGGCGCCAGCCTTGTGGCGGACAAGCGCCAGCACCGCGGGTTCACCATTGGCAAGCGCCGCGTTGTAGGGATCGCGCACTGTGTTGACCACCCTGGCGATGTCACCCAGGGGCACGGCGGTGCCGTTGTGGCCGGCCACCACCAGCGAGCGGAACGCCTCGGCCGTGCTGAGCTGGCCATTCGTGGCTACCTGCAGGTAGCGATCGCCCATCTCCAGCGCGCCGGAGGCCTGGTTCGAAACCGCGGCGGCCACCGCGTGACGAAGCTGTTCGAAGCCCACGCCGCGCTGGTTCATCGCCGTGGGATCCAGATCGATGCGCACGGCCGGCACGGAACTGCCAACCAGCTCCACCTCGCCCACGCCATCCACCTGCGCCAGCATCTGACTGAACGTGGTCGAGGCGACGGCATACATCTGCCCGGGACTTGCATCCCGCGAGGTCAGGCTGAGTACGAGCACGGGTGCGTCGGCGGAACTGACCGCGCGGTACGTCGGACTGGCCGGCATATCGGTGGGCAGGTCGCCGCGCGCGGCATTGATCGCCGCCTGCACATCTCGCGTAGCGCCAACCACGTTGCGCGAGAAATCGAAGGTCATGCGGATGTCCGTACTGCCAGCGGTGCTGACGGAGGTCATCTCGGTCACGCCGGCGATACGCCCCAGCGCACGTTCAAGCGGGGTTGCCACGGCAGAAACCATCGTCGCTGGACTGGCGCCAGGCAGGTCAGCCGAGACCTTGATGGTCGGCACGTTCACCTCGGGCAGCGACGCGATCGGCAACAGCCGCCACGCCAGCGCTCCAGAGATCACCAACCCTAGGCACAGCAGCGAGGTCGCCACCGGCCGGTCGATGAAAAGCCTGGAGATGTTCATGCCCGGCGACTCACGCGCGCAGCCCGCGACGCTGCAACACGCGTTCGAAGGCAAGGTAGATCACCGGCGTCGTGAACAACGTCAGCAACTGGCTGACCAGCAATCCCCAGAAGATGCCCACGCCTAGTGGATGACGCAGCTCCGAGCCCATGCCGCCGCCCAGCATCAAGGGCAGCGCGCCCAGCATCGCGGCGAGCGTGGTCATGATGATGGGGCGGAAACGCAGCATGCACGCCTGCACGATAGCGTCGCGCGGTGCGAGACCCTGCTGGCGCTGCGCGTCGATCGCGAAGTCGATCAACATGATCGCGTTCTTCTGCACGATACCGATCAGCAGGATCACACCGATCAGCGAGATCACGTCGAGTTCGAACCCGCCGATCATCAAGGCCAGCAGTGCACCGATGCCCGCCGAGGGCAGCGTCGACAGAATCGTCAACGGGTGGATGTAACTCTCGTAGAGGACGCCGAGCACAATATAGACCGTGATCAGCGTGGCCAGGATCAGCCAGGGCTGGCCATCGCGCGACGCCTGGAAAGCCTGTGACGAACCCTGCCAACGCAGTTGCATGCTGTTCGGCATCTTCAGGTCACGCCACGCCGCATCCACAGCCTTGATCGCGCCATCCAGCGCGACGCCCGGTGCGAGATTGAACGACACGGTCGCCGCGGGGAGCTGGTCGATCCGGGTCACGACCAGCGGCGCCGTGCGCTCGCTGACCTTGGCGATCGACGACAGCGGAATGAGTGATGCCGAGGGATCGCTTGCGTCGCCGCTGGTGTCGCCTGTGCCTGCCTGCGGGGCGAGATAGATCCCACCCATCGCACCCGGGGTGCCATCGGCATTCGGTGCGGTCTGGAGGATCACGCGGCGCTGGCTTGCCAGGGTAAGCAGCGTGCTTACCTGGCGCTGGCCGAAGGCGTTGTAGAGCGCATCGCCCACAGCCGCCGACGTGATGCCATAGCGGCTGGCAAGGTCATGATCGACCTCGACATACGCCTCCAGGCCATTGTTCTGCTGGTCGCTGGTCACCCCCGACAGCTTGCGGATGTCCTGCAGCGGACCGAGGATGCGTGGCAACCACTGCGCCAGCTGCGCCGGGTCCGCGCTCTCAGCCGAGAACTGGTACTGCCCCGGACTCACGCGGTCGTCGATCGTCAGGTCAGGCACGGGCTGCAGGTATAGCGTGATGCCGTCAACCTTGTTGGCCGCATCGGCCAGTCGCTCCATGACCTTACGTACACGATTGCGATGACTCAGCGGCTTGAGATGGATGAGCAGGCGGCCGCTATTGAGTGACAGCGCGCCGTCGCCGACACCGATGAAGGACGCCACGTTCTCGACGGCGGGATCCTTCAGGATCTCCGCGGCGAGTGCCTGCTGGCGTTTGGCCATCGCATCGAAGGAGACCGTCGGCGAGGCAACGGAAATACCCTGGATATCGCCGGAATCCTGCACGGGGAACAAGCCGCGTGGGATCACGACGTAAAGCACGACAGCCAGCGCGGCCATGCCGGCCACCGTGACCAGCGTCGCCGTCTGGCGCGCCAGGACCCACTCAAGGCCGCGTGCGTACTTTGCCAGCACGGTGTCGTGCCATTCCCTGCCCTTGCGCGCGACACGGCTCTGCTGGGAAGCCTCCGGTGTGCGCCGGAGCATGCGGGCACACATCATCGGCGTCAGCGTCAGCGACACCACACAGGAAATGAGGATCGCCACCGCGAGGGTGATCGCGAACTCGCGGAACAGCCGTCCGACCAGGCCGCCCATGAACAACAGCGGGATCAGCACGGCGAGCAGCGACAGGGTCAGCGACACCACGGTGAAGGCGATCTGGCGTGAACCCTTCAGCGCCGCGGCGAAAGGGTCCTCGCCTGCTTCGACATAGCGCGCGATGTTCTCGATCATGACGATCGCGTCGTCGACCATGAAGCCGGTCGCCACGATCAGCGCCATCAGCGTGAGGTTGTTGACCGAGAACCCGGCCAGGTACATGACCGCGAACGTACCGATCAGCGAGAGCGGTACGACTACGCCCGGGATCACGGTGGCCGTGCCACTGCCCAGGAACAGGAAGATCACCAGCACCACGAGGATGATCGCGAAGATCAGCTCGAGCTGCGTGTCGTGCACGGCGGCACGCACGGTCTCGGTACGGTCGGTCAGGGTCGCGACATCGACGGCGGCCGGCAGCGTGGTCTTCAGCTGCGGCAACAACTCGCGGATGCGATCGACGACTTCCACCACGTTGGCGCCGGGCTGGCGGCGGATCTGCAGGATGATCGCCGGCTCCGGGCCGGACCATGCGGCAAGACGCGAATTCTCGGCACCATCGGCAACCTTCGCCACGTCGCCCAGGCGCACCACAGCGCCATCACGATGGGCCACGGTCAGGCGCTGGAACTCGCCGGCGGTATCGATGGGGTTGCTGATCGCGATGTTGGACGAGCGTACCGGCCCCTCCAGGCTGCCCTTGGCCTGGTTGGAATTGGCGTCACGGAGTGCCGTGCGCAGGTCGTCCAGCGTCATGCCCTGCGACCGCAGCCTGGCCGGGTCGGCCTGCACCACGATCGCCGGCTGCTGACCACCCTCGAGGCTCACCAGGCCGACGCCTGTCACCTGCGAAAGCTTCGGCACAAGGCGCGTATCCGCCAGCTCGCGCAGCACCCGCAACGACAAAGTCGGCGAGGTGAGTGCGAGCGTCATCACCGGCGCGTCGGCCGGGTTCACCTTGCGGTAGATCGGCGGCTGCGAGATGTCCGTCGGCAGCAGCGGCGCGGCAGCGTTGATCGCGGCCTGTACTTCCTGCTCGGCCACATCGAGAGGCAGCTCGAGGTTGAACCGCAACGTGACCGTCGAGGCGCCGGCCGAGCTCGTCGACGACATCTGGCTCAAACCAGGCATCTGGCCGAACTGGCGCTCCAGCGGCGCCGTAATGGTCGATGCCATGACCTGCGGTCCCGCACCTGGATAGGCGGTGACGACTTCGATGGTCGGAAAGTCGACTTCCGGCAGCGCCGAGAGCGGCAGGAACCGGTATGCAAACAGACCGACCAGCAGAATCGCGATGGCCAGCAGCGAGGTCGCGACCGGCCTCAGGATAAACAGGCGGGACGGGTTCACGGGTTATGACATTGCGGAGCAATTGCGGCGGATGTCGGCGCAGGCTCGGCACTCTTCGTGGCATTGACGACGGTGCCTGCGCGAAGCCTGTCCGCCCCCTCGACGACCACGGTCGCACCCGGCGCGACGCCGGAGGCGATGACGGCCGTCGTCGTATCACTCGGGCCCAGCTTGACCGGCACGACGGCGGCGGTCTTGTCGTCCTTGATCACATACACGAACGGCCCCTGCGCGCCCTGCTGGATCGCCGCGGCAGGCACGAGGATAGCCTGCGGCAAGACTTCGACGGGCAGCTTCGCGGTGACGAACTGGTTCGGAAGCAGCGCGTTGTCGGCGTTGGCGAACTCGGCCTCGAACTTCACCGTGCCGGTCGCGGGATCCACCTGGTTGTTCGCCGCCTGCAGGCGGCCGGTGGCGAGCACGTCGTCGGGACCGTCGCCAAGCGCCTCGACCGGAATGCAGGTGCCACCATTCAAGCGCTGCAGCACATGCGGAACCACGTTAACCGGTACCGAGAAGAGCACCTTGCTGGGCTGCGACTGCGTCACCACCACGATGCCACGCGCATCCGAGGGGCCGACCAGGTTGCCCGGATCGACGCGGCGCAGGCCCACCATGCCATTGATCGGCGAGGTGATCCGGGCGTTCGCGACCTGCAGGTTGGCAGTACCGATACGTCCCTGCTCGGACTTCACTTCGGCGGCGTACTGCGCGACCAGCGCTTTCTGATCGGCGAGACGCTGGCGCGAGATGGAATCCTGCGTGGCCAGTACCTCGAAATGCTTGAGGGTATCCTGGGCGTTGGCGAGTTTGGCCTGGCTGCTCGCCAGATCACCGGTGGCAAGCTGGAGTTGCGCCTGGGACGCACGCGGATCGATCTCGGCCAGCAGGTCGCCCCGCTTGACCATCTGACCGCCGCTGAAAGCGATGCTCTTGAGCACCCCATCCACCTGGCTGCGCACCAACACACTGTTGGACGGCGTCACGGTACCGGGCTGCGAACGGTAAACCACGAAACCACCCTGGCGGGCTGTCGCGACGACCACGGGTACGCTCGGGTCGGCATCCGACGCGCCCTTCTTCGAACAGGCAACACCGGCGATCGCGACGACGCCGATGAATATCGGTCCTAACCGGGAAAATTGCCTGGCCATCAGAGCTCCTTCTCGTACACGCGGTAACGCTTGTAATCGCGGCCACCGATCGCTTCGATGATGTTACGCATGCCGTCGTTGTCTTCGAGTATCCACGACAGCTCGACCTGCTCCACACCCCGGGCAACGAGGTGGTGTCGTACCGCGTCGATCACCAGGAAGGCCAGGCCCGGCCCGAGCGGCGTGTTGTGGAAGCTGCGGCGCACACCCATCAGGGGCACGCGGGACGACTTCGGAAACTTCACCTTGAGCTGCCACAGCAGCTTCGCCCAGTTGAACGGCAGCAGCTTGCCACCGAAATCCTTGATGACTTCGTTGACGTTCGGCAGCGCGACGATGAAGGCTGCCGGCACGCCATCCACTTCGGCAATCTGGATCAGCTCCGAAGCGATCAGCACCTTCAGGGTGTGGCCGAGATCCTTGAATTCGGCTTCGGTGAAGGGCACGAAACCCCAGTTGTCCGACCAGGCGTCATTGAAGATGTCACGCAGCACGGCGAGTTCTGCATCGAACCGCTTGTTGTCGAGCGGACGCACCGTGATGCTCTGCTTGGACTTGCCGAGCAAACGCTTCATCACCTTGGGCGCAGGGAAGTTCGGTTCGACCACGTAGGCGAGCATGTCCTTGGCCTTGTGGTAGCCGGCCTGCTCGATATGTGTGCCGTAGTAGGGTTTGCTGTGCCCCATCATGAAGTAGGGAGACGTATCGAAGCCGTCGACCAGCAAGCCGACTTCATCGTTGATCGAAAGGCTGAGCGGGCCGCGCACGCGCTTGATGCCCTCGCTGCGTAGCCACTCTTCAGCCGCACCCATCAGTGCGGCGAAAGTCTCCGGATTATCCTCGGCATCGAGCATGCCGAAGAAACCCGCGTCATCTTTATGCAATTCAAGATGCAGAGAATCGATCTGGGCGCTGATCCTTCCAACCAACTTGTCTCCGCGGTAGGCAAGCCAGGCTTTCCAGCGGGCGTGCTCGAACCAGGGATTGGTCTTCGCACCGAGATGCAGCCGCCGCTCGAGGTGCAACGGCGGGATCCAGGCGGGGTCGGAACCCAGGATGGCATGGGGTAGCTCGATGAACCGGCTGAGGTCCGTCTTGCTGTCAAGCGGGACAATACGCAGCGAAGCGAGTGTACTCACTAAGGGATTCCGATAATCAAACAGAATAAAGTCCGCGCCAGACAGGCGCGGCTACTTCATTGTCGCCAGGCATGAAAGGCCATTGGCGAATTTTCTGAATGACATTTTAGGCCTGACACATCCATTTGAATACCCTGCGGCGCCGTCACAGAACCCTTGCGACGGGGGCATAGGTCACTTGTCGTCGCGACTGAGCAGGGTTCCCACGATGCCTCCGAGCAGTGCACCGCCCACGCCCGCTCTGCCTCGACCGCCCTCGCTGGGCAAGTACTCGGCAATCTGATGCGCCAGGCGTGAAATGGGGAGTGTCTGCAGCCAAATCTTTCCCGGACCGGTAAGTGCCGCGAGAAAGATGCCGTCGCCGCCGAAGAGCGCGTTCCTGATCCCGGGTACGGTGGTGATCGTAAAACTGACCGACCCCTCGAACGCGCCCACGTGGCCCGGATGAACACGCAAGGTTTCGCCAGGTGCCAGATCCTTCTGGATCAGTTCGCCAGACAGCTCCAGCCACGCCGTGCCCGTACCACCGATCCTTTGCAGCATGAAACCACTGCCGCCGAAGACGCCGGCACCCAGCGACTGCTGAAAGCCGACGCCGATCGTGACCTGCGGCGTAGCGCAAAGAAATCCATGCCGATGCACCAGGTATTCCTTACCCGAACCCAGCGTCACCGGCACGATATGGCCCGGCACCTTGGTGGCAAAAGCGACCTCGCCGGATGTCCGCACCGCGCGGTACTCGGTCATGAACAGAGTGCCGCCACCGACGACGCGTTTGAACGCACCAAGGATTCCGCCACCGCCGCCCATCTGGGTATGGGTGGTCATCTGGATTGACGAGGTCATCCACGAGAGCTCGCCACTCTCGGCGAAGACGCTGTCGTTGGGATCGAGCTGTACTTCGAGCACGGGCATGACCGTGCCCTGGATGCGGGTTTGCATGTGATGCCCCCTGCGATGAGTGGAAGTGCGCCGGGAGAGTCTTGCGCAGGGGGTGGGCCAGTTCAAGCGACGGCTGAGTAATCCATCCGCTTCAGATCATCGATCAGCCCTGGCCCCGTCGGATTCCAGCCCAGGCGTTCCCGCGTCCATGCGCTGGAAGCTCGCAGGTCCACGCCGGCGAAGATGCCAAGCCAGCCGAAGTGTTCCATCGCCTCTTCCTGCGACAGGGAAACGAGCGGCAGACCCAGACCGGCAGCCACCACCTCCGCTATGTCGCGCACGGCGATACCTTCCTCGGCCACGGCGTGGTAGCGCTCACCGACTGCACCCTTATCGAGCGCCAGCTGATAAAGCCTGGCCACGTCGAGCACATGGGCTGCCGGCCAGCGATTTGCGCCGTCGCCCAGATAGGCCACCTTGTTCTTCGCTCGCGAAATCTCGATAAACGGCGATATGAGTCCTTGCTTCACCGGGTCGTGCACTTGCGGCAAGCGCACCACGGAAACATTGACGCCTGCTTCCAACAAGACATTGCCAGCGATTTCTGACGCGGTACGGGGATTGGGATGGTTTGCGTTGAAGACATCTTCCCTGGCCAGTTCACCCGGCTTCGTGCCGCCCATACCCGTACCGGAGGTAACGATCAGCGGTCGGTCGGATCCCTTCAATACGGACCCCATGGCTTCAATGACGCGCCTGTCCTTTTCGCAGTTCGCCACGAAATTGGCAAAGTCATGATCGAACGCCGTATGGATCACAGCATCCGCCCTGGCCACGCCCGCACGAATGCTGTCGAGGTCTTCCAGCGTGCCGCGGTGCACGTCCGCGCCAGCCGACTTAAGGGATTGCTCGCCGGCATCGGATCGGGTCATGCCGATCACCTGATGCCCGGCGGCGAGCAGTTCGGGAACGATGCGGCTACCGATGAAACCGGTCGCACCTGTGAGGAATACGCGCATGAAGCCATCTCCGTATTGTCAGGAGAGTGTTATCGCGTCAAAGGTCTACCGGTAAAAGTAGGGGCCTTATCATGGTATGGCGACTAACAGGATCAAGGTCGATCCGAGAACAGATCGATTCCCGTACGCACCTACCGGGCCAGTGAGATCGCCGTATCATTGTTCGCATGAAACGCATCGGCTTCCTCTCCTTCGGTCACTGGACCGACTCGCCGCATTCCGCGACCCGCTCTGCGCGCGACGTGCTTCAACAATCGATCGACCTGGCCGTAGCCGCAGAGCAGATCGGTGCGGATGGCGCGTTTTTCCGCGTCCATCACTTTGCCAATCAGCTGGCATCACCCTTCCCGCTGCTATCGGCCATCGGTGCCCGAACCAAGACGATCGAGATCGGCACCGGTGTCATCGACATGCGCTATGAAAATCCCCACTACATGCTGGAAACCGCAGGGGCAGCCGACCTCATCAGCGGTGGTCGCCTGCAATTGGGCATCAGTCGGGGCTCCCCCGAGCAGGTCATCGATGGGTGGCGTCACTTTGGTTACGCACCTGCGGAAGGGGAAACCGATGCCGACATGGGGCGCCGGCATGCCGAGGTCTTCCTGCAGTTGCTCGAGGGCAAAGGCTTCGCCCAGCCAAATCCCCGCCCCATGTTCCCCAACCCACCCGGCCTTCTCCGCCTCGAGCCCCATGCGCCCGGCTTGCGCGAGCGCATCTGGTGGGGTTCGGCCTCCAACGCGACCGCGGTATGGGCCGCCAACATGGGCATGAACCTGCAGAGCTCGACGCTCAAGGCGAATGAGACCAATGAGCCACTCAGCGTCCAGCAGGCCAGGCAGATCCGGCTCTATCGCGACGCCTGGGCGAAGGCCGAGCACGGCCGGGAACCGCGCGTGTCGGTGTTGCGTTCCATCTTCCCCCTGATGAACGACATGGATCACGCTTACTTCGGACGAAGCAAATCCACGGACCAGGTTGGCTTCATCGACAATATGGAAGCTGTGTTCGGCCGGACGTATGCGGCCGTTCCCGAGGTTCTGGTGTCGGAACTGGCTTCCGACGAGGCGATTGCCGAGGCAGACACGCTTCTCCTGGCGGTGCCCAACCAGTTGGGTGTGGATTACAACGTCCACCTGATCGAATCGATTCTCACTCAGGTGGCGCCAGCGCTGGGCTGGCGCTGATCGGTTCGCCCTATCGCGGCGATAGTAATTAACGATTGGATAACTTTTCTGCTGCAGCGCATCATCGCGGCATGAATACTCAAGCGTTCTTCCGTTCGCGAGCCCGCTCGCTCCCCTTCGCCCTGCTCTTCATCGGCATGGGTTCCTGGGCCATGTCGGCCGACCTGCCCGCGGCCTCGCAGGGTGCGGCGCCCGCTACGGTCAGCCGTAACGCGATGACCGAGGCGGGGTCCATTCCTCCTTACGGCGCCATCAGCCACGGCGTGAAGGCCACCTCGGAAGCCATTCTTCCTTACGGTGCCATCCGCCCGGACGCGACGGCCACCGCGGCAGCCGTGCTTCCTTACGGCGCCATCAACCATGACGCGACAGTCGCGTCGGAGACTGTTCTGCCTTATGGCGCGATGGGCCCGCACGCGGCGCCGTAAGCAACCAGCGTTTGCTCTTTCAGAGGGCGTGCGGAGCCTTGTTAGCGGGCTCGCCTTCGGCCTCGCGGGCTCGGCTTCGCCGTCGCTTCGTACACTTGGGCGTCTCGCGGGGGGAGACCTTGGTGCCCACCCTCGAGGCGAGTTCCGCACAAGTGAGCGGCCGCAGGCCACATAAGACATGGGCCGCGAAGCGGCCTTCCGGACCGAGCGCGGAGGACTGTCTGAGCAGCGAGGGTGGGCACCGAAGGCTCTGCGCCGCTACGTGGGGGGGGCACCGAAGACTCGGCGCCTCATCCCTCCACGCAAGCGGCGGTGCAATGGCTCCGCGGGAATCGACGAAGATCCTTTTTTTATGTACCGAAGACGGGTTGTTGCGAGCCTTCATCCGTGCCTGTGGACAGGCCCCTGGCACAAACATTCGCCATCCTCGTTTGCATGACCCAGCAGCGCATCGAGCAGGTCGCCCGAGGGTGTCCACTGGCCGATCGCCGGATGGATCAGCATCGCCTTGCGCGCCTCGAGCCGACGGTCGTTCAACACCGAAGCAATCGCCGCACGCTCGTACGCCTTGACCGAACGCACCAGACCGTTCACCGCGTCGGGCAAGGGTGCGATGGGTCGCGGCACGATGGAATCCAGCGAGATGTCCGAGGCGATCTCGACGATGTCGTCATCGGGAAGGTCCGGCAATGCTCCCTGGTTACGCGTGTTCACCACGATGCGCGCGGGCTTCGCACCAGTCAGGCCACTCATCACGTCGATGGCGATGCGGTGGTAACCGGTGGCCACGCGGAACGGGTCGCCCTGGAGACTTACGCCCTGGTCGAAGGCCGAACCACCCTCGGCTTCCAGCTTCATATAAGAACCGGAGCGTTGATTGAGGTAGGCAGCGTAGATATCCACGGCCGCATCGCCGTCGCCCGCGTCCAGACGCGCAGTGAGGGTCGCCAGCAGGTCGTCGTTGAGCCGCTGGATTTCTCCACCGCGGCTGCCGCCCTGCTTGCGTTGGTTGTCGAGCGCGCGCTGACGCTCGTAATAGAAGAACAGGTACTCCGTGGGAATGAGCCGCAAGGTACGGATCATGTCGAAGTCGAAAAGCGGTGCCAGGTAGAGCTGGCGCAACAGCTCGTCGCTGTCGAGCAGCCGGTCGATCACCTCCTCACCACGTACGCGTACGCCACGCACCCAGCCCAGGTGGTTGAGCCCGACGTAGTCGCATTCGACTTCGTCGGCTGGCTCGCCGAGCGCGCGTGCGATGTTGTGGAACAGCTCCGTGGGCGTGTCGCAGATGCCAACGATGCGCGCCTTGCTGTGATCGGTCACGGCCTGCGTGATCAGTCCGGCGGGATTGGTGAAGTTGACCAGCCAGGCCTGCGGGCTCAGGCGTTTGACCAGCCGTGCCTGCTGGATGGCCACGGGAATGGTGCGGAAGGCCATCGCGACACCTGCGGGCCCGGTGGTCTCCTGGCCGGGATACCCCTGCGCGATCGCGGCACGCTCGTCGGCCGCGCGGCCGGCGATGCCGCCGATGCGGACGCTGTTGAGCACGAAGTCCGCACCCTCGATCGTGTCTTCCAGCGACGTGGCACCACGCAGGCGCAAGTCGCCACCGAACCGGCGGACCACAGCCTTGCCTAGTTCGACCATGATCCGCAGTCGCACGGGGTCCGGGTCGTACAACACCATCTCGGCCGCGCCGAGTGCTTCGGCGGCCTCATTTACACCAAATACCACGAGGGGTGAGCGGACACCGCCGCCTCCAATCAATGCGATCTTACGATCCGTACGTCTGCTCACGAAGGGTCCTCAATTGCGGGGGATGGGGAAGCGCTTGAAGGGCACCGGCCGCGGTCGTGCATAGCGCGCCGCAGACGCAGCCGCGCTCGACACAACCATCGATGGACTCGCCATCGAGCAGGCCGTCGATGACGCCCGCGTCGAACGCGTCGCCGGCACCGGTGGAATCGAGCGCGTCGATGCGTGGCGCCGGTACGCGGCGCAAGCCGCGCGCGTCGGCAATCCAGGCACCATCGGCGCCATGTTTCATGACAGCGCGGCCAATACCGGCGGCAACGGACCAGGCCTCATACGACGAAGGGGTCTCGTCGCCGCACAGCAGCGCGGCTTCCTTCGCGTTGGGAAGGAACAGGTCCACATCGCGGCAGCTGAGCCGGTTGGCAGGATCGCGCAGCCAGGCCGGGCTGTACCCAACATCCAGCGATGTGGTGCAGCCGGCCTGACGCAGTAAGGGAAGCAGGATCGCGGCCAGGTCGCGCGGCAAAGGCATGGCGAAATGCACGTGGCGTGCGGCGACGAGGTCGGCGACGATTTCCGGTGAGGCGAGCAATTCGGGCAACGCGCGGTTCACACCCGCATAGGTGAAGAACGAACGATCCTCCACTGTGGAGACACTGACCGTGATGCCCGTGCCATCGCTACCGAGGCGGATGCCATCCATGCTGACACCGAACTCACCCAGACGGCCTTCGAACCAGTCCAGGTCGGCCTCGCCGATCAGGCCAACCAGACGCACGCGACGACCCAGCCGCGACAAAGCGCAGGCGGTATTGATGGTGCCGCCGCCAAGCTCGCGCAGATAGTTCTCGGCGATCACTTCTTCGCCAGGTCCGGGCCATGCGGGGAACCCGCTGAACACGTGGTCGGCATAGATCTCGCCGACCACGGCAACGTCCCACGACTTCAGGGTTGCGTGAATGGCCACGTGCGGGACCTCCTTGCTTGCCACAGGAAAAGAAGGCTACCGACGAGCACCGCGGTAACCGCCGTCACGATCGACGATGTGCCGGCCGTAGCGACAAGGTAGAGCCAGCCGATCACGCTGACGACGATCGGCAACGGATACAGTGGCATGCGGAAGACGTCCGCGTCGGCGCGCCGCTTGCGCAAGGCGACGACGGCGAAGCATTGCGCGATGTACTGGAACAGGATCTGCGTGACCATCAGTGTCGCGATCAGGTGCTCCAGCGAGAGGAAGCACGCCGCCGCCGAGGTCGCACCGACGAAGAGCAACGACACCGTGGGAAAGCCGCCGCGCGGATGCAACCGGGCGAACACCGGGAAGAACTGGCCATCGGCTGCCGCCGCGTAAGGCACGCGGGAATAACCCAGCAAGATCACCAGCGCGGAACCCCAGCTCGCGAGCAGGATCAATAACACCGCGAGCGTGCCACCGGTGCGACCGTGAATGGCCTGCATGAAGTCCGCGACAACCGCCTTCGAATGCGCCGCCTGCTCCCAGGGCAACACGCCGAGGATGCTGAGGTTGAGCCCGAGGTAAAGCACCGCCACGAGTGGAATCGAGACCAGCACCGCCATCGGAATCGTACGCCGCGGCCGTTTCACCTCACCGCCCAGCATGCAGACGTTGTTGTAGCCGCCGTAGTCGTAGACAGCGATCAGGGCGACTGCACCCAGGCCGAGCCAGAAGCCATGCGATGAGTCCACATGGACCTGGAAGAAGTGACTCGCCACGGCCGTATCGAAGTGTGTCACGCCACTGAACACGATCCACGCGCAAGCCACGACGACGATCGCACTGACGAACACGGAAAGTCGCTGGATCTGACCAACACGCCGATAGAGGACGGCTGTGTTGACGAGACAGAGCCCCGCTGCGATCAACGCCCTGCCCGTTTCGCCGATCGAAGGCATCAGGAAGCCGGCGTACTGCGCGAAGCCCACGGCGGCACTACCGATCGACAACGGTGCGGTGAGCAGCGTCTGCCATAGGTAGAGGAAGCCGAACAGACGTCCGGCCTTCTCGCGACCGTACGCCTCCCGCAGGTAGTGATACGGCCCGCCGGATTCGGGGATCGTGGAACCGAGCTCGGCCCAGACCAGTCCGTCGCACAGGCACAGCAGCGCACCCGCGATCCAGCCGAGCAGAACCGAAGGACCAGCCAGCGCCGAGAGTGCGATGGGGATGGTCACGAACGGCCCGATGCCGATCATGTTGAGCACGTTGGCCGACAGGCCGCCCCAGAAACCGATAGCGCGCGGCGGCGAGGTCGGCACACCCGGTTCGCTCACACTGGCGCGCATCAGGACCTCCTCGAGGCTTGCAGGCTTTCAGCCGCGGTGACGACTGCCGGGGTACTGCGGTGCAGGTCGAGCACCAGTAGCTCGTTATCGCCCGCCTGTAGCCACGGGCCCGGACAGAATAGGCGCTGTTGGGGGCCGATGTTCCAGTAGCGGCCGAGGAGGTGGCCGTTGATCCAGAGGTAGCCCTTTGTCCAGGCGCTCAGGTCGATGTAGACGTCGCCGGGAGATTCGAAGTGTAGGGTTGCTTTGAAGAAGAAGCCGGGGCGCGGCGATCTGGTTTTCGCCGCTGAAGCGGCTCCTACAGGGGTGGGCTCCGCCGGTGTACCGGCCACGGCTGCTCCTGTGCGAGCCGCTCCTGTGGGAGCCGCTTCAGCGGCGATAGGCCGCAGGCCGCGAATCCACGCATCATCAAGAGGAATTGGCCATGCCTCAACATCACGCAACGGCACACCATCGATCGACGCCGGGCCGATCAAGCCCTTGTGGTCGCCGATGCGAGGGCCGAAGTTGATATGCCCGAAGGTGTCGACAAGAATCTCGAGCGTACGCGACGCGCCTTTCGCCTCGGGCAGGCTCACGTCAGGCTTCGAGTTCAGCGCAGGATGTTCCACGCGCGAGACCGACCCGACTTCGCGCCCATCGACATGGACGACTGCGTAGTCGCGCACGTTCTCCAATCGCAGCACCGTGCCCTCCCCGATTCGCTTGCGGTAGACAACGAGCCCCTGATCCTGGCCGAACAGGATCTCGTTCGGACCCGGTGACAGTAAAGTCACCGGCGCGCCTGCCAGGTTCTCCCACAACGATGCGAACGGCTGTGGCGTCACCGGCGCAAACGTCGCCGAAGGCGGTGCAGGCGGCAGCGTGGGTGGCGTGACGTGCGTTACATCCGCGATGACACGGCGCAGGCGCTCGTACTGGGGCGTGGGACGCCCACGCTCATCGATCGGAGCGCCGTAATCGTAGCTGGTGATGACAGGCTGGAACTGCGAGCCATCGTCTTCGGCGTTGGAGCCCGCGGTAAGACCGAAATTCGTGCCGCCATGCACGACATACAGGTTGAACGAATACCCCGCACTCATGATGTGGCGCAGGGTGCCCTCATAGTCCTTCGCAGCGAACATCGGCTCGCCCCAATGGGTCAGCCAACCGGGATAGCCTTCGCCTACCCACACGGGTGACTCGCCAGCGAATCCCCTGCCCTTCACCAGATCGTCCACGTCCGCGCCATCGAGTCCCAACGCGGTGCCTCGCGGATATGCCTTGCGCCGTTGCAGGTCCTTCCAGCCGTCCGATACCGAAAACGGCCCATCGATACCGTGCTCGCGCCAGATATCGCGCAACGCATAGAGATAGCCGATGTCGTCGGCAAACATCGAATACTCGTTCTCGATCTGTAGCATCAGCACCGGGCCACCCGCACTGGCCATGAGCGGCACGATGTGTGGCGCGAGCGCGCCGATGTAACGCCGTACGGCAGCCATGTAACGCGGATCGTCACGCGTACGCAAGCGCGTATCCGGATCGCGCAGCAACCACGCCGGTATGCCGCCGTTGGTCCACTCGCCACAGATGTACGGGCCCGGTCGCAGGTAAACCCACATACCCTCCTCGGCGCACAAGCGGATAAAGCCCGCCACATCCCGGTTCCCGGTCTCGAAGTCGAACACCCCGGGTTCGCGCTCGTGGTGATTCCACATCACGTAGATCGCCACGGTATTGAGCCCCATGGCGCGGGCCATGCGGATGCGGTGCCGCCAGTGCTCCCTGGCGATCCGCGCCGGATGCATCTCGCCGCTATGGACGCGAAACGCCCCGCCATCGAGAAGGAACTCGCGCTTGCCGAAGGCGAAGGCATGCGGCCTTCCATCCGGCACCGTCCGAGAGCGGACGGCCACGGGTGTCGCCGCCCACCCACACCCGGCAAACGCCAGCGGGGTGAGCAGCGACATGGCGAGGAAGCTTCGTCGCTGCATTCTCAGAATGAGTACTTCACGGTTAGCAGGGTGGTCATGCCCGCATCGACGATATCCGAGTTGGCCAGGCTGTTCCTGCCGATATGCGACCAATACGAATACTGCTTGGTCAGGTTGCTGACCTGCAGGTCGAACTGCAGGCCGTTGGACAACAGGTAGCCGGCATGCAGGTCGACGCGGCGGATCGGCCGGATCCACAGGTCATCCCACGGATTGCCCTGGTTGAGGAAGTCGTAGGTCGACAGGTAGGAGCCGGTGTAGTGGTAGCTGAGGTTCAACGAAAAACCGTTCTTCTCGTAGAACAGCTCGGCGTTGGCCATGCGCTGCGGTGCCGACTGCAGGCGCTCGTTGTCGAAGCCATCCTTGCCGAGGTCCACCTTCGAATTCTGCCGCGTGGCGTTGACACTGAAACCCAGTCCGTCGAAGGGCTCCGGCAGGTTCTGGAATTTCTGCCGGTACGTGGCCTCGAGGCCGACGACGCGACCGTCGCCACCGTTGGTCGGCGTCTTGGTCAGCACGGTACCCACGCCCGAGGTGTTCGGATTGGCCTGGCCGCCGCCACTGTCGTAGATGTAGTTGCGCAGCTTCTTGTAGTAGCTGGCCAGCGACACATAGCCACCGCTCTCGGTGGTCCATTCCGCCCCAAGGTCCACGTTGGTGGCCTTGATCGGGCTGAGATTGGGGTTGCCACTGGTGATCGTGGTCACACCATCGGACACGCTGATCTGCGAGCCGCCGCCAAGTTGCACGAACGCAGGGCGCGTATAGCTCTGCCAGATCGCACCGCGGTAGACGATATTGCCGTCCGGCCGGTAGTTGATGAACAGGCTGCCCAGCGGTTCGTTATAGATAGTGTGGTTGTTGGAGAAGTAACCCGGCGCCTCGTTGCCATCGGCATCGGTGGGCGTCGTCCAGAACGTGTTGCGAATGGAGGTGTGCTCGAAGCGCACGCCGGGGATAACCTCCCACGGGCCGCTCTGGAACGTGGCCATAGCATAGGCTGCGCTCACAGCCTCGGTACCGCGCATCGTGTCGCAGTTGAAGTTGTTGTAGTCGAGCTGGCTGCAGGTATCCAGATCGGACGGCTGCACGTGAGCGGCAATCAGCGCCGCGACCGCTGCGCGGCTCACTTCCGGCGTTTGCCAGTCGAACTTGCCTGGGAAGATCTGGTTGTAATAGCCCTTGAAGATACCGAGATCATTCAGCGTGGTCGTGCCGTCGTTGATACCGCCCGTCGAATAGTCACGGTTAGTGAACTCGCGCGAGCTATCGCTGTACTTGACGCCAAACTTGATCGACTGCAGCGGGCCATCCTCGAAGTCATAGCGCAGGTCGAGCTTGGCGCCACCACGCTTCTGACCCGAGCGAATGTCGGTGACCTCGCCATAGTCGTTGGCATACATGTTCTGGATGTTGTTGACCGAGTTCAGCAAGCCCGGGGTCAGCACCGGATACGGAAAGCCATGGCTGCCGTAGCTGAGCAGCGAGCTCTGGTTGTAAGCGAAGTTGTCCTGCGAGTACTTGTCCTCGCGGCCGTCGATTTCGACGTGCTGCGGGCGATCGTTGCGACCTATGCTCCAGAACACATTGGGCGAGATCGTCCAGCCGCCGGCGGTCTTGTCCGCACCGAACTGGATGGTGGCCAGGTCGGCGCGTTCGGGATTGGTCTCGAACCAGAAGCGGTTGGCGATGCGACCGATGTTGGGCGTGTAGACACCCGGCGTGGCCGTCGGAACGTAAGTTACGTCCTGAGGCAACAGCTGGTTGTACGTAGTGTTCTGCTCAGTGAGCGCATACGCGTAAGTCATGCGCGCGTAGGCTTTCAGCGTGGGATCCACATTCCAGTCGAACGAGATGTTGCCACCGTAGCGACGCTCGAAGCCGGAAGCCACGCCCACGTTCGTGCCGAGACTGGTCAGGTTGTGCGCCGGGTCGTAGCCGGCTGCGTTCTTGCCATCGGCCGTGGCGTGAAGGAAGGCCCAGGAGCCGTCGTTCGACGCGCTTTCCGCGGCACCGATCTCGCTGTTAGCAATGTTGCGATAGTCGTAATAACCACTCACGTAGACGCCGAATTGCTTCTCCGCGCCGAACTTACCCTGCAACTCGCCGGCAAGGCCGCTGCCGAGCCCACTGCCGCCGTAATCGCGTGCGCGGCTCTCCACTCGCCCGCTGGCAGTCACGCTGCCGCTGAAATCCTTCTTGAAGTCGAACGCACTGGGCGTGCGGAAGTCGATCGTGCCGCCGATGGCATCGCCGTCCATATCGGCCGTCGAGGTCTTGTTGAGCACGATGGTCTGCAGACCCGAAGGCGGCAGCAGGCTGAGCTGCACGCTACGGCTGTACGGCATGCCCTGGGCGACGTTGCTGCCATTGACCAGGTTGACGTTGTACTCCGACGGCAGGCCACGCACCGAGGTAAACATGCCCTCTCCGCGCGCGGCGCCGTCGATGCCACCGAAGTAACCCGACCCCGTGGTCGTGACGTTCACGCCCGACATCAGGCCCAGTGCCTCGGCGACGTTATGCACGGCGGTGCGCTGCAGGTCTGCCGCAGACAGCACGTCCACGGTGTTGATCGAGTCCATGCGCATGTTGGTCGCGTCGTAGCGGTTGGCCACGACACTCAAAGCCTTCATCTGCACGGCCTTGTCCGGCTTGGCCGGCGTTGCCTGACTGTCCGCCGCGGGTTTCGCGGGCGGCGTAGCCGGCGTGGCCGGAGGCGCATCCTGCGCGAATGCTGTACTACCGAGCACGGCGTATAACGCCGCCACGAGACACTTCTTGTTGAAACCCTTATCAATAAACACGACTCACCCCCACCCCGAGATGCTTTAGAAGCATGCGCGACGTTGCGCCGCGCGATGCGCAGTTCAGCTGACCAGCGGGTTCGTCGCGCAGTCCGGACGTGAGACCTCGCGCACGCCAGCGCTAGCGGGCGTGCGTCGACATCACGACGGACGGGTGAACGTGCCGATCAGTACTGTCGGACGATCAGAGGGAGGTTTGCGGCGGAGAATAGCCAGCGACGCACTTGCCGCGGGAACGCAGGGCGCTCAGCTTGGCACGCGCGAGGATCGGCAGGCCATCGGCCATGACGCGCGCGAACGGACGATCTGCAAAGACGCAGCTGGCGTTTTCATTTGAATTGGGCCGACGCATCGTAGCGGTCTGTCCGTCATTCATCGCGAGCTGCGTATCGGCATGCCATCGTATGCCGGAAGGGTTACGCGGACGGACGTCCAAACTGGAACGCCGCGCGTGATGCAAGATATAGCGCACTGTAAAAAGGGCGTCAACTGCCAAAAATGCATAGATGACAAGTTGTTGCGTCGCAGCAGCTGCCGCCTCCCGCATTCACCTATGCCTTAGACGAAGGCCTAGTGACCGACGCCAGCCTTTTTTTCTGCAGCGACCTGCCTGGCGCGTGTAATCACCCCATCCACCCCGCACATCTCCGTCGAAAAGCGATCCTCCTGGAACTGGGCAGGTGTCAGGTCCCAGGATCGCGCCATGGAGGCCCGGGCGCGCGTGCTGAGCGCCATGTTGTAGAGGTGGAGGTTCCAGGTCGTGCAGTTGGGTGACGCGTTCGGATCATCCGGATGGGCGCAGGACCAAAGAAGATTGTCCAGACCAACGGCGCAACTGGTCACGTCACCAGAACCCAAAAGCTCCAGCTTCCCACGTACGACCTTGTGAAGTTGGGCATACAGCACTTCATATCCTTCTTTCGACATAGGTTCGGCAGATGCCTGAGCGCTGATAGTCAACAATTCCTGATAGGCATCCTGCTGACCTTCCCGCCACTCCTTCGCGACAGAATCGACGTGATCTGAAATATGCGAATAGATGCCCCAAGCCAGCGTGCATGCGGACAACAGGGCTGCCCAAATGGCGGGATCCTTGAGTGGCTTTCGCGCCTTACGCTTAAGAGCGAGGTGACGTCGATAGTGAGGTTCCACGGTCGTCCTTGATGAAAAGAGATTAACGTTTATCGACCACAGGCGACGCGTCTTTAGGCACGTCGCGGCACATCGCCGCGATGGCGGTGGCCGGCGACCTCCGATGGAGCCGTAGACTTCGCGCAGCACGATTTTTCTTGCGAACACCGAGGTCTCTGGATTTCGCGCCACCAGCAAGGCAAGCTCGCCTCTATGGCTGCGTCTGCGGCCGGGTAAATCGGGGAATCGGCGTGGCGAACTTGCACCTGGGGCCGGACAGGCCAGCGCGTCCCTTGCTGCTGGTGCTCCTGGAAGACGACGACCTACTGCGCGACCGGATCCTTGCGCCCAAGCTGCGACAGTTCGGCTTTGAGGTCACGGCGATTGGCAGTGCCGCCGAGCTGCACGCCGCGATCAAGAAAGGGGTGCCCGACATCTTTCTGCTCGACATCGGCCTGCCCGACGGCGACGGCTTCGAGGTGGCGCGTTCGCTCCGCGCCACCGTGCCTCGGGCCGGCATCATCATCCTCACTGGCCGCGGCGACAACATCGATCGCGTGCGCGGTTTATTCGAAGGCGCTGACGCCTACCTGACCAAACCGGTGGAGATCGATGTCCTCGTCGCTACCCTCTACAGTGTCGTCCGGCGCCTGGAACCGGTAACAACGCCGGCACCGGGTGGCCATTGGGCGCTCAGCCCGGACGAATGGTTCCTGCTATCACCCTCAGGCGCGCGAGTGATGCTGAGCAAGAGCGAGCGCCGCCTGCTCGATGTGATGCTCCAGCATGCCAACGAAGTCGTCTCGCGCGAGGCATTGATCGCCGTGCTTACCGACGATGTCGATGCCTTCGACCCGCATCGGCTCGATTCCATGATGCATCGACTGCGCCGCAAGGTCCTGGCCGCCCTCGGCGAGCCCCTGCCGCTAAACGCCGCCCACGGCACGGGCTACGTTCTGGAAACCTGAGGCCACGGAGCACCTGCGTGTGCAGCATCCACGCCCTGGAAGCCTGACGGTTCGACAGGCAATCCGATCATTGGCAACACCAGTCGTATCGTCGTGCCCTGCCCCGGAGCGCTTTCCACCATCGTCCGGCCACCTGCCTGTAGCACCAGGTCATGAACGACACTCAGCCCCAGGCCCGTGCCACGGTCGGCGGGCTTGGTGGTGAAGAACGGCTCGAGCACCTGCTTACGGATCGATTCGTCCATGCCCACGCCGGTGTCCTGCACCGACACCGACAGGCTACCGTCGCACTCTCCCAATGCGATCGTGCAGACGCCACCCTCAGGCATCGCATCGCGCGCGTTCGTTACCAGATTGATGATGGCAAGCTCGAACTGGCTGCGGTCGAAGCGGATGAACCGCGGCCCCGCCGGAAGTTCGATACGCAACTTGCAACGCGAAGGCAAGGACTGCCGAGCAAGCGGCCGCAGCTCTCGCAACGCCGCCACCGCATCGAAGTCCTCGGTAAAGGTGACGTCGTTCCGGCTGAAGTTGAGCAGTTTGCGACACACTGCCGCACCACGGCGTGCTGCCAGTTCGATACCTTCCATCGCATCGGCTACGGCACGCGTATTCGCATCCTGCGGCTCATCCTCCGCGGGAAGTCGATCACGCTCGGTCGAAAAGCCAAGGATGATGTCGAAGACATTGTTGACGTCGTGGGCGACGCCGCTGGCCAGCTTGCCCACCGTGTCCATCTTCTGCGCGTGCAGAAGCTGCTCCTGCGTGCGTTCGCGCTCGGCAATCTCCAGCGCCAGTTGTTGTCGGCGCCTGTCCGACTCGAGCAGGCTTTCGCGCAACGCATAGATGCTTCGATCCACAATCAAGGCGATCAGCAGGTAGCTGGTCAGCGCCCGCATCGGCAACAGGTTGTAGATAGCCAGCAGAAGGCCCAACGAATCGCCCGTGCTGGAGGCCTTCAACGGATCCAGGCTCATCACCAGGATCGCGACTTCCGCTGCATAAGTCATCCAGAGCGCCTTGCGACCGAGCATCAGGCCACTCAGCGCCAGGATCATCATCAGCGTGAGATTGCCGTCTGTGGCGTGGTAGCCGAAGGCTGCATAGGCCACCGCACCACAGGCGAGCATGATGGCAACGAACTGCGCCACTGCCAGCGGGAATCGCCCCTTGCGAATCAGGTAGAAACCCAACCACGCCGACACGGTCATCGCCAGATCGGTAGCGATATCGATGGACATCGCGGCCGATGCCCCGATACGCGCCTTCGCGTAGAAATGTTCTTGCAGGTACGCCCCATGAAAACCAAACAAATAGAGCTTGGTCGCAGGAATGCGTAAGCCCTCGAAGAGCAACAGCAGCTGCATGAAACTCGCATTGCGTCGGTCGACCGGATCGTCGATCGGCGTGTTGGCAAGCCAGTAGCGGATGCGGGACATCATCGTGCCATTCCCCTCGGCGCCCGGCGTGAGAATTCGGTGAGAACCGGGCCAGTCGAGCGTGTGTGACTTTGCGGTCGTTGTAAAGCTATCGTCCAGCGTCCGCATGATCCTGCGTCGTGCGGACGCTGTGCCGAAGGGGCAGTCCGTCACGGACTGGGCGCAAGAAGTTACGACGCACTACGGGCTCTTTCCTTCGGGGGTACTATGTCATCCATCATTGCAAGGCCTTGGCTGGCCGGCGCGGCGCTGTTCGTTGCCGCTGGCGCCGCATGCGACGCGTACGCCGCTGCCGACACGACAGCAGGCAGCACCACGACCACACCGTTGATCACCAAATCGATCGACAAAAGTCAGATGACTACGCTGCCCGGCAGCGTACCGGCAAGAGCCCGCAGCAGCGCCGACGCAGGACCCATGGGCACCACCGAGGTGATTTCCTCGATGACCCTGGTGCTCAAGCGTAGCGACGACCAGCAGAAACGCTTCGATACCTACCTCGCCTCGCTGGACAATCCTTCCTCGCCCAATTTCCACAAGTGGCTCACTGCGCGTCAGGTGGGCGAGCAGTTCGGACCGAACCGGAAGGACATCGCCGCAGTGAAGGCCTGGCTCGGTAGCCAGGGCCTTGGTGTGAAGAACGTATCCGCCGATGGCATGCTCATCCGCTTCAACGGATCCGTAGGTGCCGTGCAGCAGGCCTTCGGTACCTCCCTGCACCACTTCACCAGCGCCGACGGAAAGCGGCATTTCGCCAACGCCGCCGAACAGAAATTGCCCACTGCCCTTGTACCCGTCGTACGCGGCGTCGCCTCACTGACCGACTTCTTCCCGAAGCCCCAGAAGAAGGATGCCCAACCGGTCAAGCGCAACAAGAAGGGTGAATGGGTCACCGCCGGTGCACCCTCCTCCGACTTTAATTTCGTCTACCAGGGCGACGTCCAGTTCGATGTGGTGCCAGCCGACTTCGGCACCATTTACAACGTCAATCCCTTGTGGAACCAGTCGACGCCGGTGCGTGGCGCCGGGCAGACGGTCGCCGTGCTCGAGCGCACCAATGTTCTCGATGCCGACGTCGCCACCTTCCGGCACACCTTCCTGCCGGCCGATGCCAAGGGAGTCTTCACGCAGGTGCACCCGGCAGGTTTCGCCGGCGACACCAGTTGCGGCGATCCGGGTACCAATGCCGATGAAGGCGAGGCCGCGCTCGATGCCGAGTGGGCTGGTGCCGCGGCACCCGATGCCAACGTGACGCTGGCCTCGTGCGCGGACAGTGGTGCGGACTTCGGCGCCTTCCTGGCCGCCCAGAACCTGCTGGAGCAGGACGCCCCGCCGCCGATCATGAGCCTGAGCTATGGCGAATGTGAATCCGTCAGCGCCGCCGTAGGCGACCTCGACGAAGCCGCGGCACTATGGTCGACCGCTGCTGCCGAAGGTGTGACGGTCTTCGTCTCCACCGGAGATGCCGGCTCGGCCGGCTGCGACCAGAACCAGGTCGCCGCCAGCTTCGGTATCGCGGTGAATGGACTGGGCAGCACGCCTTACAACATTGCCGTCGGCGGTACCGACTTCGACGACTTCAAGAAGACGCAGAAGTACTGGCTGGCAGGCAATGGTGAGCTGGGTGCCAGCGCGATCAGCTATATCCCGGAGCAGACCTGGAACGATTCCTGCGCCAGCGCCCAGCTCGACAAAGTCCTGGGTATCGCCAACCCGAACAACGCCTGCAACTCGGCTGCGGGCGAGAACTTCCTCAACACCGCCGGTGGCAGCGGCGGCCCGAGCTACATCTGGTCCCAACCGACCTGGCAGCAGGGTATCGCCGGCATGGACCAGAATGTCACCCGGGCATTACCTGATATCTCGCTCTTCGCCGCGAACGGCCTATACGGTCATGCACTGATCTTCTGCATGTCCGATAGCGCCCAGGGCGGTGTGCCGTGCAACTACCTGGATCCGACCGACTCGCTCTTCAACAGCGCCGGCGGTACCTCGTTCGCCGCGCCGGCCATGGCCGGCGTGCAGGCCCTCGTCGACCAGGCCAGCGCCAACCGCCTGGGCAATGTCGGTCCGACGCTCTACGGTCTGGCCCGCACGCAGTACGGCACGGTCGCCACGCCGGCGGCGGGCTGCAAGGCCAACGACACCACCTGCGTGTTCCACGACGTCGCCACAGGCGATATCGACGTGCCCTGCTTCGCAGGCACCGGCGATTGTTTCGTCAAAAAGGGGCAGCAATACGGCGTTGTCAGCGACGGTGGACGCGCCTCGCTGGTCACCGCGTGGAAGGCCACTAAGGGCTACGACTATGCCACTGGCCTGGGCTCGGTCAACGTGACCAACCTGACCAACGCCATCGCCGCCAGGCAGACCCGCGGAGAGATCATTCCCCGCACCTGGGATCTGGCAGGCGCCCACGATAGCGGCAACCCGGGCGTGGGCCTGAACTCCGTCCTCGACGGCAAGAGCACCTTGCTGCTGGTCGGTCCGAAAACCGGCAACGCAACACTCGTACGACTGAATGGCAGCACCGTGATCGACAGCAACACATGGACCCCGGTCAACCAAGGCGCGCAGGTGGCCGACGGCTTCCAGCCCGGCGATCAGGTGAAAGCCATTCCGTTCGATATTTTCGGCGGCCAGCTTGTCGGCCAGACCGTGATGGAAAGCGACAACCCGACCACCAACACCTTGAACCTGGCGGTCTACAGCTATGGCTGGGTGAACTTCCGCTTCCCGTATCCGGCCGGTTGGAGCCTGGTCGGTGCCGGACTGGTCGACGCCTCAGCCAAGTCGAAGGAAGTCTGGTTCAACGCCAGCACCGGCAAGGTGTCCTTCTGGGCCTTCGATTGCAGCGGCACCATCAAGTTCGGCCGCTTTGACACCATGGACTGCGAACAAGGCGCGACCACGACGGTTACCGCCCCAGCGGGCTTCACGCCCAACCTGGCCGACCTCAATGGCGACGGCATCCTGGACATCGTCTGGACCGGGCCGAAGAACGCGATCAAGTACTGGATCAACGACGGCCAGGGCGGCTTCACCAAGAGTGATGGCAGCAACGCACCCGCAGGTTTCAGCCTTGTGGGCGTCGGCGAGATCGCCGGCAGCGGCAAGACCGACCTGATCTGGTTCAACGCCTCTACTGGCAAGCTTCGCTGGTGGGAAATGGATGGCACGACCATTGCGAGCCAGAAGACCGAGGCGGCCCCGGCGGGCTACAGCGTCGCGACGATCGAAGACTTCGACGGCGACGGCCTGGCTGACCTGTTGTGGACCAATGCCAAGGGCAAGGCCTTCCTGTGGCAAGGCATCGGCGACGGCTTCGTGTCACAGCAGGTGGCTGATGGTGAAGGCACCGCGTATGTCGTGCCGGCCGGCTACAAAGTGCAGATGAATCGCGTGCAGGGTGTTGTGAATGCTGCCGCTTCGTCGGGCGCTACTGCGCAGGTGGCAGAAGCCGGTACGCACTGATTGGGGTTGTGTATCAACGGAAAGGGTGGACGGGAAACCGTTCGCCCTTTTTTGGGGTTCATCGCAAAATTCCGGGACGCCGAAGGCTCCGGTTCATTCGCTTTGCGAGTGCCTGCTATCAGTTCACGCCGCGGCGGGCGCGGACGTCGCGGAGCAGAGCCTTCGGCGAGCGCGGACGTCGCGGAGCAGAGCCTTCGGTGCCCACCCTCGCTGCTCAGACAGTCCTCCGCGTTCGGTGCGGAAGGCCTAGATCCCGCTGATCGCCGATTCGATCAACGAAAGCACAACT
>CBIGPO010000010.1:0-125919 GCA_966191635.1 uncultured Luteibacter sp.
GTACGGCCGCCGGCGCCTTGGAACAGGCCCTGATCAGCCGTTTCGGCACCCTGGGAAAGGTCAACGCACCTTTCCTGCTTCGATCGGACAACGGCTTGGTTTTTACCAGTCAAAAGTACACGGCCCTAGTCCGAAGCTACGGTCTGCAGCAAGAGTTCATCACACCGCACTGCCCGCAACAGAACGGAATGGTCGAGCGCGTCATCCGCACGTTGAAAGAGCAACGCGTGCATCGTCATCGGTTCGAAACCCTGACCCACGCGATGCGGACCATCGGCGACTGGATCCACTTCTACAACCACCAGCGGCCGCACCAGGCGCTGAAGATGAAAACACCCGCTGAGGCGTATGCTTTAGCGGCCTGACCTGTGCAGAAACTGGTGGGTCATTACACGGTGCTGTAGCCGTGACAACCTGCTTGATCATGGGAAAAGGAATCGTTCGCGCACGAAACGCATTGGTGATGATCACGCCCTCAGTGACGATCTGAATGCTGTAGCGTCGTACGTATAAATAGCCCCCAACGAGTAGGCTCATCGGGCAAACGCCGACTGCGCCGTAAACTATAGCCACGCCAATGCTTGAGCGTGCTGTTGATGCACCAGCAGCGTATAACCCCGCCGCGATGGCAAACACGATAAATCCCAGAAGAGCGTAAGAGATCCACCTAGGGAAACGGTATTTCATAGTTCCTCGGTCGCAACTGGCTAAGGGCATTGAGAATCGAGGACACATGAGTAGTGGCTGTGATTTACCCTACAGACAACCGAATGTTGTTTTGCTACGGTCACTCCGTTGCCTGCGTTGTCGGTCTCTACGCGTCGCAGGCAACCATCGCTTGATGCGGTGATAAGCGCGAGACAGGAGTGCGGCAAACACTCCTGTCTCGCTGACCACAAACAACTAGTTAGGAGTCGATCTGTGGCTACCCACGATCATACGGCACCCGCTCGCCCGCCGAATCCCCCCGGCGACACACCCAACGGTTACCGGGCGGTCTGCCTACAAAGCAGGCGCATTTGACGAACCGCGGCGGCAGTCGCTTTTCATGAGATGTTTCTTGGCCGAGCCACCCGGCGGGTAGCGGTGTGGGTCGGTGACCAGGGCTGACGCTGCAATCCACTTCATCAAAGCACACCATCCGGGGCCCGGTTATGGGCAGCCGTTGAACCCGCGAGTCCGAATGATCCGCGGCACGCCTTGAAGTGCTTGGCGTGCCGCAACTCGGTGAGCGTGCGGCAGCATTTAAGGAGAAAGCGATGGGTATGTCTGAGGACTTCGAATCGGGCGCGACGGTACACGAGCTATTGAACGAAGCGACGGAATGGCTTCAGTACGCATGTGGCATTTCTGAGCTGCTTGCCGAACTCGTCCATGAATCCGACGGCGTGGATTCTCGACGAATGGCGCTCGCGCTGGAGGCAATTGGGAAGATCACCCGTACGGGCGCGCAGAGAACCGCACAAGCGCACACGATGCTGCATTGGGAGAGGGCGAGGGACCTATAAAGCCCTCCCGGCAGCGTCATAGACCAGGCCGAGGCAGTCATACAGATTCCCTAAGTCCGGGAAATCCTTCTGCAGAATAGGGACGCCCGCACATGACCGGTGGCCAGGCGGCAGTTTCCCATTGACGAATTCTTTCCACACGATAGCGCGGCGATCACGCAGGGCCACCCAGTAGGTCGGGTTGTATCCCTGCGCCACCATCACGGCGCCGTCGAGCAAGTCGGGATGTTTGGCGAGCTCTGGCAGCTTGTGAGCGTCGCCCATCTGCGCGATGAACTGCTTCTTCGCTTCAGTATGAAAGGGCTGCAGGCCGATGCCACGGTTCATGCTGAAGTCGTCGTTCGGTGCTGATTGCATCGCCTGGCGTAACCCCGTCGCGGCGGCGGCTGTGTTCAATTCAGTCCTTATCGCGTCCAGGTCAGCGGGCCTCGCCAGCGCTTTGCCTTTTATGGCCAGCTGTGTACGAAGGCTGAGGTTCGGCGGTCCGCCACTAAGGCCTACGGTGACGCGCAATCGGTGTGATCGCATGTCGACGGGGTCGATGTCGCGAATATCGAAGTGTGATTGCAATGCGGCATACGCTTCAGGCGCCACGATCTGTACCTGGAAACGGGATTCTTCGTCGCTGATGCCACTGCCAAGGTAGTCGTCAAATTTGTCCTGGGAGGGTACTTCGGTCAACCGTCCGCGGTTGCTCGATATCGATGGCAACAACGCCGCCAGCGCCCTGGGCAACTCCGCGGAGAATGACTTACGGCCGGAAGCGTCGCTCCATGGGAGCATGAGCAGGTTTTGCGAGTTGGAATAGAGCACGGCGCCGGATCCGTCGGCGAAGGTCGCTTCGACGCGCGCGGACGGATAGTCATCGGAATGATAGGCATTGGCCACGCCAGTGGTGATCGCATCGGCCAGGGGCTGACCCTGGCGCAAGCCGTTCCCCCAATCGACGATGCGCTGTCGCAAGGCCGGTGGTGGATCCAGCGCCACCAGTTTCTGCACGCTCTTGTCGATCGTCTCGCTGGCATGAGTGACCGCCGATCCAAACAGATTCAGATCAATGCTCGACTGGGGCGGTGCGCGCAAGGCATGCACCAGCGATTCAACCGCCGGGCCCGAGAGGGGGGCAGCTGTGACAGTCGTGGTGTCGCGCTCCTCGGTCCGGCTATAGGCTCCGGCGGGGTGCGACAGGTGCTGTTGACTTCGCGTACCGAAGAGGACGAAGCCCGACCCGTCTCGCTCGATAATCCAGTGAGATCGAATCGGCGAAATAGGGTTGAAGCCAGCCCAGTGGTCGTCGATGACGATGCGGGTGACGTTGCTCGCGTCGGTAGGAGTGGGAACAGGTGGCGCCGAGGAAACAACCGCCGCGGAGTGCTTGTCGCAAGCTGCCAGGATCGCGGCGAACGCCAAGACGGCCATCCTCAACCCGATTCTGGCCTCAGTAGCCTTTTCCATGGACACCCCTGGGCACCGCCGCGGCATACGGCTGGGTGATTATGCTCAATCAGCGACTTCCCGAGTATCGACTTGTTGCGGATTCGCCCGGCGGTGAGGCCGGGCTATCCTGAGTTTCGATGCGCCTAGCAGTGTTTCGCGACGTTACTGCTTCGCCGCAACCAGGGTCACATCGCGATTACTCGGCTTGTAAACGACCACGGTCGTCATGGTCTTGCCGTCCGGCGATACCGTCATTTTCGCCACGGAGGTTTCCTTGTCGCCCTTCATGGTGGTCTCTTGCAGCGCGCTGCCCACCATTTTGACCGCGATCGTGTCGGTGTCCGGGTCACCCTTGTACGGTACGGGCTTGCCATCGAGCTTGGCCGTGTACGACTCGCCCTGCGGATTGGTCATGCTGATGGTGTCGCCGTCGATCTTATAGGTGTAGCTCATCATGCTTTCGGTCGCGCTCTGGAAACTGCTGGTTAGCCAGGATCCTGCTATGGCGTGCGAGCCGGCAGCACCAGGTTTCACGCGTGTGAGCGTGCCTTTGACGGTGGTTGCGCCACTGGGACGGTTATTGATTGATTCGAACGTCGCCGTCTTACCGTCGGGCGCCACGGTCGTGGTTCGTGTATTGACCACCGCACCGTCTTTCTTCGCGGTATCGACGATCGTGTGATCGTCCACGATCTTCACTGAGTCGCTATCAAAGCTAAGGTGCCCAGTGACGGCGTGGTCGGCGCCGTCGGCCTTGATCTTGATCGGCGGCGTGCAGTTGCACGTGTACTCGCCGTCCTTGAGTGTGACCACCAATGGTTTGTTCGAGGCCTTTACCTTGTCGATGTCGACTTTCCAGGTACCTTCGAAGGCGTTTTGCGCCATGACCTGGACCGGGAGCAGGAGTGCCAGGAGCACTCCACCGATAAGCATCTTCTTCATAGCCAATCTCCGACTGCTGTGTGCGTCGCCAAGATCTGCCCGGATAGCTCAGAGGGTCCCCCGGTGCCGAAACTGTCCTCTTTCCGAGTCCCAGCCCAGCCAGCCTACTCTTTGGGGGGGCGGCGTAAAGGCGGCTGTGTGGCCTCGGCGCGGTCGGAATGTTTCCTCCAACCCTGTATTTAAGGCTTGATGACAGTTACTTAGACTGTAAGTCTTAGGCCATCCGATATACCTGTATCGGCGCAGAGCACCGGCAACGTGGGTCGGCCATAACGACGAAGGGAACGGAGAAAGGCGCCGTATGAACGCGGTCGCCAACCTGACCAATCTGACAGAAATGATCTTTTTTCCTCAAGATGGCCGTCTGATTGCCGATATCCTGTACGAGGCCCTTCATCTCCCCGATGCATGGCGTCACCGCAGGCCCTTCAGGTAACCCCATGCTCGTTAGCAGTTACAGCAGCGTTCTCGTCGTTTTCTCCCTCGTGGTCGCCATCCTCGCTTCCTATACGGCGCTGAACATGGCCGGACGGGTGTCGAGCACGCGCGGCACGGCATCGGTGCTGTGGCTGGTGGGTGGATCCTTCGCCATGGGTATTGGCATCTGGTCGATGCACTTCGTCGGGATGCTGGCTTTCAGCCTGCCGATTTCGATTGGCTACGACCTCGACCTGACGCTGCTTTCGCTTATCCTGGCGATCGGTTCTTCGGCGTTCGCCTTATGGATGGTTTGCCATGAGCAGCTGCCGAAGCGGCGCCTCGTGGTGGGTGCCCTGGTGATGGGTGTCGGCATCGCTGCGATGCATTACACCGGCATGGCCGCCATGCGGATGATGCCGGGCGTGGTTTACGATCCGCTTCTCTTCGCGCTTTCTGTCGTTATCGCCGTGCTGGCTTCCGGCGCCGCGTTGTGGATCGCCTTCCGTCTGCGCAAGGACGCCGAGCGCGTATTCCTCGCCCGCCTGGGGGCGTCGCTGGTGATGGGTTGTGCGATCGTCGGCATGCACTACACCGGCATGGCCGCTTCGTCGTTTCCTGTCGGCAGCTATTGCGGTGCGGCCAACAGTGGCATCGACGCCAAATGGCTGGCTGTGGTCGTGATCTTCGTCAGCCTTGCCGTGTTCGCCATTGCGCTGATCGTGTCGATGCTCGACGTGCGCGCCAACGTCCTGACCACCTCGCTGGATCGCGCCAATAGCGAGCTGGTACAGCTGGCTCTGCACGACAACCTGACACGCCTACCCAACCGCGTGCTTCTTGGCGACCGCCTGGACCAGGCGATCCACAAGGCCACGCGCGAAGGGCGCCAGTTCGCCGTGCTCTTCATGGACCTGGATGGCTTCAAGGCGGTGAACGATGTTTATGGTCACCATGTCGGCGACCTTCTGCTGAAGGAAGTATCGCGGCGCATTCTCATCACCAAGTGCGATGAAGACACCGTGGCGCGCCTGGGTGGCGACGAGTTCGTCATGGCTCTGGATGTCGCTCGGCCGGAGGACGCGGCCTTGCAGGCGCAGCGGCTGGTCGATGCGCTGAGTGCGGTTTACCTGATCGACGACCACAGCGTGCACGTGTCGGCCAGCGTCGGTATCGCGGTTTTCCCGGAGAACGGCCGGACGACGCACGACCTGATGATCAACGCCGATGCCGCCATGTATCACGCGAAGGAGCAGGGCCGTAATGGCTACTGCTTCTTCGAGAGTGCGATGAATGCCAACGTGCACCAGCAGCTGCAGTTGCAGCATGACCTGCGTCGGGCAATCGACCAGCATGAGTTCCTGCTCTACTACCAGCCGAAACTCGTCTCCCCCGATGGCCCGGTCGTGGGTGTCGAGGCCCTTCTGCGTTGGCGGAAACCCGGTGTGGGGCTGGTGCTGCCGGACGAATTCCTTGGCGTGGCCGAGCGCACGGGCCTGATTGTTCCCATCGGCAACTGGGTGATCGACGAGGCCTGTCGGCAGATGCGCGCGTGGCAGGACGAAGGGCATGCGGCCTGGACGATCGCGGTGAACCTGTCGACTGTGCAGCTCACGCATGCCGGCCTGGTTAACGTGCTTCGATCCACGCTGGAGCGCTATGCGCTCGACCCGGCCTGCCTGGTGCTGGAGATCACGGAGTCCACTGCCATGCGCGATGCGGAGGCCAGTCTCGCTATCCTCAACCAGGTGGCTGCACTGGGCGTGGGCATCTCGATCGATGACTTCGGCACGGGTTACTCCAGCCTTCTTTACCTCAAGCAGTTGCCCGCCGACGAACTCAAGATCGACCGCGGCTTCGTGGCCGAACTGATCCAGGGTAACGACGACGAGGCTATCGTCTCGGCGATCATCGCGCTGGGCAAGACCCTTGGCCTCAAGATCGTGGCCGAAGGCGTGGAGACTACGGAACAGCAAGAGTTACTCACGCGCCTGGGCTGCGATGTCCTGCAGGGCTTCCTGCTCGGTAGTCCGGTACCCGCCGACCAACTGGCGCAGAGCCTGCCGACACCGGCGTAGCTTCGCGGCCCTCGCTGTCTTACGATGCATCCACCCATCGCCGACCGGCGTGTTCGAGGAATTCGTATGGACGTCACGCAGGCGCGGCTCAACCAGCTGTTCACCTTTTCGATGGATTTTGCGAAGGAGATGCTGGAGGAGAACGGCGACTTCTACCCGTTCGGTGCCACGGTGTCGGAAGAGGGCAAGCTCGCCGCCGATCCTGGTCATGACGGCGGAGACGACCAGCCGGATGCTCCCGACGTCTATCGCGTGATCTTCGAGCGCTTCTCGATGGCCAGGCCAGCTGAGGCGGTCGCCGCGGCACTGGTTGCCAACGTCACCATTCCCGACGAGTTCGAAGCACCGGCGAAGGATGGCGTCCGTGTGCATCTGGAGTCGGAGGGCTACGCGCGTTTCATCTACGTGCCGTACGAGATCGTTTCGGTGGATAGCCGGGAAGTGCGATTGCATGACCCGTTTGCGGTGGAAGTCTCGCCGAGCTTTTTTACGGCCTGATTCATCGAGGACCACCGGTGTGACCGCGAACTCGGGCGACGATCTTCTGGCGAGACTCACGATGCTGGAGCGTGAACTCCATCGGCCGGCCGTGCGTCGTGACGTTCATCGATTGCGCGAGCTGCTGCACCCTTCGTTTGTCGAAATCGGGCGATCGGGATATCGCATCGATCTCGACGATGTGCTGCGTGATCTTCCGACCGAGGGTGGTAATGGCTCGATCATCGCTGACGGCTTCGAGTTGCGTCAGCCAGCCGACGGCGTGGCCATCCTGCTTTATCGTTCGGCGCATCGTTCGCCATCCGGCGTGGATTCACGCCATGCGATGCGGTCGAGTACATGGGTGAGGGAAGGGGGTGAGTGGCGCATGGTGTATCACCAGGGGACGCCTGCTGAGGCGTTTGATGTCGATCCTGGCGGCTGAGGGGGTGGTGCAAGCACCCATCGCCGATGAATCGGCTCCTACAAGAGGGCGTTCTGGCACGGCAGCTTCACCGTGGCGAATCACGCCATCCGCGTGCCGTTAGGCACGGGCCGCTCCACGGTGGTGATCACCACGCCCTCGTCGGTATGAAAGCCCGTGAGCAGGAACTGCGAGCGCACGGGCCCGATCTGTTTCTCGGGGAAGTTGATCACACCGACGATCTGCCGACCGACGAGTTCATCGGGCTGGTAGACACCCGTGACCTGTGCGCTGGTCTTGCGCTCGCCGTGCGGGCCGAAGTCCACCCAGATCAGGTAGGCGGGACGTTTCGCTTCGGGAAAGACTTCCGCGCGAACAACCGTGCCCGCCACCAGCATCACTTTCTCGAAATCGGCCCAGGTAATCGTCTCACTCATCGTCAAGCTCGTCTTTGCAGCTACATGGTGAGGATGATCTTACCGATACTGGACGAGGACTCCATGCGTCGGTGTGCCTCCGCGGCGTCGGCGAGCGGGAACTCGCTGTCGATCACCGGCACAAGCGTGCCATCGTCGAAGGCGTGCAGCCAGCGATCGCGGAAGCGCTGCGTCATGGCCTGTTTGACGCTCTGCGGCCGCGACTTCATCACGGTGCCGATGATCTGCAGATGGCGATAGAGCAGGCGATCCAGGGGCAGGGATGCGCCCCTGGCACCACCAAGCAGCCCGACCTCGATGAGCCGCCCGCCAAAATCCAGCGATACCAGGTTGCGTTCGAAGTACGGCGCACCGATGAAATCCACGATCACGTCGACGCCCTTGCCGCCGGTCTCGCGCTCGATGACCTTCGCAAAGTCGTCAGCCTTATAGTCGATGGCGACATCGGCGCCGAGGTCGCGCACGCGATCGAGCTTGGTGGCGCTCGCCGTTGCGAAAACCCGCACACCCGCGGCATGGGCGAGCTGCACGGCGGCGGAGCCGACGCCGCTGGCCGCAGCGTGGATGAGGATGCTCTCGCCCGCGTCCAGCCGGCCAAGGTGGAAGGCAGCTTCGTGGGCGGTGACAAACGCCTCCGGGATGCCAGCCGCCTGCACATAGCCCATGCCCACGGGAATCGGCATGGCCATGCGGTAGTCGATACGGGCCTGTTCGGCGTAGCCACCGCCACCGACGATGCCCATCACTCTGTCGCCCACGGCGAAACCCTGGACGTCCTTGCCTATGGCGATCACTTCGCCGGCGATCTCCAGGCCCATGATGGCGGAGTCGCCATAGCTGTCCTTTCCATAGCCGCCCGTACGCTGGATGACGTCGGCGCGATTCACCCCGGCCGCGTGGTTGCGGAGGAGAAGGTCGCTGTCGCGCAGCTCGGGTTCCGGAACGTCATGTAGCTGAAGGACCTCGGCCGCGCCGAAGTCATCGAACGTGATGGCCTTCACGGGCCTTCCTCGCCGCGCGCAAGCACCGCCTGCCAGCGGCGGGGAACCAGTCCCGCCGGGCCCGGTGTCGGTTGATCGCGAGGATGGCTGTGTGGAGGTTTCAGCGACGGCCCGTCGAACATGTCGTCGGTGCGGTAGTCGTAGAACCAGTCCTCGCCCGGTTCGAAACTCTGGATGACCGGGTGCCCGGTGGCATGTGCGTGCTTGCTGGCGTGCTTGTGCAGGGAATCGTCGCAGCAGCCGATGTGACCGCATTCGGCGCAACGGCGCAGATGGAACCACCAGGTACCGGCGGCAAGGCATTCCACACAGCCTGTACCGCTGGGTTCGGCGGCCAGGTTGATACCGTCGTTTTCGTTGTTCATGGGCACCTCCGGAGGGGATGCCCCGATCCTACCCGACAGCCGCTGCGCCCTGTCTAGATCAAAGAATGCGCCCGGCGCGATTGAGCGCGATCAGCTGCATGCTGTCCACCGATGCGGCGAGAATGCGCAGGGCGATGCGTAATTCCACGCTGTTCGGGCAGCCGCGCTCGAGCAACCCCTCTATCCGCTCGGCGGCGTCGGCCACGGGCAGGTGCTCGTGCTCCAGGGCGTGCCGGGCCACGTGGTTGGCGCGGAACTGGGCTTCGAAGTAGTCGTGGTGCAGCAGGGCCTGGAGCAGCCCGAGGGCTTCCAGTGAGATCTCCTGCGCTGCCATGAGGTTTCCCATCCACTAATGAAAGCGTTGGCGACAGCCCCCTGCAATCTGCCATCCGGCCTAAGTAGAATCGCAATCATTCTCGAGGAAAGGATTGCCATGGCCGTCGCAGCTACCGTACTCACCCTTCTGGTGATCCTGATCCACGTGTATATCGTCGTTCTCGAAATGGTGCTTTGGCGCACCCGCGGACCGAAGGTCTTCGGCATAACTCCCGAATTCGCACGTGACAGCACGGCCCTGGCCTCGAACCAGGGCCTCTACAACGCCTTCCTTGTGGTCGCACTGGTGCTTGGCCTGGTGCTGCGCGAGCCCTTCGCGACGGCCTTCGTGTTCTACGGCCTGGGTTGCGTCGTGGTTGCGGGCTTGTGGGGCGCGCTCACCGCGAGCCGTCGCATCCTCTATGTGCAGGCCTTGCCTGCCGCGCTCGCGCTTGCCGCGCAGTGGCTCGCACGCTGATCGGTCGAAAGACGATGACGGAATGGTGATTCAATCGAGCTAAGTAATCGAACGCCTTTACGTTCGTGAAGGAGGGTTCTGACAAGGCTAAAAATCTGCCGAGTGGTCTATATTCAACATGCAAATTCGGTAGTAGGTTGATCTACAGGTTCCCCCAAAAGCCGAATTCGAGGCTTTCATGAGCACTGAGCTGGCCGCACCGCGCGCGATCATCTTTGAAGACCATAACGGGCTGGCTGCGACGCTCACCGACCTGCTCGTGGGGCGGTTGGGCTATGAGGTCGTTGCGTGTGCGGGTTGTATCGAAGACGCCATCCATGTGGCGCATGTGGAGCGTTGTGATGTCGCCGTTGTCGACCTCGATCTTCAGGGCATCATGGCTTACCCGGCGCTGGATGAACTCATCCGCCGCGGCATTCCTTACGTGCTTGCCACGGGCGCCATGCCGCTCGACATCCCCGTCCGTTATTTCGCGCCCATGGTGCGCAAGCCGTACAGCGCGCAGCAGCTGGAGCACGCTATCCGGGAAGCATGTTGCCCTGCCGCCGTGCACGCGGCGGCGCCGGCCAGCATGACGCTGTCGGCAGCCGGCCGGGCCTGACGGTTCCCTTGTGGCGGATGGCGCTTTTCTCCACTATGACTGCCACATCGTCGAAAACCGGCGATCCGTCAGACATCGGAACGGGGGTGAGATGTCGCGTATCAGCTTCGATGAGCCGTGGACCTTCGGGGGCCACCCGTGGCGCAGCCTCAAGGACACATCGTTTGGCGTGATCGTCGCCGATGCCCAGGGCGAGATCGTCCACCTCAACGAACGTGCGACGGAGTTGCATGGGTGGGTTCGTCTGGCCGTGGGGCCGGAAGATTACAGCCGGATGTACGGCATTTTCACCGAAGAAGGTCGTCCATACCCCTCTGAAGACCTCCCGCTAGCCCGCGCCGTCCGTAAAGGTGAGACCAGCAAGCACGCCCGCTGGGTGATTCGCCGGCCGGATGGCTCGCGGCAGAGGATGCAGGGCTCGGCCTATCCCGTCGTCGACGACGAGGGCGATCAGGTCGCCTCCGTACTGGTCCACGACGCGATCGGCGGGGTCACATCGGACTGATCAGCGCGCCGGAGCGTCGCGGCTGGCGGCGCCGCAGGCCTGGCGGAGCCAGTCGTTCACGACGTCCAGATCGGGCACGACGCCTGCGCACAGACGACGCAGCTCGGCCGAGGGCTGCTGCAGATCGGGCACCATGATCGTCGGCAGCCCCGCTGCCACCGCCGAGCGCACGCCGGCTTGCGAGTCCTCCAGGGCGAGGCAGCAATTGGCCGGCTTGTTGAGGATGCGTGCGGCGCGCAGGTAGGGATCGGGGTAGGGCTTGCAGCGCTCGCAGTCTCCCGCTGCGACGAGGGCGTCGAAACGGTCACGCAGGCCGAACGCCTCGAGGTGGTGGATAGCCGTGCCATGGGACGACGAGGTGGCGATGGCGCGGGGCAGGCCGAACTCATCGAGGGTATCGAGCAGGGCGGTCACGCCGGGTTTCAGCCGGAGGTCGGTCTCGAACATGGCGTGGTAACGCTCGGCGGCGCCCGTCCATACGGCGTCGAGGTCGAACTCGTCGCCTACGTATTCGCGAAGCAGCATGCGCGCCGCATGACCGTGCAGGCCGACCATCCGTTGACACAGCGACAGGGGGATGTGGATGCCGACGTCCGAGGCTGCGGCAAGCAGGGCATCGCGATATAGCGCTTCGGTATCGAAGAGCACGCCGTCGAGGTCGAAGACGATTGCCTGCGGTATCGCCGGAAAACGGACCATGCCAGCCCCCTTTCGAAACAGCATTGCCGTGCTCGTATGGCCGGCTTCATGCCGAAAATAACCCGCTTTGTGGCAGTGCGCCATAGGTCGAATAGGTCATTTCGACAGCGGAAACGTTTGCGTTCCCCGGCGGCAGCGGCGACGCTTGCCCGATGAGCCATTCGAAACCCCTTTGCCCATGAAAAAACGCAGGATGCTCGCCCGATCTATCGCGGGAGCCCTTGCGGGCGTGCTGTTGTTCCTCTCCGGTGCCTGGGGGGCGATCGCCTTGTTCTACCAGTTGCCCGGGGCCGTCCCGATGCGCGCGACCGGTGCGGTCCTGTGGAGCGTTCTGTACCTCGGCCTGCTGGTCGCCATGTTCGGCTGGCGGGCCTGGTGGGCGCCGATCGCCCTGGCGGTCGCGCTGGCTATGCTGATCGGCTGGTGGACCACCATCCGGCCGCGTAACGACCGTGTCTGGGCCGACGACGTGGCCCGGCTGCTGTCTGGCGAGGTCCAGGGATCCCGGGTCACCCTGCACAACGTGCGTGACTTCGACTGGCGTGCCGACGACGACTACGACGCCCGCTGGGAAACACGCGACTACGACCTCGACCATCTGGTATCGGCCGATGCGATTCTTTCTTACTGGTCGAGCGAGGCTATCGCGCACGCCATGCTGTCGTTCGGCTTCGACGATGGACGCCACGTGGTCTTCTCGATGGAGATCCGCCGCGAGAAAGGCGAGGCGTTCTCGGAGGTCGGTGGCTTTTTCAAGCAGTTCGAGTTGGTGCTGATCGCCGCCGACGAGCATGACATCGTGCGCGTGCGTACCAACGTACGCGGCGAGGACGATTACATCTTCCCGCTGCGGATGCCGAAGGAAGCAATGCGCTCGCTGTTTCTCTCGTACGTGAAGGCAGCGAATGAGTTGGTTCAGCGGCCGCGTTTCTACAACACGGTCACGTCGAACTGCACGACGATCGTCTATCGCATGGCGCGGCGCATCGACGGTGCCCTTCCGTTCGATATCCGCCTGCTTCTCACTGGTTACCTGCCTGGTTACCTCAGGGACAACGGCGCGCTGGACAGTCGCCTTTCCGAGAACGAATGGCGGCGGCTCGGGCGCTTCACCGACCGGGCCCGTGCTACCAGACCGGGAGACGACTTCTCGGCGATCATCCGCGAGGGTGTGCCGCCGGCTCAGTTGCCGTCGTCGGGAGCTTCGACCTTATAGCCCTTGGCCTGGAGCGCCGCGAGGTAACCGTCGTCGCCGAGCAGGTCCTCGATCGGCACGATGGCAACGGCCTGGGTGTCGTGGGCCATGGCGGTGTCGACTACGGCGAGCCATGCACTTCGTACGGCTTTGGGTATGTCGGTGAGTCCGATCCGCTGGGCGACGCCACCGTCGGTGACGGCATCGAGGCAGGCCGCGCGTTGTTTCGCCGTGCGGTCGTCGCGGAGCGCACCGATATCGCCGGTTGCCCACGCATTGCCGCGTCGGGTCATGTCGGCGAGCTGTGCATCGATGTTGTCGACACTCAGGGTGAAGCAGGAGAGATCGTCCAGCGTCGAACGCTTGAACTCCTTCACGGCCTTGCGCGGGTCGTCGACCATCAGCGTGTACTGCACGGGCGTCTGCTTGACGTTGTACTTGGTGGCGATGGCCACCACGGTGCGCGTGATCACGCCGGCCTTGCCCAGGCCGGTCTTCTTCACCGCGTTCTTGTACAGCTCCACCACGGCGAAGATCGGGCGGTAGCGTTCCACCGAACGGTCGTCGCCGATGTATCGGGCCTTCACCGTCAGCCAGCGCGCGTAAACGTCGGCGGGCACGGTGTCCTTGAGCGTGGCGCCATCGGGTGCATTACGGACGCCGACAAGGGAAGGCAGCAGGGCGAGCTTGCCGAAGAAACCGACATTGGGTTTGATCTCCACCTTCGGCGGCAGGATCAACTCACTGGAATGGGCGAGGGCATCGTCGATCTCGTCCGACTTCCAGGTCATGTTCTGCGGCAAGGGCGACAGGCTGCCCAGGATGAGCAGGGTGTGTCCGTCCCGGGTGACCTTCCACAGGCCTGGTCCCGGCTGCACGCCACTGACCATGACGGCCTCGAGCGTGGGCACGCTGCTGGCCGGCGCGGGGGCGGGCGACGGTGTCGTCTGGGGGTGGGCACCAGCGATACCGGCCAGACCGAAGAGTAGGGGCAAGGCGAGGAGGATGCGGGGCGTCGTCATCGGCGAAGTCTAGACGAACGCCGCGTCCGGTCGCCTGCCATCGGTCACGCCCGCTCGCCTTGCGTTCACGTCCGCAAACGCCTTCCGGCGTGAGTCCGGCGTGAAGAAAATGATGCGTCATCCTTCCATTGTGGGGGCATTCGCGAACGGATAATCTTGCCCATCCACCGCGTCCGCCGTCACAACTCTAAGGTTGCGCTCCGATCCATGGCACTGGTGATCTACGACATTCCTTTCAGTCCCGACCTCGCGGGGCTGTGGCACGTGCAGATGAATGGCGTGCCCATGGAAAATTTCGAAACGCGCGTCGGCGCCATCGCGTACGCAGTGCAGCAGTCCAGGCTGCTAGGCGTTCAGAATGGCCTGCAGGTGCTGGTTTCGGTCGAAGGCGCCGACGGTATCTGGCGGGAATTCGAATCGAATGCGAAGCGCCCGGTGAGCGGCCTGCAATAGCGCTGCACGTCACCTTGATGCGCGATGCATACCATGGGGGGAAGAGAGGAGGAATATCCCACCCATGACGCATCGAAAGATCGGTTTCTTCGACGTGGAAGGTTCGTGCTACGTCGCCAAACCCGGGCGCTGGCGCGGCAAATACGTCATCAGCGAGGACGGCGACGAGCTCGCCGAGAAGCTCTGCGTCACTTTGCACGAGAATGAAGAGGACGCCTGCGCCGAAGGCATGACCCTCGGCGTGGCGGCGGCGCGCAAGCTGATGAAGGAGCGGGAGGGCTTCGATCCGGGTGACGAATAGGCGGTTAGAATGGCCGCATGACCGATCCCAATGACGCTTTCCGCCAGGACCTCGCGAAGCTCGCTACGGCGGTAATGCCCTTCGGCAAGTTCAAGGGCAGGGCGATTGCCGACCTCCCGGGAAACTATCTTGCGTGGTTCGCGCGGGAGGGGTTTCCTCCTGGGGAGCTTGGCCGTCTTCTGGCCATCATGCTCGAGCTGGACCACAACGGCCTGCGCCGATTGCTGGACCCCCTGCGCAAGGCATCGAAACCAGATTGAGTGCTTGTAGGGCACGTGCATAGCGCGTGCCAGCGCGAGCCCTTTTCGGGTCGTGTAAGTTATTCCGAATGGCCGATGGTGCAATCTGTTTACACGGCGTAAGTTTTCCTTGCGCCCCTGTGAATGTCTCGTTGCGTTCTCATTCGTCGGGTCGCGAAGTCCCAGCCCCACTCCCCTAAGGCCCGGAGACTCACAATGAAAACGACAACACTCATGGCGCCCCGGCGCCACGGCCTCGCTTTGTCCATCGCCGCCGCACTCGCATGCGCCTGTGCGCAGGCTTCAGCGCAGACCCCACCTGCGCCAGCCCCTGCCACAGCCGCGCAGACGCCTCCGCCGGACGACCAGGCGCCGCAAAAAACCACCGAGCTGACTGCCATCACGGTCACTGGCTCGGCCCTGCCGCGCATCGACGTGGAAACGCCGTCGCCGGTGACGACGATCACGGCCGCGGATATCCAGAAGAGCGGCCTGACGACCGTCTCCGACGTGGTGCGTTCCATCTCGGCCGACAACAGTGGTTCCATCCCGGCCTCGTTCACCGCGGGCTTCGCCGTCGGTGCGACGGGCGTGGCGCTGCGTGGCCTGACCGTGAACTCGACTCTTGTCCTGATCGACGGCCGGCGTGCGGCGAACTACCCGGTGACCGATGACGGCCAGCGTTCCTTCGTCGATCTCAACACTATTCCTTCGAACGCGATCGATCGCATCGAAGTGCTGAAGGATGGTGCGTCGTCGCTGTATGGTGCGGATGCTATCGCCGGCGTGGTCAACATCATCCTCAAGCCCAGCTTCAAGGGTGCCGAGTTCACGGCCGATGTTGGCACCTCCGAACATGGCGGAGGGCTGACGAAGCGTGGCACCGTGTTGTTCGGCGGCGGCGATCTGAAAAAGGACGGCTGGAATGCCTACTTCAGTGCCGAGTACCAGAAGGACAACAGCATCATGACCCGCGATCGTGGTTATCCGTACAACACGGCAGACCTGCGACGCAGCGGCGGCAACAACCTCATTGGTGGTCAGCCCTCGCAGAATTCCGGCTCGATCTACGGCACGGTGACGCCGGGTACCTTGTCTCGTCCAGGCGACGTGACCTCCGGCGTGGCCGATCCAGGCGGCCTCGCGCAGCCACTGCAAGCGTGCGGTTCGCTTGGCACCCTAATCACCGATGACCCCGCCAATCCGGGTAGCTACTGCGCCCAGAACCGCGCGTTGTACACCGCCATCCAGCCCACCGTTGAACGGGGTGGGTTATATGGCCGCTTCACCATCAAGCTGTCCGATACCTCGCAGGCCTATATCGGCGCGAGCTATTACGAGGTCAAGACGACGTTCCCGGGTACCCCCGCCCAGATCCAGGCCAGCACGCCGAACAACACCAACGCGATCGCCTTGCCGGCGACGCTGCCGGACGGCTCGCTCAATCCGAACAATCCGTTCGCGGCCCAGGGTAGCGCGGCGCTGATCAACTACTCGTTCCCAAGTGCCCTGGCCAGCGGCCAGACCGATAACCACAACCTGCGACTGGTTGGCGGGATGACCGGACAGTGGGGTGAGTGGAGCTACGACACGGCCCTGGTGCTCAACCATGATTCGCTGGATACGCGCCTGGATGGCCTCCTCAACTATGGGCAACTGATTGCCGCAGTCACCAACGGAACGTACAACTTCGTCAATCCATCGGCGAACTCGCGTGAGCTTCTCGACGCGCTGGCGCCCACCCTGCGGAAGACGTCGACCAGTGACCTGCAATCGCTCGATTTCCATGTGACGCGTCCGCTGATGGATCTGGGCGGTGGCTCGCTGGGTCTCGCCACCGGTGTCGATGTGCGCCACGAACAACAGAGCGATCCGGATCTCAATGCGAACCTGCAGGCGCAGGGTCTCGGTGTCGCGCGTACGAAGGGTCAGCGCACTGTGGGCGGCGTCTACGTCGAACTGGATGCGCCGTTTACGGAATCGTTCGAAGTGGATGCTTCCAGTCGCTTCGACCACTACTCGGACTTCGGCAACAACTTCTCGCCGAAGATCGGCTTCAAGTGGAAACCGTTCGAGCAACTGGCGGTGCGCGGCACGTTCTCCAAAGGCTACCGTGCACCGGGTTTCTCCGAGAGCGGTAATAGCCAGAGCGAAGGCTTCGCGACATTCACGCCGCCGGTGGATTTCCAGAACGCGCACGGCAATAGTGGTTACGTGCAGCCGTACCCGCTCGCCTTCCTCACCACGTCCAATCCGAAGATCCAACCAGAGCGGTCCAAGAGCTACACCCTCGGCCTGCTGTTCCAGCCGACGCAGGATCTCAGTGCTTCACTGGATTTCTACCGGATCAAGAAAACCGGGGTGATCGCGCAGCAGGATCCCAACGCCGTGCTCGACGCGTACTTTGCCGGTCAGCCACTGCCGACCGGTTCGGCGATCGTGGCGGACGGTCCGGATCCAGCGGCGCCCGGCGCACTTCCTCGCCCGCTGGTCGTGGCGGCACCGTGGGTGAACCAGAACTCGCTGAAAACCCAGGGTGTCGATCTGGACCTCAAGGCCGGCTTCGACTTCAGCGAGAACGTGCGCTTTACCAGCGAGATCAACCTGACCAAGATCATCAGCTGGAAGCTGACCTTGCAGGATGGCAGCACGATCGATTTCGTCGGCACGCATGGTCCGTATGGTGTGTCGTCGGGCGCGGGTACGCCTCGTTACCGCGGTTCATGGGCGAACAGTATCTCGTTCGGCAAGGCGACCATCACCGGCACGGTGTACTACACCAGCGGACTCAAACTGACCGCGCCGGACGTTACCTCGGGGTGTTTCTCGACCAATACGGATACGGGTGAGAACTTCCCTGCGAATTGTCGGATGGCTTCGTTCACGGACTTCGACCTGACCGGTCGCTACGACCTCACGGACAAGATAGCGATCACGGGCTCGGTGATGAACGCCTTCGACAAGAAGGCGCCGTTCGATCCGCTGAACTATGCGGCACTGAACTACAACCCGACCTATGCGCAGAACGGTGTGGTCGGGCGGTTCTTTACGGTAGGCGTGCGGGTGAAGCTGTAACGATCGCTTCATTGTGTTCGCACGGTGCGTCGGTGGCGGTGCGGGGGAATCGGCAAAACCATGTCTTGCCGACGGCCCCCACCGACACGCCGTGCGTCTGCGTGTGGGGGCGTCAAGGGCGCCCCCATTGACCTTGCCATGGTTTTGCCTTAGTAAGAGCGGCGGGGGAACACCAAAAGGGGGCCGTAAAGGGCCATGGCACGTCGAGTCAAGCAAGTCAGCACAACCGCAGTCGAAGACACCGGTCCGAACACAGCGCCCTGGCCCGACGGCTTCATGCCCGGCACGGTGGCGCCGTTCGTCATGCGTTACGGGGTCGACTTCCTGGTCGCGATGCAACGCGCCGCCATATCGCATGATGCCGCCCTGGCGCCGGGCGAAGTCGAACCTGCTTAACAAACCGGTTTAACGGTCCGCACCGTGCGAGCGGGGTGCTCGCGCACCGTCGTCCGGCGTATCACCGGCGGGACCGCCTTTCATGATGCCGCCAATGACCGTGATCGCAATCGTCGCAGCGATGAGGGCGAGCAGGGCGTAATAACGCGTTCGATTCATGCGTGGGGATACCTCGATGACGGGCCCAGTGTCCGTGGGCGTGGGTCAACGAAATGGATGCCTGGTGTTACGTGGTCGTCCCGTCGAGCAGGTCGGCCACGGCGTCGATAAGGGCATGCACGGAAAATGGCTTGCTGAGCATGGCGGTCCGCTCCGGCAGCGTCGGCGAATCCGCGAAGGCATCCCATGCGTAGCCGGTGACGAAGAGAACGGGAACGTTTCGCAGGTTTTCGCGGACAGCAAGCGCCAACTGACGGCCGTCCATGCCGGGCAGGCCTATATCGGTGACCAGCAGGTCGGGCGGCGGCCCGGCATCGATCAGGCGCAGTGCTTCGAAGGCATCGGCGCAATCGCTGACCCGGTAACCCGCCTCTTCCAGTACTTCCCGCGCGATCGAGCGCAGCATCTCTTCATCTTCGACCAGCAGCAGGTGCTGGCCTCGTCCGTGTACCACCGCGCCGTCGGCGTGGGCATGGGCGGCGGCGTTTTCGCCGACGTGTCGTGGGAGCCAGAGGCTCACCGTGGTGCCTCGGCCGGGTGTCGATTCGATAATCGCGCGGCCCCCGGTCTGTCGTGCGAAGCCGTCCACCATCGACAGCCCGAGTCCCGTGCCCTGGCCGATGGCCTTGGTGGTGAAGAATGGATCGAAGGCCTTCTCGACCACGCTGGGCGACATGCCGGTGCCCGTATCGCTCACGGCGATTACCACGTAATCGCGGCGCCCCCTGCCGATGTCGGCGTGGGCGATGTTGCTCGTCTGGATAGTCAGGGTGCCACCTGACGGCATCGCGTCCCGCGCGTTGATCGCCAGATTGAGGACGGCGCTCTCCAGTTGGCTGGCGTCCGACAGGGTGCGCCAAAGGCCTTCCTGCATGCGCAGGTCGAGGGCTACCTGCTCGCCGATCAGCGGACGCAGCAGTAGATCGAGTTCCCTGACAAGCGCATTGGCATCCACGTCGGACAGTGAGAGAGCTTGCTGGCGCGCGTAGGCAAGAAGCCGGTGAGTCAAGCCGGCGGCGCGCTTGACCGCACCTCCGGCGGCGTCGAGCAGCCGTCGTGTGCCATCCATGCGACCGCTCTCCAGCCGCTCGGCGACGACCTCAATCGCACCGCCGATCCCACCGAGGATGTTGTTGAAATCGTGCGCGATGCCACCGGTGAGACGGCCGAGCGCCTCAAGCTTCTGGGCGTGGCGCTGTTGCTCGTCGAGGTCGCGGCGGCGCTGGGTATCGCGACCCATGCCGTAGACGACGTCGCCATCGGGGACGCAGGTCCAGGCGAACCAGCGGTAGGTGCCGTCCGTTGCGCGTAAGCGCAACTCGAGATCTTCGACAACGTCGCCGTCGAGCATCTGGCTGACCGCATCGCGGGCGCGGTCGAGGTCATCGGGGTGAACCAGTTCCTCGAAGCCGAGGTCGATCAGTTCACTGGCCTGGTAACCTAGTTCGCTTCGCCAGGCAGGGTTCGTGTCGCGGTAACGACCGTCGCGCGCAAGCACCACGTAGAGATCGCGCGAAATGGCCCATATCTTTTCACGGCCGCCGGTCATCGCCGGCTCAGGGCTTGAACGTGTCGATGGGCCCGGAAACCTGGCGCCCGCGCTGCCACACGGCGTCGATTTTCGTCGTCGCTTCGATATCGTTGGAGGGATCCTTATCGAGCACGACGAAGTCCGCACGCTTGCCGTTAGCGAGCACGCCACGGTCGTCGAGCCCGAGTAGCTGCGCGGCGTTCTGGGTCGCGATGTGGATCGCCTGCAGCGGCGTCAGGCCGGCATCGACCATAAGCGCCAGCTCGCGATGTTCGGCAAAGCCCGGAATGCGCAGGGGCGTGGCGCCCGCATCGGTGCCGAAGCCAATCTTCACCCCGGCGTCGTAGAGCGCTTTCAGGTTCTTGAGGTTCACCTGCAAGGCCTCTTCGTTGACCGGTGTCGAGCCATCGTTGTTCACCTTGTCGCGCCAGGCGCCGTCGGCGAACTGTTTGGCGAGGTCGGGCTGCACGGCGTGAAGGAAGAAGGGTCGGTCCATCCAGCCCGGATGTCGCGCATAGATGAACGCGGCTTCGTTGAGGTCGAGGGTGGCGATATACCAGGTTTCGTGCTGTTTCATCGCCTCGATGAAGCCCGGGTCAACCGGTTTGTCGCGCACGCCGTGAGCAAGGATGTCCACGCCAGCGTCCACCAGCTGCCGTGCGTCGTCGAGGTAATACACATGGGCAGCCACGCGCAGGTGCTTTGCGTGTGCCTCGTCGATCACCGCATGCCAGATCTCCGGTGTCATCTTCACCGGCAGGCTTCCGTTGAAATCGTCCAGCCAGATCTTGATCAGGTCCGTTCCACGAGCCGCCGCGGCGTCCACGTCGGCGCGGGCTTCCTCCGGCGTGGCGGGGCGGTCGAGCTGGTCCGCGCCCGCCTGCATCATCTTCGCGGGAGGCGCGCCGTTCGGCACACCGATACCGCGGTCGGCACCGAACAGGTCGGCGCCGTCGACCTTGCCGGCATGGAGGTCGCCACGCAGGGGATAGAACACGTCGGGATTGTTCACGCCGAGCGAGGTCATCGTGGTCACGCCATAGGCTCGCCACTGACGTAACTGGCGCAGGGCGTTGTCGCGCGTATAAAGCGCGGGGAGGCCGCTCCTGACTCCATCCACCGATCCGATATGTCCGTGGTCGGAGACCAGGCCGGGAATGATCGTCTTGCCCGTATAGTCGATGACCTTGGTCCCGGCCGGCATCTTCGCGCGCAAGCCTGATCCCATGAGCGAGATGTGGTCGCCGTCGATCACCAGGGTGACGTCCTCCCGCGGCGGCGCGCCGGTGCCGTCGATGACGCGCGCGCCACGGATCACGGTGGCGGCGCTCACGGAACCCGAGGCAGCGGCCATGGCAAGGGCGAGCAGGGTGGGGCGGAGCAGGGTCATGGGTCGTCCTTCCTGGTGAGTGCCCATCACGAATAATGCACGAGGTGCGAAGACGATGTCGTTGCGAAGTTCGTCGTAGCGCTGTTGTCACACGCGGTGCACGGGGTGCAGCCGAATCTCCGTACCCCATCCACCCCGGAGCATCGAGCAATGGAAGAAAAAGACATCACCCCCGTAGCGGACAAGCAGCGCGGCGGCATCGGCTACATCCTGCTTTGGGTACTGGGCGTACCCATCCCGATCCTGATTCTGATCTTCCTCGTGCGCGGTTGCACGTAACCGACCTTATAAATGGAAAACGCCGCGGCCCGGGTCGTCAACTCGTCGTCCGTAACCCGCTGGTCGCGGTACGGACAGACTGGGTCGCGAGATCGAGCCAGCGGCGCAAGGAGATGGTCAGTAACCGCGGGAGCCTGGGGATGGCTCCCGCGTAGCCGAATCAATGATGACGGTTGGTGTCACGCACTTTGTCTGCAGCCTTGCCGACTTCCTTCTGGATCTTGCCGGCATTCTTTTCGATATTGCCTGCCGCTTGCTTGGCGTGATTGCCCGTGACCTTGCCGGCCATTTCCTTCACAGCGCCTTTTACTTCGTGTTTCATTCCTTCGGTACGATTCTTGTCCACGATGGAGATCCTCACCTGGCTCTGCGTCATTCGCAGCGGGATCGATTTACGCCGTTACGGCATTACAGACGCGTGAAGCGCATGTGCGTCGTCGTTCACCCCCTGACGAAGGCCTGACACACGCATCACACACGGCCGCGCAGTCTCGTCACCCGACGACATCACACCGTTGCTGAAGCCGGAGGAGTTCCACTCATGCCTGAGAAAAAAACTACTGACAGGGCACGGAAGGACAAACGCGAAGGTAAGTCGGTCTCGACACAGGCCGGTGAGTACGTGCGGGAGGAGATCGACCATGTGCGCGAAGGCAGGCATGGCGTCCGGTCGGCCAGGCAGGCGATCGCGATCGGCCTTTCCAAGGCGCGGCGGGATGGCGTAAAGGTCAGGCCATCAAAGACCGCGAGTGCCGCCACGAAGAAAAAAGCAGCACAGGATATGAAAGCCGCGACGCGCAAACGTTCGTCCGGTACGGCGGCGAAGAAGTCCACGGCCCGTAAACGCGCCACGACCCAGGCGCTGAAGCGTGAAGGCACAGCCGCCGTATCGAAGCGGTCGCTGTCCGCGCAGGCCAAAAAGAGTGCATCCAGGCGCACGGCGAGCAGCCGTTCGGTCGCCGCGACGAAGGCGGCGCATACCAAGGGTGTAGCAGGAAGAAAAGCCGCCGCTAAGAAGGCGGCGCGGACCAGGGCCCGGAAGGCGTCCTGATCGTCAACGGGCCCGCATGACGCGGGCCCGTTGCTTTCGCTCTATCGAGAGCGAGGGATCAGACGGTGTCGCCGCTCAGACGGCTGGCGACTTCGCCGAGCCAGTCGTAACCGTCCATTTCTCCGCCGAACAGATCCATGCCAGCCATGTCGGCAGCGCGGGAACCGTTCGAGAATTCAAAAGTCGAGATGCCGTAATCGTTGCGAAGCTCATTCATGTCGTTTTCTCCCAGCCTTTATCGGGACCGGTTATCAATCGTCTGACGCCACACCGCCGGTCTCTGGCGTGGCGGGGACCTTACGCTGCTGCAGGCCGGTGAAGAAGTGGCGCTGAGCGACTGGTCCGTTTCGTTTGGTGAACAATAGGTTCGTTAGTCTTTCGTCATGGCCCTTTCGGGCTTAATTTCTGTACTAACCAGTTTCCTACCCACCCCTTTGTATGGGCGGCCCTCAGCTTTACAAGGGCTTTCAAGCGTTAAATGCTTGGACAGCAGGTGTAAGCAAAAGGTTCAAGAAAAACTCTATCGAAGCCATCACGGCGCTCTATCGAGTCCCTTGCGGCGGCCTTTCGTTCGCCGTTTCGACCCCACCTGTTAACCCTAGTTTAACTCAATGGCCGCCGGGCTGCCACGGAGGCGCCGGCTGCCGTTCAGATAGAATGACCGCCCCGCCGGCCCGGAGCCGGTATGACCGCCTTTGTATGAGGAAAATCCACCATGAAGTCTCGCGCCGCCGTTGCCTGGGAAGCCGGAAAGCCGCTTTCCATCGAAGAAATCGATGTCCAGGGTCCGAAGGCTGGCGAAGTGCTGGTGCGTATCGTGGCTACGGGTGTATGCCACACGGATGCCTACACGTTGTCGGGCGATGACCCGGAGGGCGCCTTCCCGGTGATCCTCGGCCATGAGGGCGGGGGTATCGTGGAGGAGGTGGGCGAAGGAGTGACCTCACTCAAGGTGGGCGACCACGTCATTCCGCTCTATACGCCCGAGTGCGGCGAGTGCAAATTCTGCCTGTCAGGCAAGACGAATCTCTGCCAGAAGATCCGCCTCACCCAGGGCAGGGGCCTGATGCCGGACGGCACCTCGCGTTTCTCGATGGGCGGCAAGCAGTTGCTCCATTACATGGGCACCAGCACCTTCAGCGAGTACACCGTGCTGCCGGAGATCTCGCTGGCCAAAATCAGCAAGGAGGCGCCGCTGGAGAAGGTCTGCCTCCTGGGTTGCGGGATCACCACCGGTATCGGTGCGGTCCTGAACACGGCCAAGGTAGAGCCGGGTTCGACCGTGGCCGTGTTTGGCATGGGCGGTATCGGCCTGTCGGTGGTACAGGGTGCGGTGATGGCGAAAGCCTCGCGCATCATCGTGGTCGACACCAACCCCTCGAAGTTCGAGATGGCGAAGATGCTGGGCGCCACCGACTGCATCAATCCGCGCGACTACCCGGATACGCCGATCCAGCAGGTTATCGTCGATCTGACCGACGGTGGCGTCGACTATTCGTTCGAGTGCATCGGCAGCGTCGACGTGATGCGTGCCGCGCTCGAGTGCTGTCACAAGGGCTGGGGTGAGTCGATCATCATCGGTGTCGCCGGTGCCGGCCAGGAGATCCGCACGCGGCCCTTCCAGCTGGTGACGGGGCGCGTCTGGCGCGGTTCGGCGTTCGGTGGGGTGAAGGGGCGCAGCCAGTTGCCCGGTTACGTCGATCGCTACATGGGTGGTGAGATCAAGATCGACCCGATGATCACGTATACGATGGGGCTGGAAGATATCAATCGTGCCTTCGACCTCATGCACGAGGGCAAGGCCATCCGCTCCGTCATTATTTATTGAGCTTGCCGATGAATGCATCGATCGATCTGATCCGCCGCTACCACGAGGCGTTTAACCGTGCCGACTGGCCAGGCATGCTGGCGCTGCTGGATGAACACGTCATCCATGATCTCAACCAGAGCGGCCGTGAAATCGGGCGTGAGCGCTTCGCCGCATTCCTGCAGCGCACGACGGCCAGCTATGACGAGCAGTTCAAGAGCGTGGTTGTGATGGCGAACGAAACCGGCACCCGGGCGGCGGCGGAATACATCATCCACGGCGTGTACAATGCCACTGACGAAGGGCTTCCCCTGGCCCAGGGTCAATCCTATGCACTGCCCGGTGGCGCCTTCTTCGAGATCGCCGACGGCAGGATCATGCGGGTCAGCAACTACTACAACCTGGAAGACTGGCTCTCCCAGATACGTCGGATCGAGGTCGACTGAGCCTTGAAGGAACGGACAACGGGCCGCAGGTCCTTTGCGACCCGTTTCCCATTCAAGGTTGAGCATGGCCTGGACGAACCCGTACTTCGATCGTTCGAAGGAACATCACACGCCGGAAGGATTTCGCAACCTCGAACCGGAAACACGGCCGCCAGGTGGCCTGAAGCGCTGGCGCAAGGAGCGCAAGGAGCAGCAGCTGCCCCGGCCACCCGATGCTGGCTACGAGGCCTTTGCCCGTCGCTGGTGGCAACCCACGGATTTCACCGGTAGCCACGATGCGGCCTGGTGGCTGGGTCATGCCACCGTTCTCGTGCGCCGCCAGGGCCTCACGGTGCTCACCGATCCCGTCCTGGGACAGCGTGCGTCACCTTTCTCATTCGCCGGCCCCGCGCGCCGCACGTTGGCACCCGTGGACGTGGGCGGCCTGCCGTCCGTCGACGTCGTGGTCATCTCGCACAACCACTACGACCATCTCGACAAGGCGACGGTGCACGCGATGGCCCGGCGTTTCCCCCAGGCTGTTTTCCTCGTGCCCCTGGGGTTGAAGCGCTGGTTCGACAAGGCGGGCATCGGCAATGTCCGCGAGCTGGACTGGTGGGTAAGTACCGAGGTTCGGGGTGCCACGTTCACCTTCGTGCCGGCGCGGCACTGGAGTGCGCGGACGCTATGGGACCGCAATCGCTCGCTCTGGGGTGGCTGGGTGATGGCCCACCAGGGCTTTCGCTTCTGGTTCGCCGGCGATACGGGTTACTCCGACCAGCTCGCCGAGATCGGCCGCCGGGCGGGTCCGATCGATCTTGCGGCTATCCCCATCGGCGCATATGCGCCTCGCTGGTTCATGCAGGGGCAGCACGTGGACCCGGCCCAGGCGGTGCAACTGCACCGGGACGTCGGCTGCAAGCGTTCCCTCGCGATCCATTGGGGCGTGTTCGAGCTGGCCGATGACCAGCTGGATGAGCCACCGCGGCTTCTCGAAGAGGCGCTGGCCGAGGGAGGTCTGACCAAGGAGGACTTCATGCTGCTCAACATCGGCGGCCGAATTGCGCTCTAATGGCAGACCCGATCATCCGAAAGCCGCCCACCATGTCGTTTCATGAATTCCGCCTCGAAGGCGATTACGTCGAACTCAACCTGCTGCTGAAGCTCAGCGGTCTCGCCTCGAGCGGTGGTGAGGGCAAGCAATTCGTCGCGAAGGGGCTGGTGACGGTCGACGGTGTCGTCGAACTACGCAAGACCTACAAGGTGCGCGCCGGCCAGATCGTGAAGTTCGTCGACGAGGCGAATTCCATCGATGAAGAGATCAGCGTGTTGCCCGAAGAAGACTGAGCGTCGGCGGCACCCACAAAAAAACCCGGCGCCGCGAGGCGCCGGGTTTTTCGTTCATGCGCCTGGGATTACATGCCCGACGAGGACGACTTGGCCGGAGCCGCGGCGTCGCCCGCAGCAGCCTTCTTGTGCTTCTTGTGGGTCGACTTCATGGCGCCGGCGCCTTCGGTCTTCGAATCGGACTTCATCGAATCGCTCGACTTCATCGAATCGCTGCTCGCCGCTGCGGACGTGGCGGCGGGGGCCGGATCCTTCTTCATCGAATCCTGCGCGAAAGCCGCGCCGCTCATCACCGTACAACCAGCCAGCATCGCGAGGATCAGTTTCGTGTTGCGCATGACGTAGCTCCTGAAACTTATGGCGCCGATAGGAACATTGCGATACCCGGCGCAAAAGGCATCGCTCACCGGTGACCCGGACTAAGTGCGTGGTGCAGACGCTATCTCTTTTTAGATGAACGTTGCTCTTGCAACGCAGCATTTCCTGGGCGTTCGTTCAGCTGAAAATTAGCGTTCGTTAAGTGACGGCGTGGGACGCGTGCTGTAAGCGGAGCGTCGACTAATGGAAGTCGCGTGAGACCGAGCCCAGAGCGGGAAGCAAGTCACTGAAATCGTGAAGACGATTCGCTACCAGGTGTCGCACGCCGTCGATCGATTGCCACTGCCCATCCACCGCAAGGAGCACCGCGTCGAGCAGTGCCTGGCGACAGGCTTCGGCCACCCTGGGTCGCACGATGACGTTGACCTGGCCGGTTTCGTCTTCCAGCGTGACAAACGTGATGCCGCTGGCGGTCTGCGGGCGTTGCCGCACGGTGACCAGGCCAGCGTGGCGTAGCCAGGCCCCGTTGCGCATGTTCTCCATCTCGCTGGCGCGACGCACGCGCCGGGCCTGCAAGTTCTTGCGAATCAGGCCGAGTGGATGAGCGGTGAGCGAGAGGCCGTGGGTGGCGTAATCGGCGAAGACGTTTTCGGCGAGCGTGGGTGGTCGCAGGGTCGGTCGTTCTTCGGCCACGTGGTCGAGCAGGGGTAACGTGCGCTCGATGCCCGAACTCTCCCAGCGTGCGCGATGGCGGTGACCGCTGAGAACCTGCAAGGCGCCGGCATCGGCAAGACGTTCGCGTTCGAAACGATTCATGCCCGCGCGACGGGCGAGATCGGCAAGGCCGTGGAAGGGTGCGGAAGCACGCGCGGCGACGATACGCGCGCCGAGATCGGCCGACAGCCCGCCGATCAGGCGCAGCCCCAGACGCAGGGCGAACGCGTCGGCCTTTCTTGGCAAAGGCTCCAGGGTGCAATCCCAGTCGCTGGTCGTGACATCGGGCGGACGCACTTCCACACCGTGTCGGCGCAGGTCGGCCACCAGTTGTGCCGGCGCATAGAAACCCATCGGCTGGCTGTTGAGCAGCGCACAGGTGAAGACCGCCGGATGGTGGCACTTCATGTAGGAAGACGCATAGGCGATCAGGGCGAAACCGGCCGAATGCGATTCGGGGAAGCCGTAACTGCCAAAGCCCTGGATCTGGTCGATGATCTGTTGGGTGAATTCGGCTGTGTATCCGTTCTTCGCCATGTTGTGACGAATCCTGGGCTCGAATTTCTGCAGGCCGCCACGACGCTTCCATGCCGCCATGGAACGGCGCAATTCGTCGGACTCGCCGGCGGTGAAATTCGCGACGACCTGCAGGATTGCCATGACCTGCTCCTGGAAGATCGGTACACCGAGCGTGCGTTCCAGCACCGGTCGCACGTCGCGTTCGTAGACGATCTCACTGGGGGGAAGCTTTCGCCGCTGCAGGTAGGGATGGACCATGCCGCCCTGGATGGGACCGGGGCGAACGATCGCCACCTGGATGACGAGATCGTAATAGCAGGCGGGTTTCAGTCGCGGCAGCATCGACATCTGTGCGCGCGATTCGATCTGGAACACACCGATGGTGTCGGCCTTCTGGATCATCTCGTAGGTGGGACCATCGTCCATGGGGATGTCGGCCAGGCGCCGGAAATCGGGGCCATCGTGGCTACGCAGCAGGTCGATTGCCTTGCGCATGCAGGTAAGCATGCCCAGCGCCAGGCAGTCCACCTTGAGCAGCTTCATGGTTTCCAGATCATCCTTGTCCCACTGGATGATCGTGCGATCGTCCATCGCTGCATTTTCCACGGGCACGAGGTAGTGCAGTGGCGTGTCGGAGATGACGAAGCCGCCCACATGCTGCGAGAGATGCCGGGGCATGCCGTTGATTTCCTCCACCAGCCGGACCAACTGACGAATGGTCCGGCTGGCGATGTCGAAGCCACGCTCCTGCAGGCGCACGGTGATCGGTATGTCGCCGTGTGCATGCGAGTAGGCATGGCTGAGCTGGTCGAGCTGGTCTTCCGACAGGCCGAGCGCGCGGCCGACGTCGCGTGCGGCACTCTTGCGCCGGTAGCTGATCACGGTGGCGGCGAGCGCGGCGCGTTCGCGTCCGTATTTGTTGAAGACGTACTGCAGTACTTCTTCACGCCGTTCGTGCTCGAAGTCGACATCGATGTCCGGCGGTTCATCGCGCTCGATCGAAATGAATCGCTCGAAGAGGGTGGAGATCTGCGCCGGATTGACCTCGGTGATGCCCAGGCAGAAGCAGACCACGGAGTTCGCTGCCGAGCCGCGGCCCTGGCAGAGGATCTCGCGCGAGCGTGCAAACCTCACGATGTCCTGCACGGTGAGGAAGAAGGCCTCGTACTGCATCTGGCTGACGAGCATCAGCTCTTTCTCGATGCGCTCGACCAGTTGGCCGGGAATGCCTTCAGGCCAGCGCGTGGCGGCGCCGGCATAGGTGAGCTGGCGCAGGTAGGCCGGCGCATCCATGCCTTCGGGTACCAGTTCGCGCGGGTAGACGTAGTTGATGCCGCGGATGTCGAAGCCCGTGCACCGCGCGGCAACCACGAGCGTCTCGTCGATGAGGTCACCGGGGTAGATACGCGCGAGGGTTTCGCGCCGGCGCAGGTGACGTTCGCCGTTGGGAAACAGTCCATGGCCTGCCTCGGCGACGGGACAGTTGAGCCGGATCGCCGTCATCACGTCCTGCAGGGTGCGACGCCGGCGCCGGTGCATGTGGACATCGCCCGCGGCGACGCAAGGTAGTGCATGGCGTGCGCCGAGTTCGCGCAGGGCAGCCAGTTCGGCATCGTCGTGCTGACCCCGATGCAGTTCCACGGCAAGCCATGCGCGGCCGCTGAAATGGCTAGCCACCCAGCGGGCGCGATCCTCGTGCAGCGCGGTGTCGGTGGCGGCCAGGGGGCCGGGAATCCACAGCAGGCAGAGACCCTCGGCGAGAGGCTCGAAGTCGGCACGGTGTAATTCGTAGCGACCTTTCGGTGCGCGCCGGCGACCCAGGGTGATGAGCCGGCACAGTTCGGTGTAGCCGGCCTGGTTTTCCACCAGCAGGACCAGCACGGTGCCATCCTCGAGATGGAACTCGCTACCGACGATCAGGGGAAGGTCGCTTTCCAGCGACGCCTCCAGTGCACGCACGATGCCGGAGAGTGAGCATTCGTCGGTAATGGCCAGCGCGTTGTAACCGATGTCCTTCGCACGCTCGAACAGTTCGCGCGCATTGGAGGCCCCACGCTGGAAACTGAAATCACTCAGTGCATGCAGTTCGGCATAAGCGGGGGTGGGAACATCCCCGTCGTTGGCGGGAGGTGGCAGTTCGAAGGAAAGCATGATGGGAGCTCAGGCGAACCAGCCGTGCAGCATCCAGCCGTCGAGCGTACCGGGCGGCAGGTAGGCCCAGGCCTGCTGTCCCTCCGCTGTGCGCACAATGTAGTAATCGCGACGTGTATCGGCGCCATCCCACCAGCCGCTTTCGATGCGCTCGGGGCCGGCAAGTACGGCGACTGGATCCGGCCGCATGGGCATCGGCCGAGGCAGCAACCAGAATGGTCGGCGTCGAGGCGGCAGGGAAACGACAGGGCCGGGGGTGCCATAGCGCATGGCGCGCTCGGGCCGGTGATCGGCGACCAGGGCGATCTGTCGTAATGCCGTGTCGCCCAGGCGTGCACGCAGACGTTCGTCCAGGGTCGGCCAGTCAAGGCCGTCACCACGAACGGGTTCGAACAGGTCGCGTACGGGGGGGCGGAAGACCGGCAATTCTTCCGCGACAAGTTCGATTGCCCGCGCCGGTGCCGGCAGCGTGGTTCGTTCGAGGCGTGTACGCGCCAGTTCGAAAAGGCGCTCGGCTTCGCGCTGCGGTGCCGCCATGGCAACCACGATACGGGTGCTCTGACCACGTGCGTGTTCGAGCACGAGGATGAAACGTTGCACGCCGCCGTCGCGTGCGGCAAGCAGGTTGGCCAGTTCGCGAGTCAGGCGGCGCAGTGGGAACAGCAAGGGCTGGCTACCGTCGAGTTCACCGTCGAATTCGATTTTCTGCAGGAAGCTCGCCGGCGGCTGCCAGGCGGGCAGGGCATGGGCCGATTGGCCACGGATGCGATCGAGCCAGGCCACGCCATCGCGACCGATGCGTCGGGTCAATTCGGGGCGGGGCAGGCGGAAGATGTCTTCCAGGCGGCGGAAGCCCATCGCCTGCAACGACTTCACCATGCTGGCGGACAGTCCGCTCTGGGTCAGTGGCAACGCCGCAAGCATGCGCAGCACGCCTTCGCGTTCGGGTAGCACCATGCCATCCGCACTCGCGGCGAAAATCCATGAAGCCGAAGCAAAGGGCGTGGCAGCGATGGTGTGCGGATGGCCTTGTTCGAGCAGCCCGCTACGCAGGCGTGCGGCGAGTACCGGCCAGCCATCGAACAGGCGCAGGCTGGCACCCACTTCCATCAGGATGGCCTGGGGCGGCGCCAGGCTGACATGGCCGCTGAACTGGTAACACCAGGCGGCGATGCCGGCGAGCAGCCGGGTTTCGGCGTCACGGTCGCGTGGACGTACGTCGAGGGCTGGGCAGAGCGCCCGTGCGGCGGCGACGTTCTGCCCACGGCGTACGCCGAAGGCTGCGGCTTCTTCGTTGGCGGCGACGATCAGGCGCTGGCGCGCGTGGCCGTCGAGGAGAGCGGAGGGGCCTGCCTCCGGTGTCGCGGCGAAGGCGGCGGAGAACGCCAGGCCGGGAAAACGGAGACAGGCCCAAAGCATGGCTGCGTAAGAGGGGCGACGACGGAGCGTCCGTCATGACGGTGTGGCACACACGGCGTCATGACGGGATCCATCAGGCCCGCATGCGCAGCAGCGGAGCGGTGGTAGTCAGCAGACCGCGCGATTTGAGGACATCCACGTAGGTGGCCTCGTCGCTGTTGCTGACCTTGAGGCGGAGCGCGGCCGGACTGTTCTGCGCGGCATGCGTGGCCGGGCGGAAAATCATTGCGCAGGCGTCACCGGTTTCGGCGGCCAACTGCAGGCGACGCAAGCTGCGGTAATCGATGTCGGGCAACCAGCCCACCACGGCACCGCAACAACCCGAACGCAGGCACTGTTCCATGCTCCATGCGGCCTCGGTGCTTCCTGCATGGATTTCATGCAGGAAGCGCAGGTCGACACCGGCTGCGGCCAGCGCGGGGGCATACGGAAGGTAAGGCGGCGCCACGAAGATCACCCGGCGGTGCTCCTGGGTCAGGGCGGCCAACGCAGGCATGACCAGGTCCAGTTCGCCCAGGCCGTCGTGCTCGAACAGGATTTCGCTGAGGGCGCCCTGCGGCCAGCCGCCGCCGGGCAGTTTCGCGTCGAGCGAAGTCCAGCCCGTGGACAGCGCGCGTACGCGCGGCTGACGGTCGGCGGAACGCCGCCAGATACCGGGATGGTCGAGCACCTGAGCGAGATTCGGAGAGGCGATGGCGTTCATGGTCAGGTCCTGCGGATGATGCCGACGTAACGCCCTTCGATGGCGAACGCGTGGCGACGGGGGTCGACTTCGATCGGCTCGAAGTCGGGATTTTCAGGCAGCAACAGGAGGCGGTTGCGGTCGTGCTTGAGGCGTTTCACGGTGACTTCGTCGTCCAGCCGGGCGACCACGATCTGGCCGTCGGTGGCGACGGCCGTCTTGTGCACGGCAAGCAGGTCGCCATCGAGGATGCCGACGTCACGCATGCTCAGGCCGACGACACGCAGCAGATAGTCGGCGCGCGGGCGGAACAGCGCGGGATCCACTTCCAGTTGCGATTCGATGTTTTCCTCGGCGAGGATGGGCGAGCCGGCGGCGACGCGGCCGATCAGCGGTAGCTCGTTCGCGGCGTGGCCACGGAAGCTCGAGGCCAGGCTGGCAGGCAGGCGTAGGCCGCGGTGTTGCGGGGAGCGCTCCAGCACACCCTTGCGGACCAGGGAATCGACACAGGCCTGGGCGGCGCTGTAGCGGGAAAAGCCCAGGGCATCGGCGATTTCACGCAGCGTCGGCGGAAGCCCCTGCGTCTGCAGGTATTCCTGCAGGAAGGAAAGGGTCTTTTGCTGACGCTCGGTAAGGGTAGGTGTCGACATGTGTACATTTGTACACATGCTGGAAGAGCGGCGCAAGAGGGAGCTTCGATTACGGGATGTCTCAAGGGCGTGTCGCCCTATCTCATTCTGGTTTCCCCTACACGACGGCGAGGGCAAAGGCATCTGGAGCTAGCCTGCGATTGGGTCAACCATGAGAAAACCCAGGAATAACCGTCTGAGAGGCCAGAGAACTGCCATGTCCGCCCTCCATGCCTCCAGCGAGACATCCTCCCCTCAGCCAACTGGCTATGAGCAGCTTGCATGTCCCCCATCGCCAACGCAGGATGCCGCCATGGAACATAGACTTACCCGGCTGGAAGTCACCACCCAGCATATCCAGGACGATGTTCGCGACCTGCGCACCGAGATGGGTGACTTCAAAGCCGAGATGCGCGAGTTCAAAGGCGAGATGCGCGAGTTCAAGGGTGAGATGCGCGAGTTCAAGAGCGAGATGCGTGAGTTCAAAAGTGAGATGCGCGACTTTCAAAAGGAAGTCCGCTCCGAGTTCCGCGATGTCCGCCATCAGGCGCGCACAGATTTCCGGCTCCTGTTCGGCGCAATCATCAGCCTGGCCGTGGGTATGGCGGCTCTGATGGCCAAGGGCTTCCACTGGGTTTGAGCCACTCGCGTCATCGCGAAACAATCGTGCGGCCCTATTGCACGTTTGTGCACGTTTACGTACATTGATGCGCATTCCTCGGTCCCGGAAGTCGCATGAATCCCGTACGCGCCACCCGTTTGATCTTCCTGCTCTCAGGTATAGGCATGGCCAGTTGGGCGCCGATGGTGCCTTATGCCAAGGCACGTCTGGCCCTCGATGACGCCACCCTTGGCCTCGTGCTTCTGTGCATGGGTTTTGGTGCGGTCATCGCCATGCCCCTCGCGGGCTTTCTGAGTCATCGGTTCGGCCATCGCGACGTGATCGGTGTAAGCGGCCTGCTGGTCTGCCTCGCGTTGCCCTTGCTGACCCTGACGCCGAACGTCTGGTGGCTGGGTGCGGCCTTGTTGTTCTTCGGCGGTTCGCTCGGTGTGGTCGACGTGGCGATGAATGCGCACGCGGTGGATGTCGAGAAACAGCAGGGGAGGCCGATGATGTCCGGCTTCCACGGCCTGTTCAGCGTCGGCGGCCTCGCCGGCTCCGCGGGTATGGCGGCCCTGTTGCACGCCGGCTCGCCCCTGACCGGTAGCGCGATCGCGGTATCGATCCTGTTGTTGGTCATCGTCGCCACACAGTGGCGGCACTTCCTCGTCCGTCACGACGACGGCTCCGGTGAACCGCATGCACGTTTTCGTCTGCCTGGTGGTGCCGTGTTCCTTCTCGGTTTCCTCTGCATGGTGGTGTTTCTCGCTGAGGGCGCCATGCTCGACTGGAGCGCGGTGTTCCTGCGTTTCTCGCGCGGCTTTGATCCGTCCGTGGCCGGACTGGGCTACGCGGCGTTCTCCGTGGCCATGGCGGTCGGCCGCTTGCTCGGCGACCGCATCACGGCAGCGCTTGGGCCCGTCAGCATCGTGCGGTTTGGGAGCCTGATCGCCGCGGTGGGTTTCTTCCTGGCCACGGCGCTGCCATGGGGGCCGGTTGCCCTGCTTGGTTTTGCGCTGGTAGGTATCGGCGCTTCGAACATCGTCCCGGTGTTGTTTAGTGCCGCCGGCCGGCAGACGCGCACCTCACCGGGTATCGCCATCGCCACGGTGACCTCGCTCGGTTATGCGGGCATGCTCGCCGGCCCGGCCGTCATTGGCTTCGTCGCCCACGCCAGCACGCTGTCGATCGCCCTGGGTGGGGTCGCGGGCCTGCTCGTGGTGGTATCCCTTTGCGCATCCATCGCGCGCCGCTGATCAACGGAGTCTTTCCATGCATTCCAAACGCAATGTGGTCATCTTCGATTTCGGCGGCGTACTCGTCGACTGGAATCCCCGCTATCTGTACAGCAAGTTGTTCGGCGACGACGAAGCCGGCATGGAGCGTTTCCTCGCCGAAGTGACCACGCCTGAGTGGAACCTGCAGCAGGATGCTGGCCGTCCGTGGGACGAAGCCGTTCGCTTGCTGAGTGCGGAGCATCCCACCCAGGCAGACCTGATCGCGGCCTACCAGCATCGTTGGGAAGAGACCCTGGGCGGTCCCATCGACGACAGCCTGCATATCCTGCGCGAGCTCAAGGACGCAGGTCATCCTTTGTACGGCCTGACCAACTGGTCGCACGAGACCTTTCCTATCGCACGCCAGCGATATGCATTCTTCGACTGCTTCGACGGCATCGTGGTATCGGGCGAGGAGGGCATGATCAAGCCCAACCCGAAGCTCTACGAAACCCTGCTCGAGCGCTATGACATCGACCCGACCTGCGCCGTCTTCATCGACGACAACAAGATCAACGTGGAGGCTGCAGAGGCCCTCGGTATCCACGGCATCCATTTTCATAACCCGGCCCAGTTGCGCGCCGAACTTTTCAAGCTCGGGTTTCTGCCGAAATGAACGCGCCGGATACCACGCTGCCGCGTGAGCGACAGCAACTGATCCTCGAGCGCTTGCAGCGCGATGGCAAGGTCATCGCGGCGGATCTCGCCCAGGAGTTCCGTATATCGGAAGATTCGATCCGGCGTGACCTTCGCGATCTCACCGCACAGGGGTTGTGCCGCCGTGTCTACGGGGGTGCGTTGCTCGCCGTGAACATACCGCCCCTGGGTGAGCGCCATGCCGAACGCACCGAGTTGAAGCGCTCGCTCGCTCGCACGGCGCTGGGGCTGATCGGCACAGGGCAGATCCTTTTCATCGATGCCGGATCCACCAACACGGTGCTGGCGAAGATGCTGCCCGATCACAGCGACCTGACCGTGGTGACCAATGCACCCGACGTCGCCCTGGCCGTGCTGGGGCGACCGGGTTTCGATGTGATCATGCTCGGCGGCAAGCTCGATCCCGCGATTGGCGGAGCGATCGGTTCGCGCACCGTGCGTCAGGCCCAGGACATTCGCGCGGACCTGTGTTTTCCAGGCGTTTGCGCGATCGATCCGCAGCGTGGGCTATGGACCTACGATGAGGAAGAGACGGTGTTCAAGCAGGCGATCATCGAGGCCAGTGGCGAGACAGTTGCCATCGCGACACCTGACAAGCTGGTGGCGTCGGCGACACATCACACGGCGCCGATCACGGGTATTTCGCATCTGGTGGTCGCGTCGGATACGGATACGGGTGTGGTGGCGCGTTATCGCGCGGCCGGTGTAACCGTGCACATGTAAATGTAAATGTGGGAGCCGCTTCGGCGGCGAATGGAGCTTGCGACAAGCCCCAATCGCCGCTGAAGCGGCTCCCACAATTTCGCCAGATCAGCGATTCAGCTTTTCTCAGCCGGCCTTTTTCTTCGCCAGTCGCAGCCAGGTATCGACGACGGTATCCGGGTTCAGCGATACCGATTCGATGCCTTGTTCCATCAGCCACTCGGCAAGATCCGGGTGGTCTGACGGGCCCTGGCCGCAGATGCCGATGTACTTGCCCTTGGCGCGGGCAGTGCTGATCGCCATCGAGAGCAGCTTCTTCACCGCCGGGTCGCGTTCGTCGAAGAGGTTGGCGACGATGCTTGAATCGCGATCCAGGCCGAGCGTGAGCTGGGTCAGGTCGTTCGATCCGATCGAGAAGCCATCGAAGATGTCGAGGAACTCGTCGGCCATCAGGGCGTTGGAGGGGACCTCGCACATCATGATGACCTTCAGGTCGTTCTCGCCCTGCACGAGGCCGTTCTTGCGTAGCACTTCGATCACCTTGCGGCCTTCGTCCAGCGTGCGCACGAAGGGGATCATGATCCACACGTTGGTCATGCCCATCGTTTCACGCACGTACTTGGCAGCCTTGCATTCGAGTGCGAACGAGTCGGCGAAGCCCGGGTCGACGTAACGGCTGGCACCGCGATAGCCGATCATCGGGTTCTCTTCGTGCGGTTCGTAGCGCGAACCACCGAGCAGGCCGGCGTATTCGTTCGACTTGAAATCGGACAGGCGCACGATCACCGGCTTCGGGTACACCGAGGCGGCGATAGTGGAGATGCCTTCCGCGAGACGGTCGACGTAGAACGACACCGGATCCTTGTAACCCTGGATGCGCGCGTCGATGCGAGCCTTGGTTTCCGGGTCCTGCTTGGCGTATTCCAGCAGGGCCTTCGGATGCACACCGATGTGGCTGGCGATGATCATTTCCAGGCGCGCCAGGCCGATACCGGCGTTCGGCAGCATGCCGAAGTCGAATGCACGCTCCGGGTTGGCCACGTTCATCATGATCTTCAACGGCGCCTCGGGCATGGCGCCCAGGTCGGCGGTGATGCGATCGAACTTGAGCAGGCCCTCGTAGATCGTGCCCGTATCGCCTTCGGCGCAGGATACGGTCACTTCGGCGCCGTCCGGAATGGTCTCCAGGGCGTTACCGCAACCCACCACCGCCGGCACGCCGAGCTCGCGGGCGATGATCGCCGCGTGGCAGGTACGGCCGCCACGGTTGGTGACGATCGCCGCGGCGCGCTTCATCACCGGCTCCCAGTCGGGGTCGGTCATGTCGGCCACGAGCACGTCGCCGGGCTGCACCTTGTTCATGTCGGCCAGCGAGCGGATCACGCGCGCCTTGCCCGAACCGATCTTCTGGCCGATGGCGCGACCTTCGGTAAGCACCTTGCCCTTTTCGTTGAGCTGGAAGCGCTCGAGCGTGGTCGTGGTGGCACGCGACTTCACCGTCTCCGGGCGTGCCTGGACGATGTAGAGCTTGCCGGTGTTGCCGTCCTTCGCCCATTCGATATCCATCGGGCGGCCGTAGTGCTTCTCGATGATCAAGGCCTGGCGCGACAGCTCCTCGACATCGGCGTCGACCACGCAGAAGCGGTGACGCAGCTCGACCGGGGTTTCCTCGATGCGCACGCGTTCGCCCGGCTGGTCGGAATAGACCATGCGCTGCTGCTTGGCGCCGAGGCTGCGGCGAAGCACAGCCGGCTTGCCTTCACGCAAGGTGGGCTTGAACACGTAGAACTCGTCCGGATTCACGGCGCCCTGGACCACCATTTCGCCCAGGCCGTACGAGCCGGTGACGAAGACGACGTCGCGGAAACCGGATTCGGTATCGAGGGTGAACAGCACGCCGGAAGCGCCGACGTCCGAGCGGACCATCAGCTGCACGCCGGCGGAGAGGAAGACATCCTCGTGCTTGAAACCCTGGTGTACGCGATAGGCGATGGCGCGGTCGTTATAGAGCGAGGCGAAGACTTCCTTCACCTTGTGCAGCACGTCGTCGATGCCGACCACGTTGAGGAAGGTTTCCTGCTGACCGGCGAACGAGGCGTCGGGCAGGTCTTCTGCTGTGGCGGAAGAACGCACGGCCACGGCGATATCGTCGGCGCCGGCGTCCTTGCAAAGCTTGATGTAGGCCTCGCGGATGGCTTGTTCGAGGTCGGCGGGCAGGGCGGTGTCGACGATCCAGCCGCGGATCTCCTTGCCGCCGCGGACCAGTTCATCCACATCGTCCACGTCGAGCGTAGCCAGACGTTCCTGGATGCGCTTGGCAAGACCGCTCTTTTCAAGATAGGTCTGGAAGGCGTCGGCCGTGGTGGCGAAGCCACCGGGAACGGACACGCCAAGTTTCGCCAGGTTGCCGATCATCTCGCCAAGGGAGGCGTTTTTGCCGCCTACCTTGCCCAGATCGGTCATGCGCAGCGCGTCGAGCCAAAGTACCAGGTCGTTCAAAGGAAAGTCCTCACATCGGTTCGTCGGTATTGCGGCGGGCCGCGCTAGAAAATCCGCGCATTGTCGTGTCCTTGTCACCATGGAAACAAGGCGCGATGCACAAACGTTCAGGGATCATGAGGGGTTGCTTGTTATGGCGGCGTCTTGCGCTAAGGTTTGCCCATGGACCAACCGCTGGGAAAGCCCCCGATGCGCCGCACCGTCTTCTTCATTTCCGACTCTACCGGCATCACCGCCGAAACCATCGGAAACAGCATGCTGGCCCAGTTCGAGGGGGTCCAGTTCGATACCCACCGCCTGCCGTTCATCGACAACCCGCAGAAAGCCGAGGCGGCGTCCCTGCGCATCAAGACGAAGTACGCCCAGGACGGCCAGCGGCCGATCGTGGTCAATACCATGACATCCCGCGCCCTGTGCGACATCGTCGCCGGCAGTGGCGCGCTGATGCTGGATGTCTTCGCGCCGTTTATCGACCCTCTGGAGGCCGAACTGGGCACCAAGCAGTCAGGCGCGGTCAACCGCTCGCACGGTCTGGTGGACTTCGAGCGCTACGAGGCGCGAATCAACGCTACCAACTACGCCCTGGCGCATGACGACGGCCTGGATGTGGACTACAACGAATCGGACCTGGTGCTGGTCGGTGTTTCCCGCTCCGGGAAGACCCCCACCTGCCTCTACATGGCCTTGCATTACGGGGTGTGTGCCGCCAACTATCCGCTCACGGACGACGACCTGGACAAGCTTGAGCTGCCAACCCGTCTCCGCCCCTATCGAAGCCGGCTGTTTGGCCTGACCATCGACCCGAACCGCCTTGCGCAGATCCGCGAGCAGCGGCGCCCGGGCAGCCGATATGCGACCCTGAAACAGTGTCGTTGGGAGCTGGAGCAGGCCGATCGGCTCATGCGGCGGGAAAATATCCCGGTCCTCAACACTACGCACACGTCGATCGAGGAGATTTCGAGCAAGATCTTTGAGTACCTCGGCATCGAACGCCACATGTATTAGAGACCCAACGGAGGACCACGCCAGACATGACCGCCGTCATCGAACGCCCATCCGCTTTCCTTCCGGGACGCTTCGGCTTCCTGATGGGGCTTTATGCGGAGAACTACCACCGCCTGGCACGGTTGTTCGCGCCGCAGCGGCTGGCGCCGGGCCGTTATATTTCCGATGTGGACGACGGCCTCAAGGTGCGCCTGGACGTGCAGGAAAAGCACCCGTACACGCTGGAACTCGAGCTCACCTACGATTTCGTCGACGAGACGACCGGACAGCCGTCCCCGTCGGCCCAGTTGCGTATGTATACCGACGCGCACGTGGCCGAGGCGATGCATTGCCACCCGGGACGCAAGCTGTGGCAGGTACTGGGTCCCTTTCCGCCGGCCAATACCGTGCTCCAGCACCGCCTGCGCATGAACGGTTTCCTCAATCGCTGGCTGGAATTCCTGGCCGAGCAGGGGCACTCGATCGGTACGCTCGAGCGCCTGGACGACACAAAGCCGGATTGATGTGGGAGCCGGTTGGTGTAGGAGCCGGTTGATGTGGGAGCCGGCTATGCCGGCGATTGTGGGAGCCGCTTCAGCGGCGATCCCGCGGCAGCGGGCCAGTTTGAGGCGAGCACCCATTCGCCGCTGAAGCGGCTCCCACACAAAGCGGGCTCCAGGGCCAAATTCAAGACAAAAAAAACCCGCCAGATGGCGGGATTCTTTTTGGAAGTAATGGCGGAGCGGACGGGACTCGAACCCGCGACCTCCGGCGTGACAGGCCAGCATTCTAACCGACTGAACTACCGCTCCACACTTACGTTCCAGCTTTCCAACATTTCCAACTTCTTCGTCCTTAACACTCTCTGGCGGACCAGAAAGTGGCGTCCCCACGGGGATTCGAACCCCGGTCGCCACCGTGAAAGGGTGATGTCCTAGGCCTCTAGACGATGGGGACGTCTTAGAAGTTGGTGGAGCCAGCCGGGATCGAACCGGCGACCTCCTGCATGCCATGCAGGCGCTCTCCCAGCTGAGCTATGGCCCCCTGCTGGAAGCCGCAAAGATTACGTCCGACCCGGTATTTCGTCAAGCATTCGTTACATTCTTTTTGAAATTATTTTCACGATTTCGAGAATGACGAACGCTGGCACGTACTTGCGTGACGGTGAATGGGCATGTTCCTGCGCACGCGCTAACCTGTCCATTCGCACACACAAGGACAGGCATGCACGGCATCGTTTTCATCCAGGATCTGGCGACGGTGATGCTCGTTGCCGGCCTGACCACCGTGATCTTCCAGCGCCTGAGGCAGCCGGTGGTGCTCGGCTATATCATCGCGGGGTTGCTGATCGGGCCGCATACGCTGCCAGTGATCTTCATCCACGACGAAGAAACGATTCGCACTCTGTCCGAACTGGGCATGATCCTGCTGCTGTTCGCGCTCGGTCTGGAGTTCAGCCTGAAGAAGCTGCGCGCGGTCGGCGGGGCGGCGCTGGTCGCCGCATTCGCCGAAATCGTGCTGATGGTGTGGATCGGCTACGAGATCGGCCGTTTCTTCGGCTGGTCCGCGATGGATGCGATCTTCCTCGGTGCGATGCTGTCGATTTCCTCGACCACCATCATCATGAAGGCCCTGGAGGATCTGGGTCTCAAGCGCGAGCGCTTCGCCCAGCTCATGTTCGGCATCCTCATCGTGGAGGATCTGCTCGCCATCGTCCTGATGGCCCTGCTCACGGGTATCGCCAGCACGGGCGGCGTAGAGGCGGGGCAGGCTTTCGCGGCAATCGGTCGCCTCGGCCTGTTCATGGCCGTGTCGCTGGTGGTGGGACTGCTGCTGGTGCCGCGCGTGGTCGACTACATCGCGCGGGTCAGTCGCAACGACGTACTGCTGATCGCGGTGCTGGGGATCTGCTTCGGCTTCTGCCTGCTGGTGACCGAAATGGGTTACAGCGTGGCGCTGGGCGCCTTCATGATCGGCGCCATCGTGGCGGAATCGGAGAGCGTGGCACGCATCGAGCGCATCATCATGCCGGTACGCGACATGTTCAGCGCGATCTTTTTCGTCGCTATCGGCATGCTGATCGACCCCGCCTTGCTGGTGGAATACGCGTGGCCGATCACCATCGTGACCATCGCCGTGGTCGTGGGCAAAGTCATTACCTGCAGTTTCGGCAGTTTCGTAGCCGGCAACGATGGCCGCACGTCATTGCGCGTGGGCATGGGCCTGGCGCAGATCGGCGAATTCTCGTTCGTCATCGCTTCGCTTGGCCTCACGCTCAAGGTGACCAGCAATTTTCTTTATCCGGTGGCCGTGGCGGTATCGGCGATCACCACGTTCCTCACCCCCTACCTGATCCGTTCCTCCGATCCGCTGGCGAGTTTCCTGGGGCGTGCCTTGCCCGCACGCGTCACCGGGGTGTTCGGTGCCTATACCGAGTGGATGGGCAGCCTGGGATTGCAAGGGCAGGGTGCCATCGTGATGAAGATGATCCGCCGGCTGGTCTGGCACGTGATCATCAATATGATGCTGGTGATCGCGGTCTTCATCGTCATGGCGTTCGCCTATCGGCGCGGTTTCCTCCATGTCGACGTCTTCAGCGATGACCCTACCGTCCGCCGCAGCCTGGTCTGGTCGCTCGCCGCGCTGCTGTCCCTGCCCATGGTGGTGGCGGCTTACCGCAAGGCAGGCGCGCTGGGCATGTTGCTGGCCGAATTGAGCATTCCGGACCGGTTCGGCAGCCGCACCTACCGGATCCGCGCCGTGCTGGGGCGGATCATTCCGGTGGTCGCGATGCTGATCCTGGGCCTGCTGGTGGCGGCCCTGGCCTCTACGATCCTGCCCCCGCGGGAGGTCGCTGGGGTGCTGATTCTCATAGGAATTGGCCTGACCTGGCTGCTTTGGCGGGTGCTGGTGCAGGTGCATGCCCGCCTGCAGGCGGCCCTGCGGGATACCCTGGAAAAACCCGGCTCAGGGCACGATGAGTGACCGAATCGTCATTCCGGTGAAAGGTTGCTGAACTTTTGATGTGAAACCTTGTCTCTCGCCACGTCATTGCATGCTGGGCGCGAACCACCGCACAATGGCGTTTCCGCCTCCACATGGAGGTGTACCGGCGGCGTCGCCAAATCTTTCCAAGAGAGGGAATACCGAATGAAGCAATTTTTGCGTCCCACGATGACGGCCGTCGCCCTGGCGGTTGCGCTGGGTACCGCCGCGGGCGCATCCGCCCAGGCAGCCAAGCCGGCTGCTGCTGGTGCGGGCACCGTCGACAAGCAGAAGGCCAGCTACGTCGTGGGTTGGGATCTTGCAAGCTCCCTGCCGCCGCTCGTCGCGAAGGAAGTGGATGCTGCTACGGTCGCCAAGGCCCTGCAGGCAGCCCTGTCCGGCCAGAAGCCGACCATGACCGAAGCTGAAGCCAAGTCCGTCCGCGAAGCCTTCGTGGCCCAGCTGAAGGTCAAGGCCGAAGCCGAGTACAACAAGGTCGCGGCCCAGAACAAGACCGAAGGCGATGCATTCCTGGCCAAGAACAAGACCGCCCCTGGCGTTAAGGTCACGGCTTCGGGTCTGCAGTACACGGTGGTCCAGGCCGGTACCGGCGCCCGTCCGGGCCCGAACGATCAGGTCTCGATCAACTACACCGGTACGTTCGTGAACGGTGAGAAGTTTGACGCGTCGGCCGACCACCAGCCGGCCGGCCCGGCCAACATCCCGCTCCAGGCGGTGATTCCGGGCTTCCGCGAAGGCCTGCAGCTGATGCAGACCGGCGGTAAGTACAAGCTCTTCATCCCGTCGAACATCGCTTACGGCGCCAAGCCGGAAAACGGCTTCCCGCCGAACGCGACGATCATCTTCGACGTCGAGCTGCTCAAGACCGGTCCGGCTCCGGCTGGTCCGGGTCCGGGCGCCGGCGCTCCGGGCGGCAAGTAAGCCCTGGCGTTACCTGTAGGAAACGAAAGGGCGCGGAGCAATCCGCGCCCTTTTTCTTTGCCTGTGAGCCGGGCGGGACTACAATCGACCGTTACGACAGGCTGATCCTGAAGTCCCTGGGAGCTCCATGAAAGTCACGATCTTCGGCACCGGCTACGTCGGTCTCGTCACCGGCACCTGCCTCGCGGAGATGGGTAATCATGTCGTTTGCGTGGACGTCGACGCGGGCAAGGTCGATCGCCTGAAGGCCGGCAACATTCCCATCTACGAGCCAGGCCTGACGCCAATGGTGATCCGCAACCATGCGGATGGTCGGCTGGATTTCACCACCGATGCCGCCCCTGCGGTGGGGCACGGTGAGGTCGTCTTCATCGCGGTCGGCACGCCGCCGGATGAAGACGGCAGTGCGGATCTCCAGTACGTGCTCGCCGTGGCGAAAACCATCGGCGACCACATGGACCGCTATACCGTCGTGGTGAACAAGTCGACTGTACCCGTCGGTACGGCCGACCGTGTGCGCGAGGCGATCCGGACGTGCCTGCAGGCGCGTGGCGTGGATCTGCCGTTCGACGTCGTTTCCAACCCCGAATTCCTCAAGGAGGGCGATGCGGTCGAAGACTGCATGCGTCCGGACCGGATCATCGTCGGCGCGTCGAGCCCGAAGGCGATCGGCGTGCTACGCAAGCTGTATGCGCCGTTCAACCGCAACCATGACCGCATGGTCGTGATGGACGAACGTTCCGCCGAACTGACCAAGTACGCGGCCAACGCGATGCTGGCGACCAAGATCAGTTTCATGAACGAGATCGCGAACATCGCCGAGCACGTTGGCGCGGACGTGGAGCTCGTACGCCAGGGCATTGGCGCGGATCCGCGCATCGGCTATCACTTCATTTATCCGGGCGCCGGCTACGGCGGCTCGTGTTTCCCGAAAGACGTACAGGCGCTCGCGCGCACAGCGCATGCGGTCGGCTACGACGCGCGCCTGCTCGACGCCGTGGAAGCGGTAAACGATTCGCAGAAGTCGCGCCTGTTCGCGCTGCTGTCGCGTCACTTCGATGGCCAGCTGAAGGGGCGCACCATCGCGCTCTGGGGCCTGGCTTTCAAGCCGAACACGGACGACATGCGCGAGGCCTCGAGCCGTCGCCTGATGGAGCAGTTGTGGGAAGCGGGCGCGACCGTCAAGGCATTCGATCCCGAGGCCGCCGACGAGACGCGTCGCATCTATGGTGAGCGAGACGACTTGCGTCTGGCCGAGCGTCCGTACGATGCGATCGACGGCGCCGATGCGCTGATGATCGTGACCGAATGGAAGGCATTCCGCGCTCCGGACTTCGCGCGGATCAAATCGCTGCTGAAAACCCCTGTGATCTTCGATGGCCGCAATCTTTATGATCCGGCGGTGGTCGAGGAGACAGGCATTGCCTATTACGGCATCGGTCGCGGCCGCAGCCTGGCGGGTCGCCACGGTGACTGATATGGACGAACGCATGATGGAGCTCGAGATGCGTCTCGCCTTCATCGACGACACGGTGAACGGGCTGTCATCGGCGGATACCGAGATTTCCCGACGGCTTGACCGACTGGAGAGGGCGGTGCGCGATCTGCGCTCCGACCTCATGAACATGCGTGCGGGGCTCGGCAGCGACACTGCCAACGAACCCCCGCCGCCGCATTACTGAAAACACCGAACGAGCCTTACCGATCATGGCAGAGTCCCTGCGCGAACAGTTGTTGAAGAGCGGCCTCGTCAAGGAGATCCGCGAAGAGAAAAGGACGTCCGCACCGCCGCGGCAAGGTGGTTCCGATGGCGGCAAGGGCACGCGACCGTCGGCCGGCAGCGGCCAGCCTTATGCGGGTAACAATCCGCGGCAGGGCGCCAAACCGCAGCAGGGTGGAAGGCCGCAGCAGGGTGGCAAGCCCCAGCAAGGCAGTCGCCCCCAGGGCGGTGGCCGACCCCAGCAGGGCGGCAAGCCCGGTACGGGCGGACAACCGCGCCCGCCACGCAAGGACGGCGAGATCGATCTCGCCAAGGCCTATGCGATCCGTGCGCAGACCGACGCGACCGAGCGCCGTCGCCTCGAAGCCGAGGCGGCGGAGCAGGCGCGGGTGCGCAAGGAGAAGAAGCGCAAAGTCGAGGAGCTGTTGAAGGGCAAGGCCCTGAACCTCGCCGACGCCGACCAGATTCGCCACTTTCCGTATGGCGAGAAGATCCGTCGTGTCCACGTGGATGCCGCTCAGCTGATCGCGATCAATGCGGGCGAGCTTGGCGTCGTGCAGCAGGGCGGTCGCTATCTTATCGTCGACAAGATGGTGATCACGGAGCTGCAGACCCTGGCGCCCGAGTTCATCGCGTTGCTCGTCGATCCGAACGCGGTGAGCGAGTCGGATGATGGGGTACCGGATGATTTGATGTGGTGAGGCATCGCCGCTGAAGCGGCCCCCACATAGCCGCTGAAGCGGCTCCTACACAAGGTCGGCATGGCTCTTGTGGGAGCCGCTTCAGCGGCGATGCTCCTGGCTCAGGCGGGCGACAACGCCAGCTCCGGATTGTCCCAGCCTTCCTTCTTCGCAAAGCGCGCGCCGTGCTTTGCCTCCAGCTTCGCCAGGCGCTCGCGTATCACGGCCACGCCTTCGGTGCGCGTGTACTGGATCGGGCCGCCACGGAACGGTGCGAAGCCGGTGCCGAAGATGACACCGGCGTCGAGCAGGTCGGCATCGTCGACCACGCCTTCGGCGAGGCAGGCGATGGCTTCGTTCACCATCGGCAGGATCATGCGGTCCTGGATGTCGGCCGGCGGCACGTAGTCGGGGTCCACCTCCGGCTTATCCGGCTTACCTTCCTTCCACACGTACAGGCCTTCGCCGTCCTTCTTGCCGCGCTTGTTCGCTGCGATCTTTTCTTCCAGGCCGTGTGGGATTTCCAGGCCGAGGAAGGGGGCGAGTTCCTTGCCGACCGATGCGCAGACATCGAGGCCGACTGTGTCGGCCAGTTCGATGGGGCCCATCGGCATGCCGAACTTCTTCGCTTCGCGATCGAGCACAGGACCCGGCACGCCTTCGTTGTAGAGGCGCATCGCTTCCATCAGGTACGGCATGAGGATGCGGTTGACCAGGAAGCCCGGTGTGCCCTTGACCGGCACCGGCAGCTTGCCAATGGCCTTGCAGAACGCGAGCGCGCGCTTCTCGATAGCGGGGTCCAGTGCATCGTGGCGTACGACTTCCACTAGTGGCATCTGCGCCACCGGATTGAAGAAGTGCAGGCCGAGGAAACGCTGCGGTGCCTTCAGGCCCTGGCGGAGTTCGTCGAGGGGAATCGACGAGGTGTTGCTGGCAAGGATCTCGTCCGCCTGGAACTGCGGCTCGATCGTCGCGTACAGCGCGTGCTTGGCTTCCGGGTTCTCGAAAATCGCTTCGATGGCGAGGTCGGCCTCGGCAATGCCCTTGCCGTCGACGTCGGCACGAAGTCGGCCTACGGCCGCGTCGACCTTGGCCGGTGCCTTGAGTTTCTTTTCGAACAGCGAGCGAGCGCGCGCGATTGCGGGCTCGATGAAGCGTAGCTCGCGATCCTGCAAGGTCACGTCAAAGCCCTTCAGGGCGGACCAGGCAGCGATATCGCCACCCATGGTGCCTGCGCCGACGACGTGCACATGCTTGATACCGTGGTCGGTACCGCCACCGAGTCCCTTCAGGCGTTCCTGCAGGAAGAAGATGCGGATGAGGTTGCGCGCGGTCGGCGTGGTGGCCAGTTTCGCCACGGACTTCGCTTCGAGCTTCAACCGTTGCTGGATGCTGGAGCCGCCGCGCGCCCAGGTGTCGATCAGGGCGAACGGAGCGGGGTAATGTTCCTTACGCACCTTGGCAGCGGTTTGCTTGCGGACCATGGGTGCGAGGATGGCGCGCGCCGGCAGCGTGTTGGTTGCCCAGGCCTTCGCGCGCTGCGCGAAGGGACGCTGGTGCGGACGCTTGATGAGATGGCGTGCTTCGGCCAGCAGTTCGTCTGCGCGAGCGAGCCGGTCGACCAGGCCGACGGCCTTGGCGCGACGCGCGTTGAATGGTTTGCCGGTGAGCATGGCGGGTAAGGCATCCGGCGCGCCGATCAGGCGGGGCAGGCGGGCGGTACCGCCCCAGCCCGGATGGATGCCGAGCATTACCTCAGGCAGGCCGATCTTCGTAGCGTCGTCGTCCACGGCAATGCGCTGGCGGCAGGCCAGCGCGAGCTCCGTGCCGCCGCCCATGCAGGCGCCATGGATCGCAGCCACCGTGGGACAGGAGAGGCGGGCGAGGTTCTCGAACACCCGCTGGCCGTTCTCGATATTGGCGAGCACGGTACCGGTCTGGGCGTATTCGACGAATTCGCGGATATCGGCGCCCACGGCGAAGCCTGACGGCTTGGCCGAGTGGATGACGACGCCACGCGGATTCTCGATGGCCAGGCGCTCGACGATCGTGTCGAGTTCATCGAGCACCTCGCGCGACAGCGCGTTGGCGCTTGCGCCCTCGCGATCGAAAGTGAGCACGACGATGCCGTCGTCGCCCACGTTGGTCTTCCAGTGCTTGAATCGGAGTCCTTCGAACATGGCGGGGGTCGTACGCTGGCGAATGAGCGCATCACCATACCTTCCTGTCGGGCCGAATGCGAGATACCCCCGCGTATGGTGTGCTGTCCCTAGCGTACGCCCCCGTATTGGGCCGATACTTCGCGCCATTGCCGCCGATGTGTCGCCCATGCCCGCCGACTCCCATGTAGGAACCGATGTTTTCGACCGCATTCTGTCTGCGTCGGGGCCCTTGGTCGCTTTGCAGACCGGCGATACCAACGCGTTGATCGACCAGTTCCGCCTGGTTGCACGGCGGACGGGGCAAGCGGTGTACCTGTGGCGCCACGCCGAGGGCCTGGTCAGCCTGCGCGATGCGCAGATGCGCGTGCCGGGCTGTACGCGATTGGGTGATGCCTTGCGCTATATCTCGCAAAGCCTGCATTTTGGTGTGTACCTGCTGGACATGCCGCCGGGGCCGCCCAGTGCCACCGACGGTGCACTTTTACGGCAACTGTCGCGGGCTCAGACGGGCCATGTGCGCCGTGTGGTGCTGATAGGCGCCAGCCCCAGCCTGCTGGCGACCTTCGACGACGATATCGTCCGGGTCGATGCCGACTGGCATGCCCGTTCCGCGGCTCCGCGCCTGCGTGACGGCCGGTGGGTCGTTTGAGCGCACGCATGTCGACGTCCGAGCCGACTGGTGTCCTCATCTTCACCCCGCGCCGGGACGTGCGTCGCGCGGTTTTCGACGCGCTCGACGCGGATGGTGATTTCGTTCTGCTGAGTGCGCGCGACGCCGCGCAGTTGGAAGCCCTGCTGGCCGACGCGCCACCGTTGCACATCGCCGTTATCGGCGCGGATGGTACGGCCGACACGGCCCAGGGTCTGCGCATCCTTCGTGGTTCGATCGCTTACTCGCAACTGCCCGTGGTTTATGTCGTTGGCGATGAGCCGCCCGGCGTCGCTCCGGATGACAGTGCCGACTGGTTGCGCGAGGGCGCTATCGCGGCCGAACTCGCCCAGCGCGTGCGCGCGGCAATCGGTAGCGACGTACCGGTTGCCCCCAGCGAGCCGTCCGGGCTGGACTATCGGTTCGCTTTTGACGCAGGCGCGGCCTGGGTGGTGGCATCCACGCCGGACGGCTGCGTCATCGAAAGCGGCGCGGCAATGAGTTGGCTGATGGCTGGCGACGGTCCCATCCAGGGCCGTCTGCTCGCCGATCTGTTCAAGATGGATGGCGGCGCGGTCTGGCCCATTCCCGACGGCAGCAGCATGGCCTGCACCTTGCACCGGCTCGATGGGACCGGCATCGCCGGCGAGATCGACGTGCGTCACCTGGTCGATCGTGGTGCCCATCGTATCGCCGTGGGCTTTCGCGACCTCCGTGCCGTTGAGATGGCGAGCAAGGCCCTGTCGCTCCTGTCCGTGCTCGATGTCTGTCCCAGTGACGACGAAGGCATGGGCGAAGCGGCGGCGATGCTGGCGGATGCGCTCGAGCTCGATGTAGTCGCGGTCTGGTCGGCGCTACCGGAAAGCGAGTTCGGGCCCGAGGTGCTTACGCGCATCTGGAATGGTCCGGGTCTGGTCGAATGGCCCGACGCGCCTGATCTTCCCCTACTGAATATCTGCCTGGGCGGCGAGACGCTTTCGCGCCTGGGCGAGGGTGACAGTGCGCCACTCGCCGATCCCCTGGTCGAATCGCTGGGCCTGGGTTCCTACACCTTTCTGCCGTTGCTCGATGAGCGCCGTAATGTGCTCGGTGCGATGCTGGCGGGCCGCCGGCGCACCACCAGTGACGCCCGTGTGCTCGAGCCTGCGCTGCGTGCGGCGGCTGCGCGTTTCGCCTCGGCCCTGGAGTTGCGGCGCGCGCGCGATCAGGGGCGCGCCCGCGGCTTGATCGACACGCTCACGAACCTGCCCAATCGCCTCCTGTTCAACGACCGTCTGGATACCACCATCCGTGAGGCCGAACGCACCGGCGAATGCTTCGCCACGTTGCTGGTCGACCTCGACCGCTTCAAGGGCATCAACGACACGCTCGGCCATGCCGTCGGCGATCAGGTGCTGTCGGCGGTGGCGAAGCGGCTACGCGCCAGCGTGCGTGCTTCCGACACCGTAGCGCGCTACGCGGGCGACGAGTTCACGATGATCCTTCGCCACATCATCAAGCGCGACGACGTGCTGCGCATCGCTGAGAAAGTGGTGCAGGCGATGGAGATTCCGCTTGGTCTCGACGATGGCTCGGAGTTGCAGGCCACGGTGTCGGTCGGCATTTCCTTCTTTCCCGACGATGCCACCGAAGGTGAACTGCTGCTCCGCCACGCCGATGAGGCGATGTACGGTGCGAAGAGCCTTGGCCGGAATAATTACCAGATCTATGCAGCCAACACGGACGTGTCGCAGCAACAGCACGTGGCGTTGAAGGCCCGCCTGCGTCACGCCGTGAAGAACGACGAGCTGCGCGTGTTCTACCAGCCCCAGGTCAATGCCATTACCGAAGATATCGTGGGCATGGAAGCGTTGGTGCGCTGGGAGCATCCCGAGCTGGGCTTGATCAGTCCGGCCTTCTTCATCCCGCTGGCTGAGGCCAGTGGCCTTATCGTGCCGATCGGTGAGTGGGTGCTGCGCACCGCCTGTGCGCAGGCTAAGGTCTGGGAAGACACGTACGGCCTGGGCTTGCGCCTGGGCGTGAACCTCTCGGCAGTGCAACTCATGCAGCAGAACCTGGCTGAAGTGGTGACCAAGGCCTTGACCGACACCGGGCTCAATCCGGACAGCCTCGAGCTCGAGGTGACCGAGAGCATCAGCGTGAAGACCGTGCCGCACCTGGTCGAGACACTCGATGCGCTGCACGCGATGGGCTGCCACATCGCCATCGACGACTTCGGCACCGGCGCCGCTTCGCTGGACTACCTGCGTCGCCTGCCGGCCGACCGGATCAAGATCGACCAGAGCTTCGTGCGCAACATCGGCGTCGATCCGGATGACGAAGCCATTGTTCGTGCCACGATCGACATGGCTCACCGCCTCAAGCGCGGTGTGGTGGCCGAGGGCGTGGAGATCGAGCAGCACCTGCACTTCCTCCGCGCGAACGGCTGCGACGAGCTGCAGGGCTACCTGTTCTGCCGCCCACTGCCGGTGGTCGCTTTCGACAAGCTGCTGGCCGAGCGCGAGCGCGTGATCACCGAAGGCAGGGCGCCTGTCAGCGCCTGACCTGGCCAGGTCCAACTTGAGGTTCAGGCCGGTATCCGCATATTTTGACAGGATGACCTTTGGCCGGGCAGTGAACTTGCTCGGTCCAGGCTTGTCTCAGCTGCGCCCGCGACTGGCCCCGAATGATGTGAGGAGACGGCCCGGATGGGCGAAAACGAACTGGATCAAGCACTTGTCGAGCGTGTGCAGCAAGGAGACCGCCGCGCGTTCGACCTGCTTGTGCGGAAATACCGGCACAAGGTCATCGCGTTGATCTCCCGCTACGTGCACGACTGGACCGAATGCGAGGACATCGCCCAGGAGGCCTTCGTGCGCGCCTGGCGTGCCCTCGGGTCGTTCCGCGGCGAAAGCGCGTTTTACACGTGGCTCTACAAGATTGCCGTGAATACGGCGAAAAACCACCTGGTGGCGATGGGCCGCCGTCCACCCACCGGCGATATCGACGTGGAGGACGCGGTCTACGTGCCGGGCGCCACGAGGATGCACGAAAGCGCCACCCCGGAACGCGAACTGATGCGTGAACAGGTGGAACAAACGGTGTTTTCCACTGTCCAAGCCTTGCCTGAAGAACTTCGGGTCGCGATTACCCTGCGTGAGGTGGATGGCAAGAGCTATGACGAAATCGCTTCCATCATGAACTGTCCTATCGGTACCGTTCGTTCACGTATTTTCAGGGCTCGTGAAGCCATCGACGAAAAACTGCGGCCGCTTCTTTCCGACCGCGAGGACCACAATCCATGAGTGAAGCCAATCGGGAAATTCTCTCCGCCGGCATGGACGGAGAGCTGTCGCGGGAGGAAATTCGCTTCCTGTTACGTCGTCTCGAGGCCGATCAGGGTCTCGCCGACGTCTGGTCGCGCTATCACGCGGGTCGTGAGGGACTGCGCCACGAGGCGATGCCGCCTGTGTCCCATGACTTCGTCGACCGGGTCATGGCAGCGATCGAGGCCGAAGCCAACGTGTCGGTGGTTCCAGGTGTCGCGCCGCGTCGCCGGTGGCTGCATTGGTCCGCAGGTGGCGCCATTGCTGCAAGCGTGGCTGTCGCCGCACTGATGCTCTCGCAGCCGGCAGGCAACCGTTCCGGGGCCTTGCCCGAAATCGCTCACCAGGCGGCGGTCGCCGGCGATGTCGAGGTGGCGGACGCCACACACGAACCCGCTGCCGCGCCGGTCGCGCCGCAGTGGCTGTCCGGTAGCAACATGGCGTCCCAGTTCACCCAGAAGGCGGCGTTCGACAGTTCAAGCGAGGGCGGTGCGACCTACCTGCCGCGTTCCACGCCGTACCAGATTGATCGTGCCCGGGCCGCGGAAGCTCCGGAAAGCAATGGCTACATGCTGCTGACCCGTCCTGACGGCAGCCGTTATGTGCAACCGGTTGCCGCGCAGCAGGCTCGCTGAGCCTCGGTGCCACCCTGGCGCGCCGAACGTCCCCGGCGCGCCTGTTCCCTTATTCGTAGTAACCGTCCGTGCGGTCGCCTCGACGCGCGGGCAGCCGTGACTTTGACAAGGAGGAAAGAGGATGGGTTGGTTGCATGCACGCGCCCTGCTGGGTGGCGCACTCGTATTGACGACGGCGGGCGTACAGGCGCAGAGCCTGCCCGACTTCACCACGATCGTGGAGAAGAACGCTCCTGCGGTAGTCCACGTCGAGGCGAAGACGACGGGTGCGCATAAGAAGGCGAAAGGCGGTCCCGCCGATGCGCAGGACGACCAGGAAGAACTGTTGCGCCGTTTCTTCGGCATGCCGGGCGCTCCCTCGGCGCCGCGCGAGCAGACCTCGCTGGGTTCGGGTTTCATCATTTCAGCCGATGGTTACATCCTCACCAACGATCATGTCGTCGACAACGCCGACGAGGTCAAGGTGCGCCTGCAGGATCGTCGCAGCTTTACCGCCAAAGTCGTTGGCAAGGATCCGCAGTACGACATCGCCTTGCTGAAAATCGATGCCGGTTCCTTGCCCGCCGTCAGCATCGGCGACTCGCGCAGCGTGAAGCGCGGCCAATGGGCCCTGGCGATCGGCTCGCCGTTCGGCCTCGACGCCACGGTGACCCACGGCATCATCAGCGCGGTGGGTCGCAATCTCGGTAGCAGCGACCAGCCATACACCTCCTTTATCCAGACCGACGTGCCGATCAATCGCGGCAATTCCGGCGGCCCGTTGTTCAATCTGCAGGGGCAGGTGATCGGCGTGAACTCGCAGATCTACTCTACGTCCGGCGGCTATCAGGGACTTTCATTCTCCATTCCCATCGACGTGGCGATGAACGTCGTCGGGCAGATCAAGGAGAAGGGTTATGTCTCGCGCGGCATGCTCGGCGTCACGGTGCAGCCCGTGGATCCCTTCGTGAAGAACCTCGCCCTGGCGGACTCCAACGGCGCCCTCGTCGCCCAGGTCACTCCGGGTAGCGGTGCCGACAAGGCGGGTCTGAAACAGGGCGACGTGATCCTCTCTTTCAATGGCACGCCGATCACCCAGGCACCGGACCTGCCGCCCCTGGTGGGCATCACCCGGCCCGGGTCGATGGCGAAGGTGGAATTTCTCCGCGATCACAAGAAGCAGACGGTCGAGGTCAAGGTCGGCGAACTGCCGCGAGACAAGGCGGCCCTCGCCTCGGCGGCGACGGGTGAGGAAGGGGCGGGTGGTGGATCCGAGGCCGCGCTAGGCCTCGCTGTGCAGGACATCGACGCATCGACGCGGTCCGAGCTGGGCCTCAAGGCGGGCGAGGGCGTCGTGGTGAGCCGGGTTTCCGGGGCAGCCGCGTCGAACACCGGATTGCAGGCGGGTGACGTCATCCTCATGGTCAACCAGAAGCGCGTCGGCAGCGCCACGGCGTTCCGCGACGCGGCCAAGGGGATCAAATCCGGGGATACCGCCATGCTCCTGGTCCGGCGCGACGACTCGACGCGATTCGTCGGTCTTACAGTCCCCAGCGATCGCTGACACACGCCCAGCCACCCACCGGTCGGCGGTGGGTGGCCTTCCATGCGATAATGCTTGATTCGCGCTGGCCCTGAGGGCTGGCGCGCGTCGTTCGCGCCGCGAGCGATGGTGAACGTGACCACGGCGCTCCATGGAACTCATCCGCAACTTCTCCATCATTGCCCACATCGACCACGGCAAGTCGACCCTGGCCGACCGTATCATCCAGTTGTGCGGAGGTTTGACCGAGCGCGAAATGGAAGCGCAGGTCCTCGACAACAACCCGATCGAGCGCGAGCGCGGTATCACCATCAAGGCGCAGTCGGTCTCGCTGCCGTACACGGCGCGCGACGGCAAGACCTACCAGCTCAATTTCATCGATACCCCCGGGCATGTCGACTTCTCCTATGAAGTGAGCCGCTCGCTGTCCGCCTGCGAAGGCGCGCTGCTGGTGGTCGACGCCGCCCAGGGCGTCGAGGCGCAATCGGTGGCCAACTGCTACACGGCGATCGAGCAGGGCCTGGAAGTCATTCCGGTCATCAACAAGATCGACCTTCCCACCGCGGATGTCGAAAAGGCCAAGGCCGAGATCGAAGCCGTGATCGGTCTGGACGCCACCGATGCGATTCCGGTCAGCGCCAAGACCGGTCAGAACGTGATCGAGGTGCTCGAGGCGATCATCCACCGCATTCCGGCACCGAAGGCGGGCAACACCGACAGGCTGCAGGCGTTGATCATCGACTCCTGGTTCGACAACTACCTGGGCGTGGTGTCGCTGGTGCGCGTGATGCAGGGCGAGATCCGTCCGGGCGACAAGATCCTGGTCATGTCGACCGGTCGTACGCACCTGGTCGACGACGTCGGCGTGTTCACTCCCAAGCGCAAGAAGCTCGATCGCCTCGCAGCGGGCGAGGTGGGTTGGATCAACGCGTCCATCAAGGACGTCCATGGCGCCCCGGTCGGCGACACGCTGACCCATTCGGGCAAGCCGGCCGCCGAGCCGCTGGCGGGCTTCCAGGTCATGCAGCCGCGCGTGTTTGCCGGCCTGTTCCCGGTGTCGGCCGACGACTACCCGGCCCTGCGCGAGGCGCTCGACAAGCTGCGCCTCAACGACGCGGCGATGTTCTTCGAGCCGGAAAGCTCCGAGGCGATGGGCTTCGGCTTCCGCTGTGGCTTCCTCGGCATGCTGCACATGGAAATCGTCCAGGAGCGCCTCGAGCGCGAATACGATCTCAACCTCATCACCACGGCTCCGACCGTGGTGTACGAGGTGGCCAAGACCGATGGCACCGTGCTGCAGATGGACAACCCGGCCAAGCTTCCGCCGCCGCAGCAGATCGTGGAAATTCGCGAGCCGATCATCGTCGCCACCATCCTCACCCCGGGTGACTACGTCGGCAACGTGATCAAGCTGTGCGAAGAGAAGCGCGGCGTACAGCGTTCCATCCAGTACCTGGCCACCCAGGTGCAGGTGACCTACGAGCTGCCGTTGGCTGAAGTGGTGCTCGACTTCTTCGACCGCCTGAAGTCGGTGTCCCGCGGCTATGCCTCGATGGATTACCACCTTGAGCGGTTCGATCCGGGCCCGTTCGTCCGCGTCGATATCCTGATCAACGGCGATCGCGTGGACGCGCTGAGCCTGATCGTGCATCGTTCGCATGCCGACCGGCGTGGCCGGGAACTTGTCGATCGCATGAAAGATCTGATTCCTCGCCAGCAGTTCGACGTGGCCATCCAGGCCGCCGTCGGTGCGGCCGTGATCGCCCGCTCCACGGTAAAAGCGCTGCGTAAGAACGTCCTGGCCAAGTGCTATGGCGGTGACGTTTCGCGAAAGAAGAAGCTTCTGGAGAAGCAGAAGGAGGGCAAGAAGCGCATGAAGCAGGTCGGCAGCGTGGAAATTCCCCAGGAAGCCTTCCTTGCCGTGCTGAGACAGGACAACAAGTAAGCGAGATATGGAAAGCCGGCGCCGGATGCGCCGGACCGGGCCGTAAGGTCCTTCGACACGACTGATGGAGATGGTATGGCGGCATTTGATTTTTCGGCGATTCTTCTCGGGCTGACCGTCCTGTTCGGTGTGGTCTGGCTGTTCGATCGCCTTTTCCTGGTGAAGGCGCGTCGCGCCCGCGCCGAAGCTTCGGGTTCCGAGCAGCCCGAGCCGTGGCCGGTCGACTGGGCCCGCTCGCTGTTCCCGGTGATCCTCGTCGTGCTGCTGCTGCGCTCGTTCGTGGCCGAGCCGTTCCGCATCCCATCGGGCTCGATGATGCCGACGCTGGACGTCGGCGACTTTATCCTGGTCAATAAATTCGCTTATGGCCTGCGCATGCCGGCCTTCAACAACAAGTTGGTCGAGAACGGCGAACCCCGCCGTGGCGACGTGATCGTGTTTCGCTTCCCGGGCTATGTCTGCCAGGACGAAAACGGCAAGCCGGTGCGCAGCGGCGACATCACCTGCCAGGATCCGCATGCCGCCGTGCCCAGCGAGAACTGGATCAAGCGCGTGATCGGCCTGCCCGGCGATCGGATCGAAACCCGTGGTAGCGAGCTCTACATCAATGGCGAGCACGTGGGTGCCGAAGAAATCGGTCCGTTCAAGGGCAGCATGACGCGACCCGAAGATCGCCTGTTGATGACCTTCGGCTCGAAGCTCTACACCGAGCACCTGGGCAGCATCAATCATACGATCGCGTTGACTCCGGCCTACAATATGCCGCAGGACATCCCCAATGCGGCCGTGCCGTCGGAAGTGCCCCAGGGCTGCTACATCGTCATGGGCGACAACCGGATGAACAGCACGGATAGCCGCTGGTGGGGCTGCATGCCCGAGGCCAATCTGGTCGGCAAGGCCTTCTTCGTCTGGCTCGCCTGGCGTGGCCCCAGTAATGGCTGGCTCGACTTCTCCAAGATGGGCAAAGTCATCCACTGACGGAACGGTGGCGTCCGTCACGCTGCAAGGCGTTGCGGTCCGCCCCGGACAAGGTAATCTCCGCTGCGGGGCGCCTTGCGCGCCCCGTCGGCATTTACAGTCTTGAACAGGGGAGCCGCTTTGCGCGGCGGAGACCGGAACATGAAATCCAGGCAGTCGGGTATTACCCTTATCGGGTTCGTCATCATGCTGGCCATCGTTGGCTTCTTCGCCTTCATGGCGATGAAGCTGGTGCCGTCCTACATCGAGTACATGGGCGTGGTCAAAGCGCTCAACCAGATGTCGACCGAGGGCGGTAACGAGGATATCGAGCAGGCCCGGCGCCAGCTCGCCTTCAAGATGAGTTTCCAGTATGTGGACGATTCGACGATCAAGCCGAAGGACGTCACCATCCAGCGCACGGGTAACGCGAGTGTCCTGCGCGTTTCCTACGACAAAGTCATTCCGTTCATATACAACATCGCCTTCCTGTTGCATTTCGAGAAGTCGGTGCCGCTCAAAAGTGCCGTCGGGCAATGAGGTTTCGTGGAATTTCCTTACCGCTTTCGTGATCCCGGTCTCGCGACCCTGGCCCTGACTCACCGCAGTGCCGGGAAGCCAAATAACGAGCGGATGGAATTCCTGGGCGACGCCTTGCTGGGTGCCCTTGTCGCCGAACTGCTGTTTGAAGCGCATCCCAATGCAAGCGAGGGCGAGCTCTCTCGCCTCCGCGCACAACTGGTCAATGGCCAGGCCCTGGCCGTCATCGGGCGCGAACTCGAGCTCGGTGACGACCTGAAACTGGGGCCTGGCGAGCTCAAGAGCGGCGGTTTCCGCCGCGACTCCATCCTCGCCGACGCCTTCGAGGCCCTGGTCGCCGCGGTTTACTTCGACGACGGCTACGACGCCTGCCGCCAGGTGGTGCGCCGGCTGTTCACCCCACGCGTGGCTGAGATCAAGCGCTCCAGTAAGGATGCCAAGACGAAGCTGCAGGAATGGCTGCAGGGCAGGGGGCTTCCCCTTCCCAACTATGAATTAACCGACAGCTACGGCGAAGATCACGCCAAGATCTTCGACGTCAGCTGTACGATCGACGAACCGGAACCGATTCGCGTCGAAGGACGCGGGGGCAGCCGGCGCGCCGCCGAACAGGACGCTGCCGAGACGGTGCTGCGCCGCTTGCTGGAAAAGAAATCATGAACGACATCGATATCCCCGAAGAAAACAACGTCATCGTCGACGACGACTTCCGCTGCGGCTACGTGGCCCTGCTCGGTCGCCCCAACGTAGGCAAGTCCACCCTGCTCAACGCCATGATCGGCGTGCGCCTGAGCATCGTCAGCCACCGACCGCAGACCACGCGACACCGCATTCTCGGCATTTCCACCAAGCCGGAAGGGCAAATCCTCTACGTGGATACGCCTGGCCTGCACCGGGGCGGCAAGCGCGCCATGAACCGCAGCCTCAATCGCGCGGCGCGCGCGGCCATCTCCGAGGTGAACCTGGCCGTGCAGGTGATCGAGGCCGGGCGCTGGACCGACGAAGACGCCGCCATGTACGCGGCGCTTGCCGAGCAGCCGGATTTGCCGAAACTGCTGGCCATCAACAAGGTGGACCTGCAGAAGGACAAGACCATCATGCTGCCGTTCGTCGCCGACCTGATGCAGAAGCATCCGTTCGACGATGTCTATTACGTCAGCGCGCTGAAGTCCAACGGGCTCGGCGGTCTGGAGAAGGGCATCCTGAAGCGTCTGCCGGAGCAGCCGGCGGTCTACGCCGAGGACGAAATCACCGATCGTAGCGAGCGCTTCCTCGCCTCGGAAATGGTTCGCGAACAGCTCATGCTGCGCCTGAACCAGGAGCTCCCGTACGCCACTACAGTGGAGATCGAGGCCTTTCAGGATCGTCCGGACGGCATTGCCGAAGTGCATGCGGTGATCTGGGTCGAGCGCGACGGCCAGAAGGCCATCGTGATCGGCGAAGGCGGCGCCCAGCTCAAGGCCATCGGCACGTCGGCACGCAAGGCGATGGAAAGCATGTTCGAGCGCAAGGTGTTTCTCAAGATCTGGGTCAAGGTCCGCGAAGGCTGGGCTGATGACGAGAACCTGCTCAAGCGCTTCGGTTACGAATAAGTCGCCAGGCGCGAGCCGAGATGCGCGTCGAACAACAGCCTGCCTTCATCCTGCATGCCCGGCCGTACCGGGAAACGTCCATGTTGGCCGAATGCCTCACTCGCGATCATGGCCGCATCGGCGTGGTCGCCCGTGGCGTCCGGCGGGAGGGCGCGCGCACGCAGCGCGCGCAGCTCGAGCCATTCCAGCGGGTGGAACTCGACCTGTTAATGAAGGGCGAGCTGGCCACGTTGCGCAGCGCCGAACCTTCGGGCGCCGTGCTCCGGTTGACCGGCGACGCCGGCCTCGCCGGGCTCTACCTCAATGAACTTGTCGTCCGGCTCACCGGCCGGCAGGATGCCAACCCCGAACTGTTCGCGTTCTACGACGGCACGCTACGGCGCATGGCTGCGGGTGAGCCCCTGGCCTGGACGTTGCGGCGATTCGAGCGCGACATGCTCGATGCCCTGGGCTATGGACTCCAGCTCGATATCGACGCGATCGATGGATCGCCGCTGGATCCCGCACTGGTCTATTTTTACGATCCGGAGTCCGGTGTGATGCCTGGGCGCATGGGCGACCAGCGCGCTATTCGCGGCGCCGATCTGTTGGCCCTGGCGGCGGATACACCGCCGGACACTGCCGGCCTCTCCTCACTTCGCCGCATGATGCGTCAGGTGATTACCTTCCACCTTGGTGGTGGCGAGCTCAAGGCCTGGCGCGTCCTACGCTAAGGCGGCGAGGGTCAGTTCCAGTTCCGAGCGAAAGCAGTGCAGGGCGGCTGGCGATGCCCACCGCGTTTCCATCAAGTGGTTTTGCAAGGTTTTCGCCTGCGCGGCCAGTCGTGTCGCACCGCAGAACCCGCATGCGGAGCGGAGCCGGTGCATGCGTTCGACGAGGGTCGCGGGGGAATCTGCCAGGGAGTCCAGCTCTCGAATGAGTTCGGTGAGGTCGTCGCGAAACAGGCTTCGCAAGGCCTGCAGAACAGACGCATCGCCGGTCGCCTTCAGGGCCTCTTCGTCATCGAGTAGTGGGGCGTCGCTTCCGGCGTCCGGGGCCGCACCGAGTGCGTAGGCCAGCGAAGCGATCTGGCACGGCTTCTCGATGACGAAGGAGAAACCGGCATCGGCGAGGGTTTGCCGCAGCGTAGCGGGTACCTCGGCGCTGGTGGCCATCGCCACGGCGTCGTACGACTCGGCTGTGGGATCGCCACGCAGCGCCGCAAGGACGTCGATCGCCCCACCCGACGGCATGCGGCAATCCAGCAACAGGGCGTCGAACCGCCGGGCACGGGCCAGTGTGAGCGCCTGTGCACCGTCCTCCGCCAGCGTGACGACGAACCCCATCGCGACCAGGGCGCCGCGAAGGAATTCGCGGGTGGAGGGGTCGTCGTCGGCGACGAGTAACTGGGAAAACAAGCGGTCCGGCATGCAACGTTCCGTGTCGTTCATCTGAGTTTGGCAGAATGGCCGAGCATGCTCGCCGTATCAACCCGCACGTTCGTCCTCGTTCTCGTCGCCTGCGTCTTGTTCGCTGGGGCTGGAGGCGTTCGTGCGGATGTGTCTGTTGGCGCCGATAGCCTTGCTCTGCCCGGCATGGACATGGCCGGCATGCAGGCCGACATAAATTCAGCGCCGGACGGACAAGGATTGCAGCTCACCCTGTCAGCCGACCGGGCCGACATACCGGCCATGGGCTGGCGAAAGCTGGGCGTTGCCCTCGACGGCGAGTTGGATCGTGACGAACTCGGGCGTTGGGTCTTCGACGGCGCCCTCCGCTTGAAGGGTGCGCCCGGCGGTGCGCTATCCAATGCGCGTCTGCATATGGTCGCCGACGAATCGGCCAATACCCTCGAGCTGTCGGTGACTCAGGACAAGGCGAGCGCCAGGGTCGCCTTGCCGATCGACCAGACCACCCATGCTCAGATCACCCTCAAGGGCTTGCCGGCCGGTTGGTTGAATGGCCTGTTGTCCACGGTGTGGTCGGGCCGCACGACGACGGGGCGCGTCGATGCCGATCTCGCCCTGGACCTGCTCGACAACGGCGTGCAGGCTGGTGGCCAGTTCGCCCTGGATGGGGCAGGTTTCGATAGTCCGGGTGGCAAACTCGCCGGCCAGAAGCTCTCCGGGAGCGGCCGGTTAGGCATCGACAGTCACGCCGACACCACCTCGATCGAGCTCGATGCCAGCCTGCGGGGTGGCGAAATTTTGCTCGGTCCGCTCTACGCCGCGTTACCTGCACACGCTGTGCAGCTGTCGCTGGGTACGCGCTCGGAGAAGGGTGTTCTGTCTATACCCCGCCTGCGCCTGACCGACCCGGATGCGTTGCAGCTGGAAGGCGAACTGGGCTTTAACGCGAACGGCGACCTTGCGCTGCTTCAACTGGACCGCTTCAACGCCCGTCTCCCCGCCGCCTACGACCGCTACGGCAAGGGCTGGCTGCGCAGTCTGGGTATCGATGCCCTTGTCGGCTCGGGGGAAGTCAGCGGGCACGTCACCCTGGATGCGGGCGGCCCCACGGCCTTCGCCTTGCAGACCGGTGGGCTCGACGTGTCGCTCGCCCAAGGTCGCTTCGGCGTCACGGGCCTGCACGGGGCGGTGGACTGGAGCGCCACGGGCGATCGCCCACCAACCAAGCTCGGCTGGCGTGCCCTCCAGGTCTACAAGATTCCCAATGGCGCCGCGGAAGGAAGTTGGCGTAGCCGCAGTGGCTCGCTGACGCTGGAGAAGCCTTTGGCCATCCCCGTGCTCGATGGCCAGTTCCGCGTGCAAAGCCTCGCCTGGAAACCGGCGGCGGCCAGCGGCGAACGCCTGCAGACCTCGCTCGCGCTCACCCAGATCGACATGGCCGCCCTGTGCCGCGCACTGGGCTGGCCTGAGTTCAAGGGAACCATCGGCGGCGCTGTTCCGTCGATGCGTTACGTAGACGACCGCGTGGAGATGGGAGGCGGCCTTTCGCTCAACGTATTCGACGGCTTTGTTGACATCACACGAATGACTGTGTCGCAACCCTTTGGCAACGCTCCAGTTCTTGCCGGCAATATCGCGCTACGCCAGCTCGATCTTGCCTTGCTTACGTCGGTGTTCGATTTCGGCAGCATCACCGGGCGGCTCAACGGTGCGCTCGACGAACTGCGTCTGGTCGCCTGGAAGCCAGCGGCTTTCAAGGCCAGTTTCGTGGCGAACGACGGCGGTCGGATCAGCCAGAAGGCGGTGAACAACCTCACCGCTGTCGGGGGTGGCGGCATCGCCGGTGGCCTGCAGGGCACGGTGCTGAAAATCTTCAAGACCTTCGGCTACAAGCGCATTGGCCTGACCTGTGTCCTCAAGGGCGACGTCTGCTCGATGGGTGGATTGGGCAACGTGAAGGATGGCTACACTATCGTCGAAGGTAGCGGTTTGCCGCGTCTCACGGTGGTGGGCCACCAGCGGGAGGTGGACTGGCCGACCCTGGTCAGGCGTTTGCAGGCGGCCACGGAAGGTAGCGGGCCGGTGGTACGATGACTATTAGAATGGGAGCTAACAATGCTGCGTAAGGCACTGATTGGAATAATTACATCCGTGGCTATCGCCTTGGTTGGATGCGTCACCATCAACGTGTACTTTCCCGAAGCCGCCGCGCAAAAAGCGGCCGACCAGTTCATCGGTAACGTACTTGACGACAGCGGCGTGACGCGCCCCGCGCAAGGTTCCGATACGGCTGAGCCAGCGAAGCCGGCGCCTGGAAAGCAGCCTTCGGCGACACTGCTCGATCTGGTGATTCCCGCTGCGCAGGCCGCGGACGCGCCCAATATCCAGGTGCGTACGCCGGAAACGGATGCGATCCGCGAGCGCATGAAGGCGCGCTTCGGCGGCCAGCTCAAGGCGTTATTCGACAGCGGCGCCGTGGGCTTTACGGCCAATGGCCAGGTGGCCGTGCGCGACGCCAACGCACTGCCGCTGGACCAGCGCTCACAGGCCAATGCCATCGTGGGCCAGGAGAACAGCGACCGCGACACGCTCTATCGGGAGATCGCCCGGGCCAACGGACACCCGGAATGGGAAGCGCAGATCCGCAAGACCTTCGCCGATGGCTGGGTCCAGCGCTCGCCGCCGGGCTGGTATTATCAGGATGCCTCCGGCGCCTGGAAGCGCAAGTAGGCTTTCGAGAGGAACTCTCCCAGCCAGCCCGGACCTTCGTCGTCCGGGCTTTACGTTTTTGAGCGCATGACCGAATTCGAAGCCACCATCACCACCGACCTCAGCCACGACGGCCGGGGTGTCGCTCGCATCGACAACAAGGCCACCTTCGTTTCCGGCGCCCTGCCGGGCGAACGCGTGGTGCTCAGGTACCTCAAGCGGCATCGCAATTACGACGACGCCGAAATCGTCAGCGTGATCGAGGCCTCGCCTCATCGCGTCGAGCCGAAGTGCCAGCACTTCGGCCACTGCAGTGGCTGCTCGTTGCAGCACATGGATCCCGCTGCGCAGATCACCGCAAAACAGCGCGTGCTCGCCGACAACTTCGAGCGGATCGGCAAGGTCACGCCGGTGTCGTGGTTGCCGCCGCTATCCGGTCAGCCGTGGGCATACCGTCGCAAAGGCCGCTTCTCGGTGCGCTACGTGGCGAAGAAGGAACGCGTGCTGGTCGGCTTTCGCGAGGAATCCAACCCACGCTTCGTCGCCGACATCACTCACTGCGAGGTGATCCATCCCGCCCTCGGCCCGAAGGTCGGCCTGCTGGCTGATCTGGTGAGTGGCATGGACGCGGCACGCGATATCCCGCAGATCGAGTTCGCGGCAGGCGATGACACCGTTGCCCTGGTCTTCCGCCATCTTTCGCCGTTGTCCGACCGCGACCGTGACGCGCTGGTGGCCTTCGGCCGCGAGCACGGTTTCGCCATGTACCTTCAGCCCGGCAACCAGAGCAGTGTGTATCCGATCTGGCCCGAGGCACCGCGCCTTGCCTTCGCCGTGCCGGCCGAGGACGTCGAGCTGGAGTTCCTGCCGCTGGATTTCGTCCAGGTCAATGCAGGGATGAACCAGCTCATGCTGGCGCGGACGATGGAGCTGCTCGACCTGCAGCCTACCGACCGGGTACTCGACCTCTTCTGCGGGCTTGGCAACTTCACCCTGCCTATCGCGCGCCATGCGGCTGAGGTCGTCGGCGTGGAAGGCGAACACGGCCTGGTTGAGCGCGCGGCGGCCAACGCGGCGCGCAACGGCCTGAGCAATGCCTCGTTCCACGTGGCCAACCTGTTCGAGGACCAGCGTTCGACGCCCTGGGCCGGCCAGGCCTGGGACAAGATCCTGCTGGACCCGCCGCGTGCGGGTGCGGACAAGGTTCTGGAGTACCTGCCGCGCAAGGGGACGCATCGGATCGTCTATGTATCCTGTCATCCGGGCTCGCTGGCCCGCGACGCCGGTATCCTCGTCCAGAAGCACGGCTTCAAACTGGTGTCGGCCGGTGTGATGGACATGTTCCCGCACACCGCGCACGTGGAATCCATTGCGCTGTTCGAGCGCGGCTGAGCAGACGGGAGACCCCATGGGTATCGAGATCGAACGCAAGTTCCTGCTCGCCGGCGATGACTGGAGGGCGATCGTGGTGCGCAGCGAGCGGATCGCCCAGGGCTACCTTTCCGGCTCGGCAGCGATCCGGGCAGGCGTGGTGAAGTGCTCGGTGCGCGTGCGGATATCGGGTGAGCTCGCCTGGCTGAACATCAAGTCGGCCACGGTCGGCATTTCGCGCCAGGAGTTCGAATATCCCATCCCTGTGACCGACGCCGAACGCCTGTTGTCCGACCTCTCCGACGGCGCGCTCGAGAAAATTCGTCACCATGTCATGCTCGACGGTACACACTTCGAGATCGACGAATTCCTCGGTGCAAACTCGGGGCTCATCGTCGCCGAGGTGGAGCTGCCGCATGCCGACGCACCGTACCCGACGCCGGGTTGGCTCGGTCTCGAGGTGAGCCATCATGTGCGCTATTACAACGTCAACCTGATCGACCGGCCCTACGCGCGCTGGTCGTCGGCCGAGCGGGAAGGGAAGGAGGTTTCAGCATGCTGATCATCGGTCTGTCCGGCACCGAACTGACTCCCCACGAGCACGGGCGCCTTACCGCGCACGGCGTCGCGGGCGTCATTCTCTTCTCGCGCAACTTCACCTCGCGCGAGCAGGTCACCGCCCTGATCGATTCGATTCGTGAGGTCGCCGGCGAGGATTTCCTTGTCTGCGTGGACCAGGAAGGCGGCCGGGTGCAGCGTTTTCGCGAAGGGTTCACCCGCCTGCCGTCGCTGGCCTCCATCGGCAAGCTTTACAACACGGTTCCCTACGAGGCGATCCAGCGTGCCGAAGAGCACGCCTGGATCATGGCCAGTGAAATGCGCGCCATCGGCGTCGATTTCAGCTTCGCGCCCGTCGCCGACCTGGAGCGCGGCAGTGCCGCCATCGGTGACCGTGCCTTCCACGCGGATCCGGCCGTCGCCGCCGAACTGACCCAGGCTTACGTGCGCGGCATGCATCTGGGCGGCATGGCCGCGGTGCTCAAGCATTACCCCGGCCACGGCTCCGTCAAGGAGGACACCCACGAATCCGTGGCCGTGGATCCGCGTAGCAAGAACGACATCCTCACCACGGACCTGCTGCCCTTCGTTGCCGGCATCGAGGCGCGCGCCGAGGCCGTGATGGCCGCCCACGTGAAGTACACCGCCGTTGACGACCAGCCGGCGGGTTACTCCCACGTGTGGATCGAAGAGATCCTCCGCGGCGAACTCGGTTTCCGTGGCTGCGTGTTCGGCGACGACATCAGCATGGCCGCGGCCGGTAGTGTCGGCGGCATCGCCGCGCGTGTCAGCGCAAACCTCGATGCGGGCTGCGATCTCGTGCTCGCCTGTTTTCCCGACGTCGTTCCCGAAGCGATCGCGGCGGTCAAGGACCGCCGACCGTCGCTCGCCGAGCGGATCATCCCTTTGCGCGGGGCGATCGGCTCGACCTGGGAAGGACTTGTCGACAATCCCCAGCGCGATCGTTTCATCGCGCGCGTGACCGCTTTGGAGCCGTAACCCACCCATGACCGCCACCGCTTCGCTCGACTACGCGCTTGCGCACTCCGACGTCCTGTTCACCCGTGAACAGCTGGATACCGAGATCGCCCGCATGGGCCGCGAGATCGACGCCGCCCTCGATGGTGAGCGTCCGGTCTTCCTCACCGTGATGCACGGCGCGTTGATCTTCGCCGGCCAGCTGGCCTTCGCCATCCGCACCGACCTCGAGTTCGACTACGCGCATGCCACCCGCTACCGTGGCGAAACCAGTGGTAGCGACCTGCACTGGTTGCGCCGTCCGGAAGTGCCATTGCGCGGACGCACGGTGATCCTCGTCGATGACATCCTCGATGAAGGCCATACGCTGAAGGCCGTGCGCGATGCCTGCTTGAAAATGGACGCGAAGCGCGTGCTTCTCGCGGTGCTCTGCACCAAGATTCACGATCGACGGGCGCACGGCATCGAGGCCGACTTCAATGGCGTCGACCTGCCGGACCGCTACGTGTTCGGTTACGGCATGGATTACCACGAGCAGGCTCGTAACCTGCCGGCCATCTACGCGCTGAAGGACTAAAAGCCATGTCGATCGATCTGGCTGTCATCGGCGGCAGTGGGCTATATCAGTTCGAAGGGCTGGAGAACGCCGAGCGGCGCTCAGTAGAGACCCCGTTCGGGCCGGCCTCGGGTGCTGTCGTCACCGGCGACTTCCGCGGTAAGCGTCTGGCTTTCCTGGCTCGGCATGGCGAGAGCCACACGGTGCCGCCGCACCGGGTGAACTACCGGGCCAACCTCTGGGCGCTGCATTCACTGGGTGCCCGCCGGGTGGTGGCGGTCAATGCCGTGGGCGGTATCCGTGACGACATGGGGCCGCGTGCCCTGGTGGTGCCGGATCAGATCATCGACTACACGCACGGCCGCTACACCAGCTTCAATGATGTCGAGGGGGCGGAGGTGCGCCACATCGACTTCAGCGAGCCGTATACCGAAAGCCTGCGGCAGGCGATCCTGACGGCCGCTCGGGCGGAAGGCTTGCCGATCATCGACGGCGGCTGCCACGGCGTCACCCAGGGGCCGCGCCTGGAGACCCGGGCGGAGATCGCCCGGATGAAGCGCGATGGGTGCGATCTGGTCGGGATGACCGGCATGCCTGAAGCGGTGCTGGCGCGCGAGCTGGACCTCGAATTCGCCTGCCTTGCCCTGGTAGCGAACTACGCCGCCGGTGCGGGCGACGAAGCGGAAATCAGTATCGAGGAAATCTTTGCCCACCTTGCGGCAGCGACAGCCAACGTGCCACCGATCCTTGGACGTTTGCTCGCCGGGGGCTGATCGTCGGCGATTGACCGGGAAATCGTCGTAGTTGCGCTTTGCCCGCAAACATGTCGATACTTCGCCTGCGCCGCGGGGGCAGGCCAAGGGGATCCATGGGGAACGCCTCGCCATCGCAGGGGCGCTTCCAATCCATGTCCAGAGGTTTCCGCATGCGTTTCGGTACGGTCAAGTGGTTCAACGACGCCAAGGGTTTCGGTTTCATCGCGCCTGAGGACGGTGGGGAGGACGTGTTCGTCCACTTTTCTGCGATCAATTCCAAGGGCTTTCGCAGCCTGCAGGAAGGCCAGCGCGTAAAATTCGAAGTCACCACGGGCCCGAAGGGCGCGCAGGCTTCGGGCGTCGAAATCGCGGCGTAATCGCCGCGACAGCGTTGCCAAAAAACCCCGCATGCGAATGCGGGGTTTTTTTGTGGTTCTTCGCGGACGGTTTCGCGGGTCGCGCGCGTAGGGCTCGGCTTTGCCATCGCGTTTACGTTTGCGCTCTGAGGGAATGGCCTCGCGCTTCTTTGTGGGAGCCGCTTTAGCGGCGAAAGCCAGATTGCCTCAACCTCGTCGCCGCCATATCCCTGAATTCACCTACGTAGATTCGCTGCAAAGGCGAGGGCGTCGGTTACTGCTCGACCTACGACTGACGCCGAAATGCCGGGCATCGCCCGATGTCGCCCTGCGCGAACGTGTAAGCATGCACATTCGCGGCGCATCCCTCATTGAGTCCCTTGTTGCCATGTCGGTCTTCTCGATCGGAAGCGCAGCCACCAGCGCGTGGTTTATTCAGACCACTTTTGACGACGCACGAGCGTCGCGGCTAGCGGCGGCGAGCGCTATTGCAGCCAGTCTTGAAGCGCGTATGCGCTCGAACGTCGCCGCTGTGGACGGTGGTGACTACACGGTGTCGTCGATTACGGCGGGGTGCGTTCGCTTCTGCAGCGTCCAGGCACTGGCCGCGGATGACCTGCGAGGTTTCCGGAAAGCCCTCGCGGCAAACGTCGGGCCAGCGGCGCGGGGCGCCGTGCGGTGCAAGTCGAGGAGTAGCTGCATCATCCGCATCACATGGAATGGCCGGGAGGTTTTGGCGTGGGCCATCGAGCTTTGAGAGCCCAGGGTTTCAGTCTGGTCGAACTGACCGTGGGGCTGTGCGTTGCTTCCATCATCGCGGCGCTGACGGCGATGTCACTGGCAGCGGCAGGCATCGCCGTGGGGCGGCATTTGATGACCGGCCGCTCCGAGGACAAGGCATGGTTTGCACTCGCGGCCATCGTGCGTGACCTGGAGGCCGCGACTACGTGGGGCATGTGTACCGAGGCGCGGGATTGTCCACAGAAGAAAATGTCGCTCGAGTACAACGTGCCTGTCTTGCTGGCAGGCCGGATCGGTTGGCTGGTGGCGGGCGACCTGCGTCGTTGTGATGAGGACTGCCAGACGTATGTGGATGACGTGGCATCACTCGAGGTGACCGCAGACATTCCGGCTGGCGATGGCCTCACCCATCGCCAGCCGTTCCTGCAATGGCATGGAACCGCCGCGCGCGCGTTGGAGGTGACCCTGGCTATGCGGGACGGCCGGCGATTCAGTCGCGCTGTATCGCGGAAGGGAAATAACCAATGAGATGCCGTCGCCATTCGCGCCGTGGGTCGATCCTCATTCTCGTGCTTGCGGTACTGGCGATGTTAGGGATTCTCGGCGCTACCTTGTCGCGGTCGGTCTATACCCGATCACTGTCGGCGCAAGCGTCGCTCAAGGCGCAGCGAGAGGCGAAGGCCAGAGCAGCAGCGGGGCGCTCAGGGCGTGTGATGGCGGAAACCGACTCACCCGCTGGCACGGTGCCGCTGCCGCATGCGACCATCGTCGACGGCGCAAACGGTGCGCCGCCGAACAAGGGTATCCATGGATCGCCGACGATTCCTGCAGGGGGCGACGATCGCCTCGGGCCTGGCGCTGACCACTAAGGGTTTTGCCAAGGGTGAACCGCCAGCGGCCTCGGGTGGAATGGTTCCGCGCGTATGCTCGACCTGGGATTTCGGCGTTGCCGCAAACCAGGCGGCCTGGAAGGTACTCGCGGGCGGTGGTCGTGCGCTGGATGCAGTGGAGCAGGGCGCCCGCGTGCCGGAAGCGGATCTGCGCAATCACAGCGTGGGCCGTGCCGGCTATCCGGATCGGGACGGCAAGGTCACCCTCGACGCCAGCATCATGGACGAGCAAGGCAACTGCGGTGCGGTCGCCGCGATGGAGCACATCGCGCATCCGATTTCCGTGGCGCGCCGGGTGATGGAGCGCACGCCGCACGTCTTGCTTGTCGGCGATGGCGCTACCCAGTTCGCGATCGAACAGGGCTTTCCCCGCGAAGAACTGCTGACCCCGGAATCGGACAAGGCCTGGCATGAATGGCTGAAAACGGCCAAATACAAGCCGTCGGCGAACAGCGAGGTACGGACCTATAACGCCGGCCCGGGCGGGACGCCGGGTGATGCGAGCAACCACGACACCATTGGCATGCTGGCGATCGACGCGAAGGGAAACCTCTCCGGCGCCTGCACCACGAGCGGCATGGCCTGGAAGATCCATGGCCGTGTCGGCGACAGTCCGATCATCGGGGCTGGCCTCTACGTGGACAACGAGATCGGTGGGGCGACGTCCACTGGCGTGGGCGAGGAAGTGATCCGCAACGTGGGCAGCTTCCTCGTGGTCGAACTCATGCGGCAGGGGCGTTCGCCCGAAGATGCCTGCCGCGAAGCGGTCGAACGCATTCTGCGGCGCAAGCCAGACGCGAAGGATCTTCAGGTCGGCTTCCTTGCCATGGACAAGAAGGGCAACGTCGGCGCGTGGGCGATCCAATCGGGCTTCTCGTATGCCGTATGCGATGCGAAAAAGCAGGACACCCTGATTCCCGGCAAGAGCACGTATTGATCATGGCGCTGCTCGAAGTTGCCGCGAACTCGATTGCTTCCGCTTTCGCCGCGCAGGCGGGCGGCGCCGGCCGCGTGGAACTATGCGCGAGCCTGGACGAAGGTGGCGTGACCCCGTCGCACGGTACGATCGCACTGGCGCGCGAAGGGTTGGATATCCCGCTCTACGTGCTGGTTCGACCGCGCTCGGGAAACTTTCTGTACGAGAACGCCGAGATCGAGGCGATGCTCGATGACATCGCACATTGTGCCGATCTCGGCTGTGACGGCGTGGTCGTTGGTGCACTCACCGCCGAGGGCGAAGTGGATGCCGAGGCCTGTCACCTGTTCCTGCAGGCAGCCGGTTCGATGGGTGTGACCTTCCATCGCGCGTTCGATCTCGTGGCCGATCGCGGCGCGGCGCTGGAGACGGTGATCGAGTTGGGTTTCGAGCGCGTACTCACCTCGGGTGGCATGCACAGCGCCGTGGCCGGTGCTTCCTCCATTGCGCGTCTGGTGGCGCAGGCGGGCGGTCGCATCGTCGTCATGCCTGGCGCAGGCATCGAGCCCGACAACGTTGCCGCGTTGCGTAACGTGACGCGCGCCCGAGAGTTCCATGCGTCCGCCAAGCGTCGCCTGCCGTCGGGGATGCGTCGCACACCCTCCGACGACCTCGGCATGGGTGGCGGTGAGATCCGTACCGATGAAGAAACCGTCCGTGCACTCGTCGCGGCATTGAGCTGATTCTCCTGGAACTCCCATGAATCGTGTCGCTTACCGTCTTGCTCTCATCTGCCTGATTGGACTTACGGCTCAGGCCTCGGCCGCCCTGGCCGCCGAGACTGTCCGTTATCTTGCGCCGGGCAAGTCGCCGGTCACCCTCGATGAAAAGACCCTCGCCGCAATGCCGCGCATGACGGTACAGGCCGGTGCGCATGGCGATGCGCCAAGCGCCTGGGAAGGCGTGGCACTGGTCGAGGTGTTGCGAGCTGAAGGCGCGCCGCTAGGCAAGGCGCTACGCGGCGATGCCCTGGCGAATTATGTGCGGGTGACCGCGACCGACGGGTATCAGGTGGTGTTCGGGTTGGGCGAGCTGGATGCCGAGATGGGTGCGGCGAAAGTCGTTCTCGTCGACCGTCATGAGGGTAAACCTCTCGACGACAAGGACGGACCGGTACGGCTTGTAGTGCCGGGGGATAAGCGGCCGGCGCGTTGGGTTCGGAATGTGGCGACGATTGAATTGCTGAGTGCTTCGACTCGGGCGCCTAAGCCTTGAAGACTGAGGCGGCCCGGTTTCGCCGATGAATCGGCTCCCACATAGAGCGCGGCACGAACTGCATCCTGTGGCACTGCATCCTGTGGGAGCCGCTTCAGCGGCGATTTCCCACTGCCCTTAAGCCACGAACTGCAGCCTTGCCAGCTCAGCGTAGAGGCCGCCTTCGCGCAACAGAGCCTCGTGCGTGCCCTGGGCGATGATCCGTCCACCCTCCATCACGACGATGCGGTCGGCGCGTTGCACGGTGGCCAGGCGATGGGCGATCACCAGGGTGGTACGACCCTTCTCCAGTCGCTCCAGGGCATGCTGGATGGCTGCTTCCGATTGTGCATCGAGTGCCGATGTGGCCTCGTCGAGCAGGAGCAGCGGTGCATCGCGAAGGATCGCGCGTGCGATGGCGATGCGCTGCTTCTGCCCGCCGGAAAGACGCACGCCGCGTTCGCCGAGCATGGCTCCATAGCCTTCCGGCAACGCGCTGATGAAGCCGTCCGCTTCGGCCAGGCGCGCGGCTTCGCGGACCTCGTCGTCGCTGGCGTTTTCGCGACCAAAGCGGATGTTGTCCGCGGCGCTGCCGCCGAAGATCACGGTTTCCTGTGGCACCAGGGCGATCGCGCCACGTAGTTCGGGCAGGGCCAGCGCGCGTAGCTCGACACCGTCGAAACGGATCGAACCGGCCACCGGATCGTGGAAGCGGAGCAGCAGGCTGAACACCGTGCTCTTGCCTGCACCGGAGGGACCGACGAGGGCAACGGTTTCGCCAGGCGCTATCTCCAGGTCGAAGCCGGATAGCGCGGCCACGTCGGGTCGCGAGGGATAGCGGAATTCCACGTGGTCGAAGCGCAGCGCGCCGGTGACGGGCTGGGGCAACGGATCGGGTACGTCCGGCGTGGCGATGGTCGCCTTCTCGGCAAACAGTTCGCCGATGCGTTCCATGGCCCCCGCGGCCTGCAGCACGTCACCCCACACTTCCGATAGACCCGCGACCGAGCCGGCGGCGAAGATGGCGTAAACCACGAACTGCGTCAGCACACCGGGAGCGAGCTCGCCGGCGATGACATCGCGGGCACCGGCCCAGAGAACCAGGGTGATCGCACCGAAGATCAGTACGATCACCGCGGCGGTCAGCAGCGAGCGCATGCCGATGCGGCGACGGGCCGTGGCCAGTGCGAGGGCGATGGCATTCGCATAGCGGCGGCTCTCGACCGGTTCACGCGCATAGGCCTTGACGGCCTGCGCCGCATTCAGTGTTTCATTCGCCACAGCCGCCGCATCGGCGAGGCGGTCCTGGCTGTTGCGCGACAGCTTCTGCACGCGACGACCGAAGATGAGGATCGGCAGCATCACGGCGGGAATGACCAGTGCGGTGAGGCCGGCAAGGCGCGGACTGGTCCAGGCCATGGCCGCCGCAGAGCCCAGGAGCATGACGGTGCTGCGCAGCGCCACGGAGATGCCCGAGCCGACCAGGGTCTGAACCAGTTCGGTATCGGTGCCCAGGCGCGAGGTGAGCTCGCCGACGCGCGTGTTCTCGTAGAAGCCCACGTCGAGGTTGATCACATGCCGGTAGAGCGAGGTGCGCAGCGCGGCGAGCGACCGTTCGCCGAGCAGCGCGATAAAGAAGTAGCGGGCCGCGGTGGCGATGGCAAGCACCACCGCCAGCCCGAACAGGGCCAGGAAGGTGCCATTGATGGTCGAAAGGCTCGCCGCAAGGAAGCCTTTGTCGATGATGTGACGCAAGGCGACCGGTAGAAGCAGCGAGGCACCGGACGAAATGCCGAGGAAGACCAGCCAGCCGATTGCCAGGCCCTTGTTAGGCTTCAGGAAGGGCCAGAGGTTGCGCAGTGCACCGATATTCCGTGACTTTTCCCTGCGTTGCTCGGTCATGCGCGGCTCATTGCTATGGTCATTCGCCAACGGATGGGGTCGGTCAGTGCAGTATTCAATCGAGTTGTACACGTCGCGTGAAGATGGCTGGATGGCCGCTCAGCCACAGCACGACGTCCTGCAATAGGTGCTGGGAGGGAAACACCCGGCCATAGCAGACCCAGCCAATCGCGATGGCGCCGGCGCCGAGCACGGCGAGCCGCCATGTATGACGGTTGTGCGGCATCGTTTCCGATCGTGCCAGGCCGAGCAGGAACCACGTCACCATGGCGGCGCCGAGGATGGCGCCCAACCATACCTCCGATTGGCTGTGCACTTTCAACACGCATCGCGAGATGCCGACGCCGATACCGATGAGTGCACCCAACGCAATGACCGACATGCGCAGGCGCCGTTCAGCATCGCGGGCCAGCACGCCGGCGAGGGATGGCCAGACCAGGATGGCAAGCGCGGTGTGTCCGCTGAAACCGGTGTAGTTCAGGCCGGGCGGCCCGATGCCCCAGGCCATGAACAGGATTTTGGACAACACCACGCAGCCACCGCACAGTACGACGGCGATGAGCCAGCGCCGTCCGTCACGCCAGTAAGGCGGGGGCAGCAGCAGGCAGATGGCAATCCATGCGATCAGCGGCAGGAGAATCGCACTGTCGCCGAGACTGGTGATGGCGGTCCACATCGTCACGTTCCGGTCATGCCCTTGGGACTCGCTATCATGTGCGGCGCCTGTCTTCTATGCGTTCTTCGGAACGGGAGTATCGCAGTACCTATGTTCAAACGGATACTGATCGTCTGCGTCGGCAATATCTGCCGAAGTCCTACCGCCGAGTATCTTCTGCGACACCGCCTGGGCAACGCTCACGGTGCGCAGATCAGTAGCGCCGGGCTTAGCGCCATGGCGGGATACGCCATGGATACGACATCCCTTGCGCTGTTACGGGAACACGGCGTGAATGGCGAAACACACCGCGCGCGGCAGCTGGACAGCGCGCTGCTACGGCAGTCCGATCTGATCCTTGCCATGGAAAAAAACCATGTCGCAGCCATGACCAGGATGGCGCCAGAGGCCAGCGGGAAGATCTTTCTTCTGGATAGATGGCTGGATGGCCGGGATATTCCGGATCCCTATCGCCAACAACGACCCGCGTATGAACACGTGTACGGGTTGATAGAGCAGGGCGTCAACAGCTGGTTACGCTATTTGTAGGTGTTTGTCGTGACGCCGGTCAGTTTTCAGTATGTTTCGGTGATGTAGTGTTGTGCTGTGAGTCGGCATCCCCTCCAGGGAGCTGACCGCCTCCAGTCAGTGCTGTCCTTGTCTGGTCTTATCAGCAACGTTGTCAGTGCTAAACATCCTCCTGACCGGACCTCCCACTGATCTTGGCTTGGCCTGCGACAAAACGCGCGTGCGTCGCGCTACGGTATCTCTCGCTTGGTGGCGTTGCGCTGGCGGCGCTTGCGCTCGCCGGTTGTTCGTCGGTCTCGCGCGGCAGCCTGGAAACGGTCCGCCTCGCGATCCATGGCGAGAAAGTCGAACCTACCGCTGCCTCGGTGGCGGCTACCCCGTATTTCCAGCTGCAGGTGAATGCCCCCGGCGGTGAGGCGATCCTGATCCTCGCCAAGGTGGAGCACGGACAACTGGGCTGGTATGGCAGTGGGCACGATATCGTGTACACCCGCGACGGGCTCGTGGTGAAAACCGTCGGCCTGCCGCAGAACCTCGACGACTCGACATTTCCCGCGGAAAACCCTTTCCAGACGGGTCTGCAGCACCTGGTTGCGCCGCTGGACTACACCCGGCGCATGGACTGGTCGCCCGGTTACCGCTACGGCGTCATCGTCAATGCACACCTGGAACCGAAAGGTCTCGAAGACGTTGATATCCTCGGTACGGTGCACAGCTTGCGGCGTGTCGATGAAAAGCTCTCGGCACCTGGGTTAGGTATCCACATGACTAACCGGTACTGGATCGATCCGGCTGATGGATTCATCTGGAAGAGCACGCAGTACGTGGCGCCTGGCGTCCCGCTCGAACTGATCCAGTTGCAGCCTTACCGGGAGACTGCGCCGTGAGCCGCGGTGGATGCTACGCGGTGGGTCTGATGTTATGCCTTCACGCGCTGCCGCTGATGGCGCAGGAGCCGGCGGTGCTGAATGTTGCTGCCGAGGGGGCCGTGGGCCGACCCGGTCCAGCCGTCTATCCGTCCCGATCCCGTCTGTCCACCGTCGCGCTGGCTGTCGGCATCGATCCGCAAGCGTATGTGCTGGGCGCCGCCTGGTTGCAGCCGGACCTGCAGCGTGAACAGTTGCGCCTGCGCGCTGGCCTCGTCTACGAACTGGGTGCTATCCGCCGGAAGGCGATGGCTTCCGGGAACGATCCGCTGGCGGAGAACGCAGCAGCCTTCCAGGCCTGGATGTCCGCGCGCCCCATCACCGGCCGCCGCCCCGGCGTGACGCTCGATCCCGGACGTCTGGACGTAACCCCCGCCGATGACTGGCCGGTGCACGAAGGCGACACGCTTTTCTATCCTCGGCGACCTTCCGATGTCCGCGTGGTCGGGGCAGTGGATAAAGCCTGCCGTCTGCCGCAGGTGCCGATGCAGGATGCGCGCCGTTATCTGGCGGCGTGCCCTGCGTCACGCGCCGCCGACCCCGACCTGATCTACGTCGTGCAGCCCGATGGCGCCGTGTTCGAGCAGAACATCGCGTTGTGGAACCGCGCTGCGCCGCGTCCGTTGGCACCTGGCGCCTGGATCTACGTGCCCTTCTACCGGCGTGCGATCGCCGGGGCCGCTGACGAAGGATTCAATCGGGACGTAGCCGATTTCATCGCGACCCAGTTGCTGAGCGACGAGGGGTGGCGATGATGCGGCATCGCTGGTGCTGTGCGGGCTTCGCCTTGTGGGCCAGCGGCGCATCCGCCGTGTATGCGCAGGAAGCCTATACCCAGAGCGATTTCGGTGGCGTGGGTCTGCTGCAGACACCGACGGCGCGCATGGCGCAAGAAGGTGAATTCAGCTTCGTCCTCAGTCGCACCACACCGTATACCAACTACAACGTATCGATGCAGCCACTACCGTGGCTGGAGGCATCTTTCCGTTACACCAATGTCAGCAACCGGCCATACGGTCCGGTGAGGCTCAGCGGCAACCAGACCTACAAAGACAAGTCGATCGACACCAAGATCCGGCTATGGGAAGAGAGTCGTTGGCTGCCCGCGCTTGCGGTGGGCGCGCGCGACGTTGGTGGTACAGGCCTGTTCTCCAGCGAATACTTCGTGACCAGCAAGCGGGCAGGGCCGTTCGATTTCAGCCTGGGCCTTGCCTGGGGCTACATGGGTGCGCGCGGCGACATCGCCAATCCGCTGGATTTCCTCGACGAACGGTTCAGCACGCGCCCCACCGGCGGCACGGGAACCGGCACGTTCAGTGTCAACAAGTTCTTTCGTGGTCGACCGGGTTTCTTCGGTGGAATCGAATACCGGTCGCCGCTGCAGTGGCTTGTGCTGAAGGCCGAACTCGACGGCAATGATTACAAGCATCAGCCACAGAACAACAACCAGCCGCAGCGCTGGCCGGTCAATCTGGGCGCGGTGTTTCGCTTAAATCGCAATGTCGATCTCACGCTCGGTTACGAGCGTGGCGAGGTTGTGACGGCGGCGGTGAACCTGCATACCAATCTCGCCCATCATGTTGACCCACCCAAGTCTTACGATCCGACACCCGAACCTGTTGCCTTCGAGACCTCACGGGTTGAAGCCGCGCAGGTGACGCCCGCAACGTCGGATACGGGCACCGGTACAGGTCCCGTGCCTGTCGCAGCGGCCACCAACGCTCCCGCCGGAGTGCGAGGCGCTGCACGTCAGGCGCCGGAACAGGTGAACTGGACGGACGTGGCGCGGACCCTGCACGACAACGCCGGCATCAGCGTCAGCAGCATCGGTCGCCGTGGCTCCGAACTGGTTATCCACGGCCAGCAGGACCGGTTCTTCTACGCGGCCGAAGGCGTGGGACGCGCGACCCGGATCATCGACAACCGAGTCGACGACAGCATCAGCTGGCTCACCGTGTCGAGCGAACGTAATGGCCTGAAGACGGTGGAAACCAGCGTGCACCGCCCGCGTTTCATCGAGCTGCTCGATCATCGGATCGACCTGGACACGTTCCGCCGTAGTGTCGAGCAAAATCCGGTGACTGCGCGCGATGAAGAAATACTGTTCCGCGAGCCGGTGAAACGCTTTACCGGCGGCTTCTCGCTGGGATACCAGCAGAACCTGGGTGGGCCGGACGCCTTCATCCTGTACCAGGTTTATGGCGCTGCGTCCGGCACGTTCAACGTCACCCGCAACCTGTGGCTCGACGGCGTCGTCGCGGCCAATCTCTTCAACAACTATGACAAGTTCAAGTACGACGCGCCGAGCAATTTGCCACGCGTCCGGACCGATGTTCGCCAGTACCTGACCAGTTCCGACATCACCATGCCGAACCTGCAGCTCACCGGTACGCATCGCTTTGGCCAGGATCTGTACGGACTGGCGTATGCCGGCATGCTGGAAAGCATGTACGGCGGTGCGGGCGGCGAGATGCTGTACCGGCCGTTCGGCGAACGCTGGGCGGTGGGTGCGGACGTCAACTGGGTCAAGCAGCGAGGGTTCGACCAGGACTTCTCGCTACGCCGGTACCACGTGATCACCGGTCAGGCTACCGGTTATCTCGATACCGGGTTTCACGGCGTGACCGTAGCGGTCAGTGTGGGCCGTTACCTGGCGGGAGACTGGGGCACGACCATCGATGTGTCGCGCGAGTTTGCCAATGGCGCGCGCATGGGCGCGTACGCCACCGTTACCACCAAGTCCGGTAGTACCGGCTACGGCGAAGGTAGTTTCGACAAGGGGATCTATGTGTCGGTTCCGTTCGACATGCTGCTGCCGCATTCGTCGCGAAGCCGCGCCACCCTGTTGTGGCAGCCCCTGCTTCGTGACGGTGGCGCTCGCCTGAACAAGCGTTACACGCTGTATACGATGACCAACGATCTGGACGGCGATCTGTTCGACAAGAACCTGGAGAAGATCGCGCAGTAGCGTTGGTTCTGTGTGGGAGCCGCTTCAGCGGCGATGGGGCTCGCGGCGAGTCCCATCGCCGCTGAAGCGGCTCCCACAATCAGCTCCCACAATCGGCTCCTACATGGGGTGCGACATCAGCGCTGCAGGGAGCGCCCGCGGCCGATACCGTAGTAAGCGATGCCAGCTTCCTCGACGATGCGCGGATCGTAGAGATTGCGACCGTCGAAGATCGCAGGCGTCGTCAGTGCCGCCTTGATGCGGCCGAAGTCGGGGCTGCGGAAGGCTTTCCATTCCGTAACCAGCGCAAGGACGTCGGCGCCGGTCAGCGCGTCGTATGCGCTGTCGCAGAGGACAAGGTCATCGCGTTCGCCGTAGATGCGTGCAGTTTCTGCACGCGCTTCCGGGTCGTACGCGCGGACTCTGGCGCCGGCGTCCCACAATGCTTCGATCAATCGACGGCTCGACGCCTCGCGCATGTCGTCGGTGTTGGGCTTGAACGCCAATCCCCACAGGGCTACCGTCTTGCCCGCGACGTTGCCATCGAAATGCCGTTGGATCTGCGCGAACAATCGGGTCTTCTGATCGGCATTGACCGCCTCGACCATGCTCAGCAGCCGCGCATCGTAGCCATGGCCGCGCGCGATGCGTTCCAGCGCCTGTACATCCTTGGGAAAGCACGATCCGCCGTAACCCGCGCCCGGGTAGATGAAGTGGTAGCCGATGCGGGGATCCGCACCGATGCCCTGGCGTACCAGTTCCACGTCGGCGCCCACACGTTCTGCGATGTTCGCGATCTCGTTCATGAAGCTGATCTTGGTCGCGAGCATCGCGTTGGCCGCGTACTTGGTCAGCTCGGCGGAACGCTGGTCCATCACTACCATGCGATCGTGATTGCGGTTGAACGGTGCGTAGAGCTTGCGCAGGCGCGCCACAGCTCGCTCGCTGGACGAGCCAACGACGATGCGGTCGGGACGCAGGCAATCGGCGACCGCGTCGCCCTCCTTGAGGAACTCCGGGTTGGAGACCACATCGAAATCGATGGCGGCACCGCGTTCGTTCAGTACGTCGCCCACGGCGTCGCGCACGCGATCGGCAGTGCCAACCGGAACAGTCGACTTGTTGACGATTACCGAGTAGCGACCCAGGTGCTTGCCGATGGTGCGCGCGACACTCAGTACGTACTTCAGGTCGGCGCTGCCGTCTTCGTCTGGTGGCGTACCCACCGCGATGAAGATGATCTCGCCGTGGGCGATTGCCGGGGCGGGGTCAGTGGTGAAATTTAGCTGACCCGCCGCATGATTGCGTTTGACGATGGATTCGAGACCAGGTTCGAAGATCGGGATCACGCCGTTGCATAGCCCGTCGACCTTGGCCTGGTCGACGTCGACGCAGACTACATCGTTGCCCATTTCCGCGAGGCAGGCACCGGTGACCAGTCCAACATAACCGGTGCCGAAAATAGTGACCTTCATCTGTATCGCCTGTTTAGCATGGAGGGGTGAAGCCAGCCGCTTCGGTTATAGCTGGCTATCGCGGTCCAGGTTGTACTGCGTGGTAGCCGCGTTGCTGATCAGGCCGGACAGGGGAAGCAGCTGGCTGATGAAGCGATTCCAGCGAGTAATGCCCGCCGGCCCGACGAAGACGACGTCGCCCGGCTTGACCGAGAACTGCGCGGCCACCGCGAAGGAGGAGGGCGATGTGTTGTCGAGCTGGTAGATCGATGCGGGTTTCTTCTCCATGTCTTCGACACCACGGATAACGTAAACCGCCTTGCCGCTGGAGCTGGTCTGGTTGAGGCCACCGGCGCGCCCCAGTACCTGCGTCAGGCTCAGATCGCTCGTTTTGAAGGAAATAGCCTGGGGCCGGAGCACTTCACCGAGCACATATGCTTCGTGGCGATCGTTGTACGGCATGTAGACGTTATCGCCGCCCTTGAGGTAGATCTCCTGGGTGCCCTCGGGTGAACGCGACAAGGCATCCAGATCGATGTGGTATTCGTGATTGTCACGGCGTAGCACCACATCGGAGAGATCGGCCAGCTGCGCGTTGACGCCCGCGGTACCGATGGCTTGCGCCAGCGTCAGCGGTGTCACGGTGATGTTCTGCGGATCGGTTTTCACGAATGCGCCGCCGAGAGTCACCCGCTGGCTGGCATAGCTGACGATGCTGATGTCGACCTGCGGTTTCTCGATGTACTTGGTCAGGCGCTCAGTGATCGCCATGCGCAATTCTTCCACCGTCATGCCCGACGCGTTCAGCAAGCCGACATACGGATAGAACAGCGTCCCATCGGGACGCACCAGGCGACCATTGGCAGCAGTCTGTTGCTGTGAACCCGCCGGCGAAGTGAGCTCCGGATGTTCCCAGACGGTGATGTAGAGCGAGTCTCCAGGCCCTATGCGGTACGAATCGGGCCGATAAGCGGTGAGACTGGGGTCTACACCGGGCGCGATCGCACTGGCACGGTCCATCGCGATCAGCTTCGGCGTAATGGGAACCAGCTGGTATCGGCTGCCCGTCGCGCTCTGCTTGTCATTCAACTCGCCGGTTTTCATGTGCTGGCCGGGCGCCAGGATGCATGCATGCAATAACAGACAGCACCCGGCCAGACCGAGAGTCGGCAGGAACTTCATCGTGTTCGGAATCCTTCAGTCGCGGCGCCGTTTTGCTGCGGGCCATCGACGTACTTAAACTGATCCATCATTAACAGCTCGGGAACATGATTGGACATTTAGACGTCCAGAGCCATGCGACGCGTCATCAATGTGTGCCGCCGGTGCCTCCCGTTCCTCCTGTGCCGCCCGTACCGCCGGTGCCGCCCGTACCACCGGTACCATCGTTGCCCGTACCGTTGGCGTCGTTCGCAGTGGCCCCTGTGGCTGCTGCCATCGCGGCGGTGCCGGCACCGACGCGAGCTGGGGCGAGTGCACCCTTCGATGCCTGTTGTGCCTGTTCAGGATTGGCTACGCGAGGCGTTTTCTGGCTATTTTGCGCAGCATCGGATGGGTTCGCGGGCGTTGGTGCGCGTTGGCTTTGTGCCCATAACGGAGCGGCAATGGCGAGGATGATGCTCGCAACGATTAGACGTCTCATCGTGGTTGTCTCCTGGTGGGTGGAATGATTTTCGACATGCGTGCATGAACAGATTCATGCGTACGCAGCGTGTGTTCATTCACTGCCTTCTATCGTCGATGGTCAAGACAATGAGCTGAACGGAGAATGTTCGAAACTCTTTTTGTGACGCGACTCGCAGATTCTGCGTTGCTGGATTGCCCGTATTTACGTGGCGGCGCAGCATCAGTCCAAGTAAGAGGCAAGTGCGATCACTTTGCAACTCGAAACCGGCGTGACGCCAGTTTCCGTCGAAAGCGTGTTGGGCCGAATGGTGTCCTAGGAAAAGGATATCCCGGCTCTACAGGGGGCACGTACCTGGGCACTCCGGCATGGCCGGTAGTTGTCGCGTTGGCAGAAGGTACATGTCATGCAACTGACAAAATTCAATGCATTACTGGATATTGAGCTCCGTGTGAGCGATCCTATAAGTGCGACTGGGGCGGGCTATCTGGCCTACTTCATCTGGTTCGATACATTCCGGATGAGCACCTTCTACGCCGTGGCGTTGGTCATTCTGTTGCTTGTGACATTCACAGCTTCCATCGTCCTGCGGGTTTATGAACAACCCTTGGGCGAGCGTCCGCTACACCAGTATTGCTGTATTGCAGCATCGTGGGCGGCGGGCTTCGCGGGCTTGATCGCACTGGCCTATCTTCTGAAGGTTGGCGAGTTTTACTCGCGCGGATGGGTCTCGTTGACGTTCATCCTCGGCCTTGTATTCATGGCAGTCACGCGGCTGATTGTCGTCGTAGCGTTACGCTACTTGCGTCGTCAAGGTATCGGCATGGGACGCTGCCTGTTGATCGGCGCTACCGATGCCGGCATTCACATGGTTGAGCAGCTCGAGTCCAATCCCGGCCTCGGCATGATGATCACCGCGTACGTCAAGACCAGCTATGACCACGGCGTTCCTGCGGGCATACCAATGGTCGGTTCGTTGCAGAACATCGATGCAATCCTCGATCGCGGCGAATGGGACCAGGTGCTGGTTGCGTTGCCCGTCAGTGCCAATCGCGCGATCAGCTATGCACTGGATCGCGTGGAGGAGCGTGTGATGACGGTGAAGTTCGTACCGGACCTGCTAGGTCGGCAACTGATCAATCACCGCACGGAAGACTACGCCGGTGTACCTGTTGTCACGCTTCGCGAAAGCCCTTTGCTCGGTCATGCGTGGGTACTGAAGGGCTTCGAGGACAGGTTGATCGCCGCCGGGATCCTTCTTCTTATCGCCCCTGTCATGCTCATGCTGGCTATCGGCGTGAAGCTTTCCAGTCCAGGCCCGGTGCTCTATCGCCAACGCCGCGTGGGATTGGATGGCAAAGAGTTCGAGATGCTGAAGTTCCGCTCCATGCCAGTAGACATGGAGAAGAACAAGGTCGTTCAGTGGGGCAGTGCGCAGACCAAGACCACCACACGCTTCGGCCGTTTCATCCGGCAGAGCAGCCTCGATGAGTTACCCCAGTTCATCAATGTGCTACGCGGCGACATGTCGATCGTGGGGCCGCGCCCCGAACGCCCCATGTTCGTGCAGAAGTTCAAGGGCGAAATCTCCGGGTACATGCATAAGCACCTGGTCAAGGCGGGCATCACTGGTTGGGCGCAGATCAACGGCTGGCGTGGTGATACGGATCTCGTCAAGCGCATCGAACACGATCTGTACTACATCAACCATTGGTCACTGGGGTTCGATCTTCGCATCATCTTCCTGACGATTTTCAAGGGCTTCGTGCATAGCGAGGCGTCGACGCCAGCCGCCCAGGCGATCAGCGCCGCTGCAACCACGTCGAACACGGCCAATGAGAAGTCGATCTAGGTAAGCATCGATCGACCGCAATCCAATTATTCCTGGTGAACTGGGGCAATCGTTTGAAGTTTCTGATCTGTGGCGGTGCGGGATACGTGGGTTCGCACATGGTGCGTTACCTGGACTCGAAGCAGCATGAGGTAGTGGTTTATGACGATCTGTCGACGGGCCATCGTGAGGCGGTGACGCCGGAGGTGCCTTTCGTTCAGGGTGATATCGGCGACTCGGCCGCGTTGTCGCGGCTGTTTGCGGCGCATCGGTTCGATGCGGTGATTCACTTCTGCGCTCGCTCGCTCGTCGGCGAGTCTGTCGTCAAGCCCTATCTGTACTATGGCAACAACGTGGCCAACACGCTGGTGCTCCTGGCAGCGATGCGTGATGCCGGTGTCGATCGGCTGGTATTTTCTTCAACGGCGGCGGTTTTCGGTCATCCGCAGGCCGATGCCATCGACGAGACGCATCCGACCGAACCGATCAACCCTTACGGTCAGAGCAAGCTGATGGTCGAACGGATTCTGGCCGATGCCGCCAGGGCTTATGGTTTGCGTTCCGTGGCGCTGCGCTACTTCAACGCGGCAGGTGCCGATCCTTCCGCCTCGATCGGTGAGGGGCACGACCCGGAAACGCACCTCATTCCCAACGTACTGAAGGCTGTGTTGGGGCAGGGCTCGGCGTTGAAGGTGTTCGGCGCCGATTACGAAACGCGCGATGGAACGTGCGTTCGCGACTATATCCACGTGAATGACCTCGCATCGGCGCACTTGCTCGCGATCGAGTATCTGGCTGACCACGAGGGGGCCTTCACATTCAATCTCGGTAATGGCGAAGGGTTCAGCGTGCGCGAAGTAATCGCGGCGGCGGAGCGGGTAACCGGGCGCCCCGTGCCACACGAGTTCGCGCCACGCCGTGCAGGTGATCCAGCCACGCTGGTGGCATCCAGCCATCGGGCGCGCGAACGACTAGGCTGGCAACCGCGAATCACGGTGCTGGACGAGATCCTCGCCAGCGCGTGGCAGTGGCACCTGCAGCCCAGTTACTGATCGTGCAGGCCAGACCCAGGATACAGCTCGACTTCATCGATGCCCTTCGCGGTGTCGCGATCATTGGTGTGCTCCTCAGTCACGCGCAGCGGAACGTGGAGATTTACCAGGCGATGGGTCATCCGGCACAGATGTCGCCGTGGCTCAGTCGTTATGCGGAGCAGGGCGCGCGCGGTGTCCAGCTGTTCTTCGTAATCAGTGCGTTGACCCTGTTCCTTTCCGCCGGGAAGCGTGCCGGCGAATCCGAGCCGTGGCTCAACTTCTACGTGCGGCGCATCTTTCGTATCGCACCGATGTTCTACCTCGCCTTTGGCGTGTACTGCGTGGCGCCGGTCTTGCTGAAGGGACAGGCATTACCGCCGCTCGCGACGATACTTGGCACCTTGAGCTTTACCAACGGCTGGAACCCGGCATGGTTGCTGGGCGCCAATGACGTCGTGCCCGGTGGCTGGTCGATCGGCGTCGAGATGTCTTTCTACATCGTCTTCCCCTTGGTATTCCTGGCGCTGCGGAATTTTCCACGTGCCCTGGCGGCACTGCTGTTGGTACTGATTCTTGATGTCGTCACGTGGCCGCTGTTGCTGCGATACGCGCCGATCGACGACATGGAGCTGTGGGCACGTTACGTGTTCGTCTGGCTTCCCAACCAGCTGCCGATCTTCCTGTTCGGCATCTGCGCCTATTTCGTCCTGTTCGGCCATGCAGGGCGGTTGACGGCCTTCTTCCATGAGGGCGGCCGCCGCCAGAACGCGAGCTTGTTCATGCTGGCGGCGGCCATCGTGTTGATCGCGCCACAGTGTTTCGATGATCCACGTGCCGTATTCCTGTACGGCGCGGCCTTCGCCCTGCTGGCGTTGTGTCTCTACCGACAGCCGTACCGGTGGCTGGTGAACCGACCGCTGCAGCACATTGGAAAAATCAGTTTCAGCGGTTACCTCACGCATTTCTTCATGCTGCAGGTAGCGCGCAAGCTCCTGGCTAAGGTCCAGGCGGGCGACCGTCTCAGTCCCGATCTGTACTTCGTCGCCACCGTGTTGCTGGCACTTGCGGGCACGGTGCTTGTATCGAGCGTGACCTATCGCCTTGTGGAGGTGCCTGGCCAGGCGCTTGGCAAGCACCTGATCCAGGCCCTGGCGTCGCGCAGGGCGGCAACGAAAGGCGGCGCGATAGCGGATCGCGGCGAGGGTGAACGGAGCACGGGCTAAGTCAGCCTGGCGATGAGTTCCAGGGCATTGGAGACCGGCTTGCCGTTGGCAAAGCATGCCTTGGCCAGGGCGTTGACCTCCGCCAGCGTGGGGCGGTGTTTCTTGAACCGCTCCAGCGTCTGCGGATTGGCGCGCAGGGCCAGGGTCTTGTCGTTATCCGCATAGAACCGGTTCTCGCCCAGATGTGTTCCGGTCGCCAGTTGCATCTCGACGCCGGGCGATTGTGGCGACACGACGATATTGTCGTGGATGGCCGTGTTGGTCGGTACGCCTTTCCAGCTGGTCGCCTTGAACACCGTGACCTGGCTATCGGCGATGGGTTTTCCGGGAATGATGATGATGTTGTTGTAAATCTGGCTGCCGTCCACGGGCCCGGAGATGCGTAGCGACGCCGTGTCGGTCTTGCGCAACGCGTCGTTGATGCTGACGTTGAAGCGCACGATCGTACCGGTGTTGCCGATATCACCTCCGCTTCGGCCGTCGTTACATACCAGCGCCATGCCGCCGACGTTGTCGTGGCTGTAGTTGTACTGGATGATCGTATGCCGGCAGCGGAAGTCGGCATCGTATGCCTGGCCGTCGGCATACGCCTGGTGGTCGCTGACCTCGTTGTACTGGATCAGGGTGTTGTCGCTGTCGAACGGCCAGATGCCGGCGGCTGCCTCGCCTCGCGGCAGCACGCCACATCGGCTGACTGTGTTGCGTTCGATGAGCGCGCCATCGCAGCCCCTGACCAGGATGCAGTCGCCGGGAACCTCGCTCATGCGATTGCCACGCACGATCACGCCCGTGGCCAGGCCACCGGTGCGGTTACCTGCGGCCAGAAACAGGATGCCGTCGCGCTGGCTACGCTCGATCGTGTTGTCGGCGATCGTCAGGTCCTGGTATCGCGTGGGGAGCGTGCTGCCCTTCGCCTCCACCAGGATCGCGCTGCCGCCGCCCTGCTGCTTGACGGGGACACCGTTGACATCGTGGATGTGAAGCCCCTGCAGCACGATGCCATGGGCGATGCCGAAGTCCTGGTGGAACAGGTGCACACCAGTACGCCGCGGGGCGGGCTGCGGCCCCCGGTTGGAGATTTCCAGGTTGCGCAAGGTCCAGTATTCGACATTCTGCAGGCGTACGGTGGACGGGCTCCGGCCATCGGCATGCAGGTGGGGTAGCGCGCCCTCGCCGTAGGCGTCGACCACGATGGGTGAACCTGCTGCGCCGGACCCCTTCGGCTGGAACGCGCCGGCGTAGTCGCCACCGCGCTTGAACAGGATGCGGTCGCCCGGGCCGAACGTCACCTGGTTGAGTCTGTCCAGGCTTCGCCAGGCCTGACCCGCGCTACTGCCGTCATATCGGTCGTTGCCTGATCTGCTGTCGAGGTAGTACTGCTTGCCGCCCGCGGCGGCGCGGGCGATGTCGAGGGGAAGGGCGGCGAGAATGCCCAGGGCCAACAGCGATTGTTTGAGAAAGAAGCGACGATGCACGGAAAGCCTCCGGTATCAGCGCCGTTCGCTCAGGGAGTAACGATAGACGCCCCCATGCTTCTTCAGCATGTACGCGAAACCGGCGAGGTGTTTGATGGTCAGCCTCGAGAACTTGCGCGTGCGACGCTTGTAGTCGTGCACGACGGAAATCTTTCGGCAGTAGTAGTTGCGCAGGCCCAGCTTGCGTGTGCGTACACAGAACTCGGCATCTTCGGGGCCGAAGAAGATCCGGTCGTCGTAGCCCATCAACAACGCCGCGACATCTTTGGTGAAGGTCTGGTTCGCACCCAGCACGTAATCCACTTCGAGCGGATCGTTGCTGCCGTCGAACTGCGTGTCGAGCATCAGATGCCTGTCCAGCTCCCGTTTGACGAAACCGAGCTTGCGGCTGATGGGAATGCGCGCTGCGATAGGCTGATAGAAACGAGGAAAGCGCCGGGTGGAATCCTGGCGGCTACGGTCGACATTGAGCAGCTCGAAGCCGACCACCCCGGCATCGGCATGCGACTGAAAGAATGCCTCGACAATGGCACCCGGGTCGGTGGTCAGGAAGATGGTGTCGTTGTCCAGCGTCATGCAGTACTTGCCGCGGGCCAGGAATAGGCCGCGGTTGCGCGCAGGTCCCACGCCGTAATTGCGGTCGAGCGGGAAATAGCGGACCTGGGGCAGGGTGGCGACGAATTCGGCGCTGCCGTCGCGCGAGCCGTTGTCGACGACGATCACTTCGTCGCGGTCGAAGTCGACCTTGTCCATGAGGGATAGCAGGCAACGCTCGAGATTATCTCGTTCGTTCCAGGTGATGATGATGATCGACAATCTCACGTCTGCCTCGCTCATGGCGATGTTCCTAGGGGGGAGGACGGAGTGATGACCGCATTGGCCTTCACCACGAAGTTGTCCGGTATGACCACCGGACCGAAGATGCAGGCACCGGTGCCGATGGTGACGTTGTCGCCGATGATCGGCGTGCCGTCGCCAGGCCAGCGGTTGCCGATGCAGACGCGGGCATACAGCGTGCAGTTGGCGCCGATCGTCGTCTTGCCATTCACGATGATCCCGAAGGCGTGGTAGATCACCAGTCCGGGGCCAATCGCCGCTGTCGTGGGTAGATAGCACTTGAAGATGAACTCGGCGACTTTCTCCAGAACGCGCAGCGGCATGTGCAGCCAGCTACCGCGGGCGCTTGCGATCAGCCGATAGCTGAGAATCACCCAGAACGACTGGTCGAGCATCCACCAAACCATGCCGCGAAAGCCGGGGAGCGAGCGGAGGCGGCGGACGTCTGCACGGAAATCGTCAAGCATGGGTCGCATCCGGTTCGGGCTGGGAGGCCTTGGGCTTCAGCCATCGGCTTTGTGCCATTCGTGCTTTCTCGGCGGCGTTGCTTCGAATCCGGACAAGGCGCATGTCGTTGCGCGCATAAAACATGCCGACGAAGAACCAGAAGTAGGCTTCGTATCCGCTGAACTCGATGAAGGCCAGCATCAGGTAACACAGCAGGAAGGCCTTGATATTGCGTTGCTGACCTTCGGCGGGAGTGAACAGGATGTGCGCGGCCATCACCAGGAACAACAGCAGCGACTGGACGCCGCCTTCGAGCAGGAACTGCAGGTAGATGTTATGGACGTTGTTCTCGACGAAGTTCAGCCCGGAGATCTGTTCCATCAACGGCACGCCGTTGCCCACGCCATAACCCAACAGGTTCTGCCTCAGCGCGGTGGCGGCACTGTTCCATAGCGCGAGGCGACCGACGTTCTTGTGTTCGAGCTGGGTCTCTGCCTGCAGGTTGAAGCGGTCGAGCACCGGGATGTCGATCACCGAGGACAGCACCAGGCCGCCCACCAGCACCACCATGGCCACCCCGAGGAAGCTGTACAGGTAGTAGTGGCGTGTCTTGCGTGTGCGGTACGCGGCAATGCCGATCGACACCGCCGCACCGACCAGACCGGCACGGGAGAGCATGGTGGCGCTGGTCAATACGGCGATCCCGGCCGCGATGGGATAGACACGGGTGCCGAGCAGCAGGATCGACAGCAAGGCCAGCAGGCTGGCTTCGATATTGCGACCGCCAGTGGACATGTAGAGCACGCCGGAGGCACCTTCACTGCGCGCGTACACGGCGCCGAGCTGGCCGGCATAGACGATATCGCGCAGGATAAGGAAGGTGAGGCAGCAACCCAGCATCCAGATGAAGATCTTGCGCAGCTCCATGTCGGCCAGCTTGCGTCCGAAGACCACGCCGAGGAAGTACGACGTCGCGACAAAAAGGATCAGTGTCGAGCGAAGACCTCCGCCGTACGTTGCGGCGGCGGCAAGCGAGGTTGCGATCATGGTCGCGATGAATGCCGTGCCCGGGTTGAGCTTCAGGTATCGGGCTGCCGGTATGTAGAGCATGGGCATCAGGAGCAGGAGGATGTGGTAGACATTGATGTGCGACTTGCTCGTGGTGCTGTGCCCCAGGGGAATCTGGACGAACAGCATCGCCATGAGCGTGATTGCAGCGGCACGTGTCTTGTTGATTACCATCGAATCAGCCAATCGCCACGCCGAAGAACTTGTGCAGAAGTACCTTCAGCGTCGATTTGTAACCTCCTACCGAGATATTGCGTGCGATCTCGCCCAGCGGCGGTCGTTCCCGGTTCATGACGTACTGGATATTCCGGTGGTTTCGCTGCTGGTCGGGATTCATCAGCCCCGAGTGCTTGGCAATGAAGCGCTCGCTGCCCTCGGCGCGTTTGCTGGAGTTGCGGATACGTGCGCGCGAGCGGTCGTCATCGACGAAGGAAAGCAGTGGGCGCGTCCGCACGGCAGAGCCATAGCGGTCGGCGAGGCGGATCCACATGTCGTAGTCCTGCCAGGATGGCATCGATTCGTCGAAGCCGCCCAGCGCGCGCATCCGCGACAGTTCGGTAAGCACCTGGTTTCCCGCCAGGTTCGCGTACAGCATCGCAGGCAACGTAAGGGTATCGACTCGTGCCAGTTCCACCTCGTTGTAGCGTCGCTCGTACAGCGACGCCATCTGCGCATCGGTCTGGAAGTACCTGAAGCGGCTGCAGGCGAAGGAGGGTGAGTGGCGAGAATAGATGTCGACCAGGCACTGGATTCGCTGAGGATGGAACACGTCGTCGTCATCCAGCCCGGTGATGTAGGTACCCACTGCTTCATCGATGCAACGGTTGCGGGCGCGGCACGCGCCTTGCGGCGTGTCGTTGCGCAGGTAGGTGAACTTACCGGGATAGCGGCGGGCATAGTCGGCCACGACCTCTGCGGTATCGTCGGTCGAGGCTTCGTCGCAGATCAGCACCTCGATCTGCGGGTAGGTCTGCGCCAGTACGGAGTCGACCGCCCGTCGCAGCAGCGCCGAACGATTGCGGGTAGGAATGTATACGCTCACCAGGGGCATGGTTTCCTCCATTTCAGACGCCCACCGCATTCACTTGCCGGTTGAGCAACGTATGCCGGCTACGCCAGATCACCCATAGCAGCGGCGGCGTAACCACGGCGAAACGTACGACGCTGACCTTCCAGTCGTCGCCGGGGTACAGTGCGACGGCCAGCATCAGGAAGGCATAAGGCACGAAGCTTTCCACCGTCCAGGAACTGAAGAACTCGCGCGCGGTGAGGGTGATGATCTTCGATGAAAAGAAGTAGTACGACAGGATCGTGGCCAGGACCTGGCTGATCGCCAATGCGACCGCCATGATTTCGAGTGAGCGCGACAACGCGCCGGCGATGCTGACCAGCAAGGTGATGCCGCAGATCCTGAGGTTCCAGCCGAATTCGATGTCGGAGCGGCCCAGGCTCTGGCTCAGCGCACCGATCAGCGAGCCGAGCGGGCGCAGCATGCCGAACAACAGCATCAGCGGGATAAGTTCCGCCACGCCGGTGTAACGGTGCCCATAAAGGATCGTCACCGCCGGCGGCGCGAACACTGCCAGCATGATGAACACGCTAGCGCTGAAGACCGACACGCTGCGCAGGCCGACCAGGTAGATACGGCGTAACGCCTGCGGATCGTCCTGGAGGGTTGCCAGTCGTGGCAAGGCGAGCCGCTGCACCACCGGCATGATCAGCTTGGTCGGTTGCAGCACCAGTTCCTTGGCCAGCGAGTACACACCGAGGGACGCCAGCCCGAGGAATTTGCCGAGGATGATCTGGTCTGCCTGGCTGCGCAGCTGGTTGATGACTTGCGAGCCGAGCTGGAAGGCACCGTAGCGCAGTGCCTGCCCGATAATGCTGCGATCGAAGGCACGCCCCGGATGCCAGTCGCGATCCGCGACAGTGACAAAGCACGCCAGGCGCACCAGGCTGTTGACGATCATCGCGTACACGGCCGCTTCGATCGACGCACCAAAGGCGAGTACCAGCACCAGTAGAGTGACTAACCCGGACAAGCGTCCGATCACCTCGATACGCGCCAGCCTGGGCAGCTGGAAGGTTTTGATCAGGCTGGCCTGATACTGCGCGGCAAGCCCCAACAGCACGAAGTTGATCGTGGACAGCCGCAGCAGGTGCCCCAGTACGTCCGACCCGTAGAAGTACGCGACCCCATAGGAAGCCCCGAACAGCACCAGTGCGGACATCAGGCCCAGCCCCGCGCTGATCATGAACAGCGAGGTACGCTCGGGGCGGCTGATGCTCTGACGATGGATGAGGTAACTGCTCAGGCCCATGTCCTGCAGCAGCATGGCGATGGCATTGACCACGTTGACGATCGCCAGCGCTCCGAGCAGGTGCGCATCGACGTGGTGGGCGAGTACCGCGATCTGCAGCAGCTGGCTCGCCGCGCTGACCATGGCCGAGCCGGCGGTCCACAGGGCATCGCGTTTGGCGGAGGGCATCGGGGCGTCCTCCTAGGTCAGCTGCGCGGCGAGCTGGTCGTGCAACCGGCTCTGGTTGAAGTGAGTTTCCACGGTGACACGCGCACACTGCGCGATCGCGGACAGGTCGTAGTCGCCGCGCTGGATCCGCGCGAGCTTGTCCGTTAGTGCGTCGACATCGCGCTCGGGTACCAACCAGCCCGAGCGGCCATCGTCGATCAGCTCGGGAATGCCGCTGTGCAACGTGGACAGGCAGGGCACGCCGCTGGCCATGGCCTCCATCAGCGATACCGGGATGCCTTCCTGGTCACCGTCCGCCGCGGTGACGCTGGGTAAGGCGAAAACGTCCGCCCGTCCGAGCGCAGCCTGCACATAGGCCTTGTCGCGGCGACCACGAATGAAGATGCGCGTCCCGAGCTGCTGTTCGGCGACGAAGCGCTCGAGTTCCGCTTGCAAGGGGCCGTCGCCAATGACTTCGAGCTCGACCAGGATCTGCTGTTTCGCCAGCCGCGCTATGGCCTGGCATAGGTAGAACACACCTTTCTTCTCGACCAGCCGCGCCACACTGACCACGCGCAGCGTTCGTCCTTGCGCGGGCGCGTCGCCCACCGGCGGCACGAAGCGGAAGCTGTCGAGATCGACTCCCATACGGTGCACATGGATCTTGTCGGGCGCACAGCCGAGCGCTTCGAGCTTGAGCCCCCAGCACGTGCTGATCGGCAGCATGCGCTCACCGCTGGCGAACAGCCGCTGGTAGTCGCCGGCGTGCCGCGCGAGCACGCTGTGCTGCGACAGGTCGTAGCCGTGGAATACCGTGAAGATCGGTCCTTCGATCAAGCCTAACGCGCGCAGGTTCGCGGCGAGTACGCCGGTCGGTCCGAAGTGCGCGATGATCGCGTCCGCCTTGAGCGGGTGGCTCAGCCGTCGCGCTGCGCCCGCGAGCACCAGGGTCTTCGCGGCATGGCCATAGCGGCGCACCGACAGCGCGCGTCTCACCCGGGCCCGGGGCAGCCCCGGCAGCACCTGGCGCAGGCGTTGCAGCAGGATCTGCCAGCCGGTCGATGCACTGGCGGCGTGATCGAAGATGAAGGTCGCGCGATCCATCAATCCGCGCGTGGCCACCACGTCCCCGGGAGCAGGCGCCGAGCCTCGGCTGATCGCCAGGATTCGCACGTCGAAACCGCGATCGAGCAGGCCCACGATCTGGTCGATGACGAACGTTTCCGAATACTTGGGAAACTCGGGAAGGACGAACAGGATTGACATGGTCAGGGCCCGATCGCGAGCGTGGCGAGCAGTGACTCCCTCGCAAAGGCCTTTTCACGCGCTACGGCTGCCGCGACCCTGGGGCGCAACGTAGTGTCACCGAGCAGTTCCAGCACCTTGTCGCGCAGGGTACCGTCGAGCAGGGAAGGGACCGGCATCGCTAGATCGTCCACGCCAAGTCGTTTCATGATGCCCTCGGACTTGTGCTCGTAGTTGATTGCCACCGAAGGTGTGCCGAAATTCATCGAGATGATCGCGCTGTGCAGGCGCGTTCCGATCGTCAGGACGCAGGCTCCCAGCCGCTGGCCTAACTCGACATCGTTGAGTTCATTCATCTCGACATGGAAGGCTTCGGGACGGCGTAGCCGCGCACGTACCTTGAGCGCGATCATGCGGTCGTCCTTGGGATACCCATCGATCGCGGTGCACGTGGAGAAGGCCGCGATCCGGTAGCCGGCGTCGATGACGGCATCCAGCAATTCCGCGAAAGCGCTTTCGTACTGCGCCTGGGTCACGCCAAGGCGCTTGTCGAACGGCGCCAGCTCGCGGAATGTCACGGCGACCGTCGGCTGTGCGGTATCGACCGCCACCGGCGTGCCTGGATGCACCAGCCAGGCCGTATCGGACGTCCAGCGGACCTTGTCCTGCGGGATCGCACTGTCTTGCATATAGCGCGCGCTGACTTCCTCGCGCAACGCAAGGGCGTCGACCCGTGCCATCACATCCTGCGATACCTTGCGGAAGAACGCCTGCTGGAAAGGTCCCACGCTATGCCCGATCATATACGTCGGGCGTCCCGCCAGCAGGGCACAGCTGGCCTGGTCGTACTGGGTCGCGCCGTAGAGATCGACAAAGAACGAACCGCCGACCTGAATCACCAGGTCGTACGCCTTCATCGATTCGATGTACTCGCGATGAGGGCGCGGCAGTTTCACCCAGCGGGTCCACCATCGTCGACGCAGGTGTCCATGCAGCAACCGCGGCACCAGTCTTCGCAACAGCAGCGAGCGAATCATGCCAAAGCGTTGCCGGGCCGCTGTCTGGTAGTAAGCATTCAGTGTATCGGGCAGCAGTGGGCGACCGAGAAGGTACTCGGAGCTGGTCGGAAAACGACTGGTCACGTCGATCCGGCTTTCCGGCAGCACGTCTTCCAGGCACTCCAGCAGGCCGCGCAGGATGGCGCAGTCGCCTCGATTGCCGCAGGTATGGTTTCCGACGATCAGGATGCGCGACATAGGGCTCGATTCATGCATTGCCTCGGTACTCATGAGGCGGTTCAGGCCGGGTCGGCTTTGTACTTGTAGTAGGCGTATGTGGAGTAGCCGGCCGTGCGGCGTTCCACGGCGTTGAAGATCGCGCCCTTCAGTTCGACGCCGTTCTGTTCGAAACGCTGTTTAGCCAGGGCCAGTTCGCGCGTCTTATTGAGACCGAAGCGGGCGACCAGCAGGCTTGTGCCGGCGTGGTGGCCGATCACAGCCGCATCGGTCACCGCGAGGATCGGCGGCGTATCGATGATGATCAGGTCGTAAGCCGGCACGATTTCCTGCATGAGCCTGGTGAAGTTCTCATGCATCAGCAACTCGGACGGGTTGGGTGGTACCTGTCCGCGACTGACGAAATCGACGTTCGGCCCCGGGCCTTCCTGCACGACTTCCGCAAGCTCCGCGCTGCCTACCAGTATGTCCGAGAGGCCTCGTCCGGCCCTTATGCCCAGGAGCTGGTGCAGCGTGCCACGGCGCATGTCGCCATCGACCAGCAGCACGCGCCGTCCGGCTTGCGCAATCACCGCGGCAAGGTTCGCCGATACGAACGTCTTGCCGGCGAAGGGGCTGGAGCCCGTGATCATCAGGATGTTGTTCTTTGCCTCAAGGCTGGCGAAATGCAGACTGGTACGCAGGCTGCGAATGGCTTCGATGGCAAGGTCGGCGGGGTCGCTGAGCGCCAGCAGGGGGCCGCGACCGCCGTGACCGTGACGGCTCTTGATAGAGCGGGCGCTCTGGCCAGCGCTCAGTGGAATCGACGCGTACACGGGCAGCCCGAGGTCTTCGATCAGTGCAGGATCTTCGATACCGCGGTTGAGGATCTGCTTGAGGAACACGAAAGCCAGCGCCAGGAAGCCGCCCAGGAAGGTGACGATGATGACGATCAGGGCCTTGCGGGGTTGCACAGGCTGGGTCTTGTCCACCGCGGACGTATCGACGATGCGGACATTGCCGACGGTGCCGGCACGTGCGATGTCCAGCTGCTGCGCCTGATTGAGCAAGCTGGTGTAGGTATTGCTGCTGACCTGCACATCGCGATTGAGCTTTAGCAACTGCTGCTGGGTGTCGGGCAGGTCGCCGACCTGTTTCTGCATCTGGTCCTTCTGCGACTGCAACTGCCCCATCTGTTGCTGAAGCGCCTTGTACGCCGGGTGATCGTGAGTGAACCGGCGATCGATATCGGCCTCCTGCAGGTGCAACTGCTGCATGCTGCTCTCGACGGCGACAATCTGGTCAAGCAGGCCCTTGGTCTGCATGCTGAGATCGACCGAGTGCGACTTGGTCTGGAACACGTTCATCGCCGCCTGCGCTTTGTCCAGCTCCATGCGCACCTTGGGCAGCGTGTCCTTGACGAACTGCAGCTGGCTGGCGGCTTCGGCGGAATTGCGCTCGATGTTCTGGCGAACGTACCCGGCGGTGATGTGATCGAGCACCCGCTGCGCGAGATCGGGGTCGGTATTGTTGTAAGTCAGGCCGATGATGCCCGAATCGGTGCCTTGCTCGAGCGCCACGACATCGGTCTGCAGATGGCCGATCGTGGTCAGTGTCGGCTGCACGACCACATCGAAGCGAGTGCCCGGATGAGCCGTGAGCTGCCTGATCTGGATCGTCACGCCCTTGGCGCTGACAAGTTCGCCGACCTTTCCATCGAGGATGCGCTTGCCGTTGTCGCCGTACAGGCTGAACCTGTGATTGTCCTCGGCGCGCAGTTCCAGTTTCTGTGTGGTGGACGTATCCGGCAGATCGAGCTTGAAGATGTCCAGTATCTCGCCGCCCCAGCCATAGCGGCTCAGCCCGAAACGCGTTGGTCCGAGCTGGCCGGGTTTGTAGCCTCGCGAGAGGTAGTCGCCCAGTATGGGCAAGCGCTGTGGTTGTGTCTGGACATCCAGGTTCAAATCACTGACGGCCTGGCCGATCACCAGGCGCGAGGTGATCAGTGCGATCTCCGTCACCGCCTGTGACGCGGTGGTTCCCAACGACTGAGTCAGATCGCTCAGGCCCGGCAGGCTGGGCGTCTTCTGCTCAACCTGCACAACCGCCGTGGCCTGGTACACCGGCGCGGCGAGCAACGTATACAGCACGCCAACCACGAAGAACGTTCCGGTAATGGCAACGATCATCCATTTGTGGTCGAGCAGTGTGCCGAGCAACGCGTTGAGATCGATGGTGTCGTCGTCATGCGCCTGATCAATCTTCGTCGTCATGCGGCAGCGTTTTTCCTGAATATGAATGGACGTCTAAGTGTTTATAACGGGTCCACAATGAATGAGTCGAAAAGCACGATGAAAGCTATTTGTTTCGTCCGTCGGTGTAACACGCAGCCGTAAGCCCGCGCTTCGCGAGCACGCAAAAACATCGCGCATCATTGAAGATGCATCACAAGGCCATGAGAGGCGGGCGTCGATGTTCAGCGGCAGGCATGACGGTGCCCGAGCCGACGCCATTCGTGGGGAACACGATGTCCATCGCCAGCATCGATCCTGGGTTGGGATCGACGGCGGATTCAGCATAGACGCCACGTCGTACGCCTAAAAGCGACGAGGGTCATTTCTGCGACCTGCATCAAGTTAACGGTGTAACTATGACGAGAATAGGGCGGAAAGGTAATTTAAACGTTATCTGCGACGCCGCTTTCGTCGACAAGACGATAATAACTCGTTCACTTTTCAGTTAGCTTTGCTGCGCCGCAAGGCTTGTGGAATGCCTGAACGGGTAGGAACATGGCCTTGCATTCGGAGCGTAGGTGCAAATCATGCTGCACCGCGACCATGGCCCAGCAACGAGGCGTTGTTCAATCCAGTCGGCGTGGCTGGATGCGTCCCCGGCTCAGGTCGACTACCCGCGCTGCGATGGCTTCGAGGCGGTCGAGCGGAGCCACTACGGTCAGTTCCGCACCGTCGGCGACGAAGACTTCCTGCTCGATCGCACCATCCATGTCGCGGATTCGCGTCGTGACGAGCGCGAGTTCGGCGAAGTCGCAGCAGATGAACAGGCGGCCCATCGCGACGATCGTTACGCGTGGTGCGAGGCGCAGGCATTCCGCTGCCGTGCCGCCGTAGGCTCGGGCCAGCCCGCCCGCGCCGAGCTTGATGCCGCCATACCAGCGCGTGACCACAACGACCACGCGATCACATCCCTGACCATCGATCGCCTGGAGCATCGGCCGACCCGCCGTGCCACCAGGCTCGCCATCGTCGTTGAAGCGGTAGGCGTCACCGATGCGGTAGGCCCAGCAGTTGTGCGTCGCCGTGGTGTCGCTCACTGAGTCGACGAAGGCGAGCGCATCCACCGTGCTGCCGACCGGAGCGGCCTGGGCGAGGAAACGGCTCTTGCGAATGTCTTCTTCGTGTCGCCACGGCGACGCGAGGGTTTCCAGCGGAGCGCTCAAGGGTTCAGGTCACGCAGGTCTTGGGGCAGGTCGTAGTGGGGATAGCGTCGACGCAGTTCTTTCAGTTCGCGCAGGGCTTGAGCGCGATCACCGCTACCCAGAAGGCGACGGATTTCTCCGACACGGTCGTCGGGTCCGAGGGCGCTGGGGACGGCCGTGTCGGCCGCCACCTTGGCGGCCATGTTTTCGCGAAGCATGCCGGAGGGCGCCGGTGCTGCCTTGTATCGCTGCGGTGATGGGGCAGGAGCAGCCGACATCACGGCCTCTTGGGAGGGTGACGGCGGCGACGGAGGGGCGGCGGGGACTGGCGGTGCCGCTGCGGGTTCGGGGGCAGGTGCCGACGCCAGTTCCGGAGCCGGGGCAGCGGGTATCTGCGCGGCGATAGCTGGGGCGGGAGCGCGGTGTACCTGTACCCGCTGCGCGGGTTTCGCCGCTGAAGCGGCTCCCACATTAGATGCGGCTCCCACATTAGATGCGGCTTCTACATTAGACGTGGCTCCTGCGTCGGAGGCCGGGGGCGCAGCAACGGATCTGCGCAGCTCTGGTGTGGGAGCCGCTTCAGCGGCGATGCTGTCAGCCGCGCGCCTGTCCGCTGCAGGCGGCGTTGCGGATGCCGGCATGGCGGCGGGCGGTGCAGCAGCCGTTCGCATGGCGGAAGGCACAGGCTGCAGTTCGCGCACCTGCCACGCGACACCAACGGCGAGCACCAGCACGGCGGCCGATGCCAGCGCGACGGGCCAGCGGGGACGGCGGCTCGTCGGTGTCGCGCGCGTGGCTTCGGCGAGTACAGCCGCATCGAGGGACGCGTCGGGTTCGATCTTGGGCAGGCGTGCGTACAGCGCCGCGAGTTCGCGCTCATCGGGCAGGTCGTCGTCGCTGGGTGGGGGCGTGATCTGGTTCATGTCATTCGGCAACGAGTTCGCGGATCCGGGCCATGGCGTAGCGAAGCCGCGATTTCGCAGTTTCGCGTCCTACGCCGGTGACGGCGGCGATGTCCTCCAGGGAAAGTTCGTTCTCCATGCGCAGCACGAAGGTGGTGCGCTGTTCGTCGGGCAGGCTCTCGATCGCGCGCTGCATGCGTCGACGCAGTTCGAAGTCCGACAGCGCGTGTTCGGGTTGTTCGCGCTCGGGCGCGGCCTGCGCGGCGAACACGGCTTCAGTTTCCTCGGCACCTGCCTGAGGGCGTTGTTTGCGGAAGCTGTCGATGGCCAGGTTGTGCGCGATCTGCAGCAGCCATGTGCTGAACTTCGCTTCGACACGATACCGCTGACGGGCTGCGATCACACGGCTCCAGGTCTCCTGGAAGAGTTCGTCGGCGACTGCGCGATCCTTCACCGTCTTCATCAGGAAGCGGTAGAGCGGGCCTTTGTGACGTGCATAGAGCTCGGTGAAGGCGGCCGCGTCCCCGCCCGCCCAGGCGAGCATCAGTCCGCCATCGTCGGCCAGGGGAGCATCCATGGCCGGGGAGGTTAAGGCATTCGGGTGGGTTTGGGCGATGGGCAGGTTCGTGATTCCGATGGATCGCCGCTGAAGCGGCTCCCACATTGTTCGTGCGGGAACCCGTTCGCGCGAGAACCCGTTCGCGCGGGAACCCACACAGGGCCGGCCTGCTCTGTGTGGGAGCCGCTTCAGCGGCGAAGGGTGCTCGCCTCAATAAAGGGTGCTCGCCTCAATAAAGGCAGCTTGCCTCAGCGTACAACCGCGCCGGCCACAGGCTGCTCGGTCTGCATCCCACCGGCCAACGCGGCCAGCCTCGCCATGCCTGCCCGATAGCCGCCGTCATCCTTACCCAGCGCACCATGTGCCAGCGTCGCGACCTTGTCGTAACCAAAGCCGTCGACATACTTCCCGCCGCGCAGGTTCTCGGCGAATGCTGCCACCGCGGCGGCAAAGCGCAACCGTTCGCTGGGTGCCTTGGCCACGCGTGCCGACAACGGCTCTTCGATCAGCTTGCTCGCACCGCCTTCGGGTGCCTTATAACGAAGGCGAAGGAAAGCCAACTCGCCGCCTTTGGATGCCGTCGTGTCGCTGCCGTAACGAAGCGGATCGATCCGTGCACCCGGTGCGCCCTTGAGCGTGATCTCGTAGAGGGCGGTGACATTGGCGCCGGCACCGATCTCACCTGCATCGACCGCGTCGTTGTTGAAGTCCTCACGTGCCAGCACGCGCTTTTCGTAACCGATCAGGCGGTACTCAGCGACCACGCCCGGATTGAACTCGACCTGGATCTTCACATCCTTCGCGATCGTCAAGAGCGTTGCCGACATCTCGTCGACCAGGACGCGCCGGCCTTCGTCGAGGCTGTCGATGTAGTGATGGCTGCCGTTGCCGACGTCGGCGAGTTCCACGGCCATCTCATCGTTGTAGTTGCCTTCACCGAAACCGAGCGTCGTCAGCGCTACGCCGCTCTTGCGTTTCTCGGCGATACGATCCTTGAGGGCCTGCACACCGGTCATGCCGACGTTGAAGTCGCCATCGGTGGCAAGGATGACGCGGTTCACGCCGCCCTTGATATAGCCCTTCGCCGCCTGCGCATAGGCGAGGTCGATGCCTGCGGCACCGTTGGTGGAGCCGCCGGCGCCCAGTGCGTCGATAGCGGCGGTGATCGTAGCGTGCTGGTCGCCTGGCGTAGACGGCAGCGCCACGCAGGTCGCACCGGCATAGGTCACCAGTGAAACACGGTCCTGCGCGCGAAGCTTCGGCACGATCTGTTTCAGCGAGGCCTTCAGCAAGGGCAGCTTGTCCGGTTCGTCCATCGACCCGGAGACATCGACGAGGAAGACGAGGTTGGCGGCGGGAATGTCGCTGGCCGGCACCTTATAACCCTGGATGCCCACCATCAGCAGCTGGCGGCTGGCATTCCACGGTGCGGGTGCAAGTTCGGTGGTTACGCTGAAGGGACGTGAGCGATCGGTCGGCGGTGCATAACCATAGTCGAAGTAGTTGATGAATTCCTCCGTGCGCACCGCATCGGCGGGTGGCAGGCGCCCTTCGTTGAGCATGTGGCGCACGTTGGTATACGAGCCGGTGTCCACGTCGATGCTGAAGGTCGACACCGGGTCGTTGGCGGCGAGATGCACCGCGTTGGCGTCGCGGTGTTTGTAGTTGTCACGATCTATCGGCTGCGCCGGCATGATCGCGACCACCATGCCGCCCATCGGCCCCGACGAACGCTGGGCTTTGGCCATCATCGGTGCGGCCGGCGCAGCCGCCGAGATCGCCACGGCATCGGCTTCCGCGACGGGCTCGGGAACCGGCGCGACGGGTGCCTGCGCCACCTGCCGCCGCGCCGTCATCGGCATGGGTACGGGGCGCCCTGGCGCGTAGCCGCGCACAGCCTGGTCGCAGGGAGCGTCGTTGGTAACCGCCGGCTCGGGCGTGACACGCTGGCGGGGCGAACCGCCGGAAGCGGCGCTTCCCGCAGCGGCCACCAGGCCGGCAAACAGCAGGGGCAGGGTGATGCGTAGCGTATTCATCGTGCGTGGCCTCGTGGGGGACATGCAGATGAAACGTGGCTGTGGCGAAAAGGGGTTAAACGATCAGGCGCGCGAGGATTCCAGACGTGCGTCACCGAGGGCGCCGATGCGGTTGCGCCCGGCGTTCTTCGCGCGGTAGAGCGCGCGGTCGGCGGCGTTGAGCAGGTCCAGCGGGCCACCGTTGGCATTGGCCAGCAGGGTGGCCACGCCGATCGTGACGGTCAACACGCCGCAGGGGCTCAGGGGATGCACGATGCCTTGCGCTTCCACTTGTGCACGCAGGTCTTCGGCCAGCGCCACCGCTTCGGGCAGGCGTGTACCGGGAGCGATCACCGCGAATTCCTCGCCGCCGAAGCGGGCGATGAAGTCGCCGGCACGCAGGCCGCGCCCGGCGAGTACGGAGGCAAGTGCGCGCAGGCAGTCGTCGCCGGCGAGATGGCCGTAGCGGTCGTTGTATTCCTTGAAGAAGTCCACATCGATCATCAGCAAGGCGATCGGCTCGCGCTGTGCGGGTCGATGCCATTCACGCAGGAGGCGCTCGTCCAGCGCGCGACGGTTGGCCAGTCCGGTCAGGCTGTCGATGAACACCAGTCCCTGCAGCTCGTCGCGGCTGCGTGAGAGGCGGTATTCCTCCTCAACCAGGTCGACCTGGGCCAGCGTGCCGCGCAGTCCGATACCGATGACCGCGGCGATGGCGCCACAGATACCCAGTGACGGGTACACCGGGATCACCATCAGGCCGAAACCCAGCACGCTCATGGCGAGGAAGGTCGGACTCGCACTCTGCACGAAGCGAATCAGGTACACCGGCGGGTGCCAGTGTCGTTGCGGCTGCCGCGTCATGTTGACGGTGAACAGCGAGAGGAAAGGCAGGTCGAGCAGGGCGTCCCACGATGATGTGCCGAACTCTGGATGACCGTTCAGGGCGACGTAGTGGTTGTATGAGAAGCCGGATATCGCATAGACGACGAAGAACGCCATCACCGCGCGGAAGAACGAATGATCGTCGGCCCGGTCGGTAGCGACGAAGCGCAACAAGGCGGCCACCGCCAGGCACACGTTCTCGAAGTCGAGCATGTAGGCGACATCGACTGCCTGCTGCTGACCGATCGCACCTTCCACGGTCACGATGGAGAACGTGCGCAGGTAGAAAAGCACGCCGAGAAGACCAGCCAGCACCAGGTCGATCGCCAGCGCCCACTTCTTTCGTGCCGCGACGGGGGCGGACGAAACCGAGACCAGCACCGGCAACACGTACAGGATGTAGAAAAACATGCTGTCGCCGGGCGCGGGGTTGGAGTTGTCGAGCACGTAATTCTGCCGTGCCGACAACGACATGCCGACCGTCCACAGCCCCAGGCTGGCCAGGAGCAGCCACCAGCGGTGGTCGCGCGGCGTACCCGAGCGGAACCAGGCTCGCCACGTGCTGACCATGGCGAGCGCGGCGACCGAGAAGAAAAAGGTGTAAGAGATCGCCATGCCGTTATCGGGCAGGAGTGCCAGTGCGGCCGCGTGAGCCGCGACGATGGCCGCCGCGGCGATGAATGCTTTCATGGCGTGCCTCCCCCGACCTGCAACGCACTCATCATATCGGCCGGCGGGGCAGGAAGTTGAGTGCAATCCTTCACATCTTACGTTCTGCAGAACGTCAGATGTGAAGGTCAGGCGGTGCGGCGTGCCACCTCTTCGATGTCCTGGGTTTCGAGGATGGTTTTCGCATAACCGTGCCGTGCCAGCTCGAGCAGGGCACGTCCGACCGTCTCCGTCGTCGCCACCTTGAAGGGCATGAGCGCCCGGAAGACAGGAAGCAGCGGGGCCATCAACGGGTAGATCATCCGGTAAGCCCGCGTGCGCGACCGGGCCCCGTGCATGGGCCGGATGGCCCCTGGCCGGATCGCGTGGAAGCGTTTGAAGGGCAGCCGCGCGAGGGTGTTTTCGGTACGTCCGCGCACACGAGCCCACATGGTCTTGCCGGATTCGCTGCTATCCGCGCCGGACCCGGAGACATACACAAAGGACATCGCCGGATTCAGCCGGGCGAGCGTGGACGCGGCCGCGAGCGTCATGTCGTAGGTGAGGTGCGTGTAGGTCGCTTCGTCCATGCGGAACGAGGTCACGCCGATGCAGAAGAAGCAGGCGTCGAAACCACCGAGCCGGTCTTCGATGGCGCGGTAGTCGAAGAGGTCGGCCTGGACCAGGTCCTTCAGTTTCGGGTGGGTGGCGCCACTGGGCGTGCGGCCGATCGCGACGACCTGGTCGACATCGGGTGCCAGCAGGCATTCGCGAAGCACGCCTTGTCCCACCATGCCGGTGGCGCCGAACAGCAGGATTCTCATGCGGGGGCCCTCAGTAGGCCGGGAAGGTGGGAATAGCGGCGGCGCCCACGTCGGTCGAGCGGCTGATCTCGACCCAGCGCTGGTCGGTGTCCCGGCGCGCCTGTTCGGCCTCGCCCGCGTACGTTACCGCGTCGCTGCCCAGGAGGAGCCGTACGGGCGGACGCGGATGCGTGGCAAGGCGGAGCACCACCTCGGCAACGCGAACCGGGTCGCCTGCTTCGCTGCCGGCGTAGCTGGAAAGCATGTCGCGGAGCGGGCCCACGCTGGCTTCGTAATCGGCGAGCAACGGTGGCACGTCGGCGCCCGCACGACGTACCCAGTCGGTGCGCATACCGCCCGGCTCGATCGCTGTGACGTGAACGCCCAGGGCACCGAGTTCGGTAGCAAGCACTTCGGAAAGACCACCGACCGCCCACTTTGCCGACTGGTAGGCCGACATGCCGGGCATACCGATGCGGCCGCCGACGGAGGACACATTGATGATGCGACCGCTACGGCGCTCACGCATATGGGCGACCGCAGCGCGCGTGAGGTTCACCACGCCGAACAGGTTGGTCTCGATCTGCGCGCGATAGTCGGCCGACGACGTCTGTTCGAACGGCGCGAGCTGACCGTAGCCGGCGTTGTTGACGAGCACGTCGAGCTGACCGAACGCGTTGACGGTGATGCGCACGGCTTCGAGGCAGGCGGCCTCGTCGGTGACATCGAGCGGGGCGACGCGAAGCGTGTCGGGGTAGCGCGCGCGGAGATCGTCGAGCGTTTCGACGCGCCGCGCCGTTCCGACGACGCGATGTCCTGCGGCAAGAGCCGCTTCGGCGATATCGCGACCAAGACCGCCGCCGCTTCCGGAAATGAGCCAGACCTGTGACATGGGACATCCTCGTTATAGTGAGTGAGTACGCACTCGGTTAATGAAGCAAGAAAAAAGATGTGATTCAGCTGGACCCGATGGCTCGCCAGATGGCCTCGAAGCCAGCCTGACGGTAAGCGCCCGCTTCGGCGGGGTTCTTCGCCATGAACTGCATCGCGGTTTCAGCGACGGCGAAGATCACGCCGGCCATGAAGCCGTCAGGCTGCCCGCAGCGGAGAACGCCCGCGGCGATGCCATCGTCGAACAGGCCCGCGATGTCGCCGAAGACGCGTTCGCCTTCGGTGCGCGTGGCGGGGGTGATGCGCTCGGACACCATCAGCTGGGCCATGGCCGCACGCAAGGCGGGTTGATCCATGCCCCAGTCGAGGTAGCGATTCCATACGTGCTCGAAGCGTTCGGCGATCGGAGCACGCGAGGGGTAACCGTCGACCATGGCTTCGAGCAGGCTGCTCTTCGCGCTCAGGTACAGCTCATTGAGCAACAGATCCTTGTCGGCGAAGTAGGTGAAGATCGAGCCCTCGGCCACACCTGCCAGTTTCGCAATGAGCGAGGTTGGCGCGCCAACGCCGCGCTCGGCCACGGCCTGGGCTGCGGCGTTGAGGATGGCGCTGCGTTTTTCTTCGCTTTTCAGGCGGGCCATGGGATTTGAATAATAAGTGAGTGCTTGCTCATTATTGGGGAGCGGGTGGCGTATTGCAAGCACTCATCGCCGCTGAAGCGGCTCCCACAAGGGTCAGGCGGCACGGATGGCGCCCTTGGCGATGACAGGCCCGGTCGGTTGGCCGGTGGGCGAGCCGCCGACGGGTTCCAGCGACACAGCGAGTGCCGCGGTGGGGCCGAGGCGATCGAGGAGGGCCTTGTCGAGATGGAAGCGCTTGGGATCGCCAGGCGGGAAAACGCCGACCGAGATGGGTGCGCCGCCGGCGGGGATCAGCCACAGCTCGGTGTTGCGGTCGGCTGCGACGGCTGTGGGGCTGGCCGGTACGACGAGAAGTTCGGATCGGTCGATGTCCATGGTGGCGGTCCAGCCGGCGACGCCGTTGTCACCGGCAATGGTCGAGACCATGAGGACCGATGGGTGCGCCGCTGTGATCGGCGCCACGGGTCGGGTCATGGTGACCACAAGCAGGCAGGCGGCAACCGCCGTGGCACCCACACCGATCCAGCGCCACAGACCCAGGCTGTCCCAGACACTGTCGCGTCGCTGCGAAGACGACGGCGCGGCGGCATCGAAGGCCAGACGACGACGGATGCCAGCCCAGACATGCGCGGGAGGTTCGATGTCGGTGACCTCCATGGCGAGGGGGGTGAAGTGACGCTGCCACAAAGCCACTGCCGCGGCGGCTTCGGAGCTTGTCTCGACCTCCCGCGCCACGGCGGCGCGCGCATCGGCATCGAGCAGGCCGAGCGCGTACTCGGCATAGCGCAGGTTGTCCTTGTCCGATTCGAAAATGCTGTTCATGGATTGAGACACGCCCTGAGCTGCAGGAGACCGCGACGGATCCAGCTTTTCATGGTGCCAAGGGGCACCTTTGCACGTTCCGCCAACTCGTTATACGTGGCACCACCGAAAAAGGCTTCACGGATGGAGCGACGCTGCTGGGTTTCCAGTTCGGCGAGGCAAGCCTGCAGATTGCGGTATTCCTCGTCGCTTTCGGCACCATGCGCAGGGCCGGCGCTGTCGTCGACGAGGGTTTCCCAATCCACCTCGACCGGGCGCAGGTCGGGGCGCTGGCGGAGGCGGTCGATAGCTTTGTTACGGGCGACGGTCACCAGCCATGTGAGGGCGCTGGAGAGCTTCGCGTCGAAGCTCCGTGCACGCTTCCACACCGCGACGAAGGCTTCCTGGAGCACTTCCTCGGCTTCGTCGCGATCGCCCATCAGCCGTACGCAGACGCCGAATAACCGCGATGAAGTGCGCCGGTACAGCTCTTCGAAGGCGCGTTGGTCTTCGTCCGCGGTACGTTGCAATAGTCGATTCAGCTCGTCGCGCTCGGCGGGGCTGGTGGCTGACATGCGTCGGATCCTTATTCGGGCTGACAGTTGCTCGATGCGGGCCGATCTATAACATGACCGCGGCCGGGACGTCGCGACCGGCATCCGTTCTTCACACGCTCTCGTATCCACTGTCTGGCATCCCCGTTGAGGACGAGCATTCCGTGAGGCTCCTTTCATCCGCCCCGATCGTCCCCTTCGCTGCTGCCGCGTGCCTGGCCAGTGGCGCCGCGCCTGCCGCGACCGAGCGTTTCGTGGGCGACGCCTATGCGCCCGATAACGGCCAGTTGCTCTATCGCGAAATCCATACGGTGGGCCTGGAGCGACAGGTGGTGCAGTACCAGTGTCCCGACGGCAAGGTGTTCGCGCGAAAGGTGCTTAAGGGCGGCGACAAGGTGATCGGGCCGGACTTCAGTTTCGTCGACGCGCGCAACGGCGATGCCGAAGGAGTGCGCTCGCAGGGCGGCTCCCGCAGTGTCTACGCCAAGCGTGGCGCAGCCCAGGAAGTGGCCAAGCCACTGCCGGACAAGAAGGACGGCGTGATCGACGCCGGCTTCGACGTGTACGTGCGCATGCACTGGGATGTCGTCGGCAGGCGCGGCGACGGCATTCCTTTCCTCTTGCCCGGACGATTCGCTTACTACAACGTGCGGCTGGTCGACGGCCAGACGAATGGTGGCGTGCGGCGCATGACGATGAAACTCGACGCCTGGTATGCCTTCGCAGCACCCACGGTGGTGCTCAGCTACACCATGGCCGATCGCACGTTGCGCCGTTTCGAAGGTATGGGCTCGATCCGCGGCGAGAACGGCAAGTTGCGTCCCGTGCGCATCGAATTCCTGCCCGACAAACGTGAAGGCAATGTGGCCGATGCCGCTGTGGATGAGGCGCTGGCTGCGAAGCTGGACGGTCGCTGCACCATCTAGGTCACGTTCGTGCATCCGTGAGGCGTGTTCCCCCGTATAGGTAAAGGAACGCCACGGGAGTCCGCATGAACGTCCGCCCCAACGCCACGTCCGATACACCACCGACGGCACTTCGCGTCGGTACCGTGCGCCGGTGGTTCGACACCTCTACCGCCGCATCGGTCGATGATGCGAAAGGGGATCGTATCGACTGGCTCCGTGCCTCGCCCTTCGTCGCCATGCACCTGGCCTGCATCGGCGCGTTCTGGACCGGCGTGTCGCCGGTGGCGATTGGCGTCGCGGTGACGCTCTATGTGGTGCGGATGTTTGCCCTGACGGCGTTCTACCACCGCTATTTTTCGCACCGTACCTTCCGCACCTCACGCGCGGTGCAGTTCGTCTTCGCCGTGATCGGGGCGAGTTGCGTGCAGCGAGGCCCCCTGTGGTGGGCCGCGCATCATCGCCATCATCATCGGCATACCGACACACCGCTCGATCCGCATTCGCCGGGCGTCCACGGCTTCTTCTGGAGCCATGTGGGCTGGTTCCTCACCCCGAACGGCTTTCGCACCGAGATCGAGCGTGTGCCCGACCTGGCTAAGTACCCCGAGCTTCGTTGGCTGGACCGTTACGACACGGCCATCCCGGTGCTCCTGGCAGCGGCCGTGTTTGGCGTGGGCAAGCTTCTACAGCATGTGGCGCCAGGACTTGGTACGACGGGATGGCAGATGCTGGTGTGGGGCTTCTTCATCTCCACCACCGTGCTGTTCCACGCCACCGTGACGATCAACTCGCTGGCGCACCGCTTCGGCCGCCGTCGATTCGACACCAACGACGACAGTCGCAACAACGTCTGGCTCGCGCTGCTGACCTTCGGCGAGGGTTGGCACAACAACCATCACTTCTTCCCCGGTACCGTGCGGCAGGGCTTCCGCTGGTGGGAAATCGACGTGACCTATTACGGCCTCCGCGTGATGTCGTGGCTGGGCCTGGTGCATGACCTCAAGCCGATTCCGGCCTGGGTCGTTGTCAAGGCGAGGAGCTGAGCATGCGTGTCGCCGTCATCGGTTCGGGCATCGCGGGGCTCGCTTCGGCATGGCTGCTGTCGCGCAGGCACACGGTGACCCTGTTCGAAGCCAATGGCTATCCGGGTGGGCATACGCATACGCATGACATCCAGCTGGACGGCCGTGAGTACGCGGTCGACACGGGATTCATCGTACACAACCGTGCCCATTACCCATTGCTCTCAGCCTTGTTCGATGAACTCGGCGTGGTGACCCAGCCCACCACCATGAGCTTCTCGGTACGCAACCAGGCCAGTGGCCTCGAATACAACGCGGCCAACCTGGATACGCTGTTCTGCCAGCGTCGCAACCTGGTATCGCCACGCTTCCTCGGCATGATCCGCGACCTGATGCGCTTCTACCGCGAGGCTCCGGCCCTGCTCGACGAAACGGGCCAGAGTCCCACCCTCGGCGAGTACCTGGAGCGTGGCGGCTATGGCGAGGCATTTCGCGACGAACACCTCGTGCCGATGGCTTCGGCGCTCTGGTCGTCGCCCTCGGCGGCGGTGCTCGGCTTTCCCGCGCGCTACCTCGTGCAGTTCATGGCCAACCACCAGATGCTCAGCTTGTCCGGTCGGCCGGAATGGCGTGTGGTGAGCGGTGGGTCGCGCCGCTACGTCGACGCGATGCGCGCCCGCTGGTCGGTGCGGGAGCACCTGAACACGCCGGTCGTCGCGGTGCGGCGCCATCACGACACCGTGGATGTGGTCACGCGCGCCGGCACGGATTCGTTCGACGACGTCGTGCTTGCCTGCCACGGCGACCAGGCACTGGCATTGCTGGCTGACGCCGACGCGACCGAGCGTTCCGTCCTCGGTGCAATGAGGTACCAGACCAATGAAACCGTGTTGCATACCGATGCATCCCTGCTGCCACGCTCGCGCAAGGCATGGGCGGCATGGAACGCGTTCATCCCGGCCGATCCCGGCGATGCCTGCACGGTCAGTTACTGCATGAACCTGTTGCAGGGATTCACCTCGCCCGATCCCTTCATCGTCACCCTCAATCGCAGCAACGCCATCGACCCACGACGGATCCTTCGTCGCATGAGTTACGAGCACCCGGTGTACACGCATGCGTCGGTCGCCGCGCAGATGCGCAAGACCGAGATCCAGGGACGCCGTCGTGTGTGGTTCGCCGGCGCGTACTGGGGCTGGGGTTTCCACGAGGATGGCATGCGCAGCGCCGTCGAGCTCGCGCGGGACTTCGAGTGCGTCGTGTCCACGCGCTCCCCGGTACTCGCATGAGCGAACGCCTCGCCAGCGCAGTCTACGAAGGCGTCGTGACGCACCATCGTCACGCGCCGCACGAGCACGCTTTCAGCTATCGCATGGCCCAACTCTATCTGGACCTTGACGAGATCGATCGGGTCTTCGCCGATCGTTGGCTGTGGTCGGCGAAGGGCGGCAATCTTGCCGAGTTCCGGCGATCCGACTACCTCGGCGCCCCGGAACTGCCGCTGGCCGAGGCCGTGCGCGAACGCGCGAAGGCCTCGCTTGGCTATCGGCCGGGTGGGCCCGTGCGCGTGCTCACGCACCTGCGCTACGCAGGCATCATTTTCAATCCCGTGACGTTCTATTACTGCTTTGAGGTGGACGGCATCACGCTCGATTGCGTGGTCGCCGAGATCACCAATACGCCGTGGCGCGAACGACACAGCTACGTGCTTCGTGTGGATGACACTACCGACGGGCACGTCATCGACGCATCCTTCCCGAAAGCCTTCCACGTGTCGCCGTTCATGCCCATGGATCGCGCGTATCGCTGGCGTTTCAACCGTCCGGACGAGAAGCTCCGCGTCCACATGGATGTGCTCCGCGAGGGTGTGCGTGAGTTCGACGCGCACCTGTCGCTTCACCGCCGCGAGCTCACCGGTGCTTCGCTGGCACGGGTCCTCTGGCGCTATCCGTTGATGACGGCGAAGGTCATCGGCGCGATCCATCTCGAAGCGCTTCGCCTCTGGCTCAAGCGCAACCCCATTCACGACCACCCGATGAGAAACCCATGAACGCCATCGTTCGTAACGAAGACGCCGTGCCGGCCTCGCGAGGGCTGCGCTTTCTGCGTCGCCTGCTGCTGACGCGGATGGAAGGGATGCGACGTGGCTGTCTGGTCATCGACGATCCGCTGGGGTGTGTGACGTTAGGACAGTCGATGGACACGCATCCGGACCTGGTCGTACACGTGCGGGTGGATGACCTCGCGTTCTACCGGGCGGTGGCCACCAACGGTAGCGTCGGCGCGGGCGAGGCCTTCATGGATGGGCTTTGGCGCTGCGACGACCTGGTCGGATTGATTCGCCTGCTGGTACGCAATCGCGATCGTCTCGACAGCATGGAATCGGGACTGGCGCGTCTTGGCGGTCTGGCCATGAAGAGCTGGCATGCGTTGCGACGGAACACGCGTGAAGGAAGCCGTCGCAACATTGCCGCCCATTACGACCTGGGCAACGACTTCTTCGGTCTGTTCCTGTCGCCGGACCTGATGTATTCGTCGGCCGTGTGGGAAGGCGACAACGATACGCTGGAAGCCGCCTCGACCCGTAAGCTCGACCGTGTCTGCCAGTGGCTGGACCTGAAGCCGGGCGACCGGGTGGTCGAGATCGGTACCGGTTGGGGTGGTTTCGCGGTGCACGCCGCCCGACACTACGGCTGCCACGTAACTACCACGACCATCTCCCGTGAGCAGCACGCGCTGGCCGCCGTTCGAGTGGAGAAGGCCGGGGTGGACGATCGCGTCAGCGTGTTGCTGGAGGATTATCGCGACCTGACCGGCACCTACGACAAGCTGGTGTCGATTGAGATGATCGAGGCCATTGGCGCCGACTATCTCGATGTGTACTTTGCAAAGCTCGGCAGCCTGTTGCGTCCGGGTGGCCAGGCCCTCGTGCAGGCGATCACGATTGAAGACCATCGCTATGCGCAGGCGCTGGCCTCGGTCGATTTCATCAAGCGCCACGTCTTCCCGGGCAGCTTCATTCCGTCGATTCACGCGATGCTGACCGCCAAGACGCGCGTGACCGATCTGGCCCTGGTTCGTCAGCAAGACTTCGGACTGTCGTATGCGCGAACGCTGGCGGCCTGGCGTGAGCGCTTCCTCGCCAGCCAGGGGCAGGTGCGGGAGCAGGGTTTCGATGAACGTTTTATCCGTTCATGGGAGTTCTACCTTGCCTATTGCGAGGGCGGTTTCCGCGAGCGCTCGATCGGGGTCTCGCACCTGTTGATGGAAAAGCCGCTGTACGGGACCACGCCAGGATGATCGTGATATGGGCCAGTTTCATTGGCTACCAGCTGGTCTGGTTCGTCTCGGTGATCTTCGCCGGGCGCGGTGAGCCGTGGCCGGGCGTGATCGCTGCGCTGCTGTTCGTGGGTTGGCAGCTCGGTGTTTCGACGCAGCGTCGCGTCGCCTTGCGGGTGCTGGCGATCGCGGTGCTGTGCGGCGTCGTGATCGACGGTCTGGTGCATGGGCTGCATCTGGCCGACTACGCGGCGGCAGCGCCGGCGCTGCCGCCGGGCGGCGCGCCCTTGTGGATTCTCGGGCTTTGGGCCTGCTTCTCCTTGACGCTGAGTGGACCGTTGCGCGCATTGGGTAATCGGCCGTTGCTTGCCGTGGTGCTCGGCTTCGTCGGCGGCCCGCTGGCTTATGCCGGTGCCGCTCGCGGCTGGGGCGCGCTGACGTTTCGTGCGCCGGAATGGCAGGCACTTGCATTGCTTGGCCTCGGCTGGGCGGTGGCGATGCCCTTGCTCGCTGCCTTGAGCCACCGTTGGACTAGGGTGAGGGTGTACGAATGAGCGCGACGAATACCTTGCTCGTAATCTGGCTGGCGGCCGCCTGGTTGATGGCGGCCGGCTGGGCATGGCAACGCAGCAAGACGAACGCGGGTATTGTCGATGTGCTCTGGTCGGTGGGGGTCGGTAGCGCAGCGGTGCTGGCGGGCTTGATCGGCTCGGGTGCGCCGACCACCCGGCTGGTCATGGCGCTGCTCGGCGGACTGTGGGGGCTTCGCCTGGCATGGCACTTGTGGCGTCGCGTAGCCGGCGAAGCGGAAGACGGGCGTTATCGCGCGCTTCGCGAGCACTGGCAAGGCAGCCAGCTGAAGTTCTTCGGCTTCTTCCAGTTTCAGGCCTTCCTCGTCGGCATGTTCGCCGTGCCGTTCCTGGCGGTGGCGGCGAATCCGATCGTGTCGTTCCCCGGCATCGTGGCGGCCATCGTGACCTGGGTTATCAGCGTGGGTGGCGAGTCCCTCGCGGATCGACAGCTGGCCGCCTTTCGCGCCGAGCCGGCCAACCAGGGCAAAACCTGCCGTGATGGCCTGTGGCGTTACTCACGCCATCCGAATTACTTCTTCGAGTGGCTGCACTGGTTCGCTTACGTGGTGCTGGCGATAGGTTCGCCGCTGTGGTGGCTGGCCTGGAGTGGCCCGGTGGCGATGTTCGTGTTCCTGCGCTTCGTCAGTGGCGTGCCTTACACCGAGATCCAGGCGTTGCGCTCGCGGGGCGAGGCATACCGTCGCTACCAGCGTGATACCCCGATGTTCTTCCCATGGTTTCCGAAACGTGAGAGCGATAACGCATGAACCCCGCCGTCAGTGCTGCTGCATATACCCGTGAAGATCGCGCCGCGCCCGGCTTGCTAGGCCTGGCTGAACGTGGCCTCGTCCCCGATATCCTGCTGCGCGCCGGTATTCGACGGCTGTGCGCGAAACGGCTTGCGGAGGAGGGGGCTGGCGGACTCGCGGCTGTCTCGGCGAGGTACCAGAAGCGGATTGACGGACTGAAGCATAGTGAGGTCGCCATCCACACGGACGCAGCGAACGGCCAGCACTATGAGCTGCCGGCACGCTTCTTCGAGTTGTGCCTCGGGCCTCGCCTGAAGTATTCGGGTTGTTACTACGCGACTGGCGACGAATCGCTCGGCGAGGCGGAGGAGGCAATGCTCGAGCTTTGCTGTGCGCGTGCCGAGCTGGCCGACGACCAGTCGATTCTCGAGCTTGGCTGCGGGTGGGGTTCGCTGACGTTGTGGATGGCCCAGCGCTATCCGCGTTCGCGTATCACGGCGGTCTCCAATTCGGGTAGCCAGCGTCGCCACATCGAGGTCAGTTGCGCGGCCCGCGGCATCCACAACGTCAACGTGATCACCGCGGACGTCAACACACTGGAACTAGGCGCCAACCAGTTCGACCGCTGTGTATCGGTGGAGATGTTCGAGCACATGCGCAACTACGGGGCCCTCCTGTCACGCATCGGCCTGTGGCTGCGCCCGGGTGGCAAGCTGTTCGTCCATATCTTCGCCCACGGAACCCTGATGTATCCGTTCGAGACAGAAGGCAAGGACGACTGGATGGGCCAGCACTTCTTCACCGGGGGCCTGATGCCGGCCTCGGATACCTTGCTCTGGTTCCAGGAGGACCTGTCCATCGAGCGCCGCTGGCAAGTGGATGGCACGCACTACCAGCGCACCGCCAACCATTGGCTGGCGAACCAGGACATGGCCCGTGAAGAAATCATGAAAGTGCTGCAGGGGACGTACGGCAAGGCGGCGGGACTCTGGTTCCAGCGCTGGCGGATGTTCTGGATGGCCTGTGCCGAGCTGTTCGGTTACGCAGGCGGGCAGGAATGGCTCGTGGCCCACTACCGCTTCGTGAAACCGCTCTAGGGCGCGGTCTGCGCGGCATGCGGGGTTAAGGCAAAGCAGTCAGAAACATCCAATCCGGCCAGCTTTGCCTGCAGGTAATGTCACATGTTCCGGATTGTCGCCTTGGAAACGACAGCTGGAGGTCGCACGATGTGTGGCCTGCACCACACCTGCATGAAGGAGAGCGCCATGTCCTCCCGCCCCGTTCGTATCCCCGGCCCGGACCATCCGATTACCGTTACCCCGTCCGGCGGCCGCGTGGTCGTGCGTGACGGCGACCGTGTGATCGCCGACACTCGCAACGCGTTGACCCTCCAGGAATCCACGTATCCGGCAGTGTTCTACATTCCTCGCGCCGACGCCGACATGGCCGCGCTGACGAAGACCGAGCACCACTCGTATTGTCCATACAAGGGTGAGGCGTCGTATTTCAGTTTGCCGGGTAATGCCGAGAAGGCGGTCAACGCCATCTGGACGTATGAGACGCCTTACGACGCGGTAGCGTCGATTCGCGAACATCTCGCCTTCTACCCCGACCGGGTCAGCATCGAGTACACGCCGGCCTGACCCGCCAGCGCAGGGAACCTGACACATGCAAGCTATCGTCGATACCACCTGGGCGCCCGGTGCCGCCGCCCTTCGTTCCAGCGAAGGCGCGGCGGCGATCCGATGTAACGCCGACGAATCACTCCTCGCCCGCTATGACGCCGTTCGTGCACGCACCGAAGCGCTGGTCGCCTCGCTCGACGCTGAAGACATGGTCGTTCAGTCGATGCCCGATGCCAGCCCCGCGAAATGGCACCTTGCGCATACCACCTGGTTTTTCGAGACCTTCGTGCTCGGGCCCAACGTGCCTGGTTACGAAGTGTTCGATGCCGACTTCGGTTACCTCTTCAATTCGTACTACGAGGCCGTCGGTCCGCGGCATCCGCGCCCGCTGCGCGGTCTGCTGACGCGTCCCTCCGTGGCACGGGTGATCGCGTATCGCCATCACGTGGACTCGCACATGCGTGCCTTCCTGCGCGAGTGGCCCTCGGCGGAACTGGAAGCGCTCCTGCGCCTGGGCTTCGCCCATGAAGAGCAGCACCAGGAACTGCTGGTGATGGACGTGCAGCACTTGTTCGCGCAGTCCCCGCTCAAGCCGGCTATCGACGCAGCGTGGCCCGCGCCGACACCCGGCCCGAGCGGGCGCTTCCGTCGCATTGGCGGCGGCCCGGTACGCGTCGGTGCCGTGGACGAGCGTTTTGCCTTCGACAACGAAGGCCCTCGCCATACGGCGTGGCTGGAACCGTTCGAAATATCCGATCGACTCGTGACCAATGGGCAATGGCTAGCCTTCATGGCGCTGGGTGGCTATCGCCGCGCGGACCTGTGGCTCTCCGACGGCTGGGCCCAGCGACAGGAGGAAGCCTGGGAAGCGCCGCTGTACTGGCGCCGCGAGGACGACGTCTGGTCGCACATGACGCCGGGTGGCTGGAAGCCGGTCGACCCCGATGCCGCCGTGACCCATGTCAGTTATTACGAGGCGGATGCTTTCGCACGCTGGGCGGGCGCACGCCTGCCGACCGAGGCGGAGTGGGAACATGCCGTGCGCACGCGAACCGACCTGGACCAGGTCGACAATGTTGCCTGGCAATGGACCGCGAGCGCCTATTCGCCGTATCCCGGTTTTCGTGCGACCGACGATGCCGTGGGTGAATACAATGGCAAGTTCATGATCGGCCAGATGGTGCTGCGCGGCGGTGCCAGCGTGACGCCGCCGCATCATGTTCGGCCTTCGTACCGGAACTTTTACCGTCCGGGTCAGCGCTGGATGTTCGCCGGCCTGCGCCTGGCGAGGGATGTGGACAGCTCGCCCGACGACGATCGCCTGACCTTCCTGCGCGACACGCTGGCGGGGTTGTCCGCATCACCGAAGGCATTCTCGCCGAAGTACTTCTACGATGCTGCCGGGTCGGCGTTGTTCGAAGCGATCTGCGTCACGCCGGAGTATTACCCCACGCGCACCGAAACAGCCTTGTTGCACGACATCGTGCCAGCGCTGGCCAAGACCATTCCGGACGGTGCCGTGCTGCTTGAACTGGGTAGCGGCGCGAGCGACAAGACGCGCCTGCTTCTCGACGCGGCGCCGCAGATCTCGGCCTATGTGCCGGTGGACATCAGTATCGATGCACTCAACGGTGCGGTGGAGCGGTTGCGCTCCGCGTATCCCGCGCTGGCCGTGTATCCGGTGGTGGGTGATTTCACCCGTGCGATCGAGGTGCCCGAGGCCCTGGCCGGCCGTCCGATCGTAGCATTCTTCCCCGGGTCCACGATCGGTAACTTCGTTCCCGAAGAAGCGGTCGCGCTGTTGCGGTCGGTACGCGAGCGGCTCGGTTCCGGGGCGCACTTCATCGTCGGTGCCGACCAGGTCAAGCCTGTCGACACGCTCATCGCAGCTTACGACGATGCCGAGGGTGTGACTGCTGCCTTCAATCGCAACGTGCTGGTGCGGATCAACCGGGAACTGGGTGGCGACTTCGATCCGCAGGCTTTCGAGCACCGCGCGGTATGGAACGTGGAGCGCGAGCGCATCGAAATGCACCTGGTGAGTCGCGTCGCACAACAGGTAACCGTGGCAGGCCAGCACTTTCGCTTCGCCGCTGGCGAGTCCATCCACACGGAGAACTCGCACAAGTTCACGCCCGCATCGTTTGCGCGTCTGGCCGAGGCTGGCGGGTGGCGGGTAGACCGGGAGTGGATTTCGCCGGATCCCGCATTCGGGATCTTCGCGCTAGCCGTCTCTTGAGCCTAGTCGTCTCTTGAACTCTGTGTAGGAGCCGCTTCAGCGGCGAGAGCCAGATCGCCGCGACGCCATCGCCGGCATAGCCGGCTCCTACACAGAGCTTACTAACGGACCTCGTCTACGGTCATGTAGCCGGCGTCGCTCACGCTCACCACGGCGCGACGATGCGCCTGGATGCGCACGGCATCCTCGGTAGTCGCGCCAATCGTCCGGGCCGTGGCTTCCACACCCACCGGATGATTGCCACGTCGCTTCTGCTTGCCGGAGAAGCGCGCACGGTTGTAGCCCGACCACGCGGTGAAGACCACGGCGCAGACGATGGCGGCGATCAGCACGACGTTGATGTCGCCCCCTTTGCGTACCGGTTCAAGAACGTGCAGCTGCAACCAGGCGTTGCGCAGGCCGAAGGCCCAGGCGCCCAGGGTGATCAGCGGCAGCCAGAGAAACGCCCAGAACAGCCACGCAATGATGGTGATGACACTGAACATGGCTTTCTGCACCGACGACTGATGCTCGGGGTGCTGGATCAGGATAGCTTCGGCTTTCATCGCAGTCCCCGGTCCGGGCTGACCCACACCGCACGCGTGCCCTTGCGCTTCATCAGCGCCTTGGGCATCGCGACGACGGACGTCGCCGTGTTGAGAATCCAGTACACCAGTGGGTACCAGATCATCCAGTAGTAGTTCCGGCCGATGCGCGTTTCGTAGCGGCGGTCGACCAGCAGGCTGATCAGGAATTGCAGCAGGCAGATCGCGCCAAGCACCACCCCGTGCCACTGCGGCAGCAGGGTTTCGATATACAACGCGTGCGGCAGATCGATGAACTGTCCGAGCACCCACAGCGTGACGATGATTGCCATGGTGTACGACCAGATCAGGCTCATCACGTATTCGAGGGCCACCGGCCACATGCGACGCTGGCGCCACGAGAAGAGTTTCCTGGTATAGCGAAGGAGCACTTCGGAGCCGCCCTGGGCCCAGCGCAGGCGCTGCTTCCATAGTCCGCGGAGCGTTTCCGGCATCAGGATCCAGCACAGTGCGTTCGGCTCGTAACGGATCTCCCAGTGGCGCATCTGCAATCGCCAGCTGATGTCGATGTCCTCGGTGACCATGTCGGTGTTCCAGTAGCCGACGTCGTGCAGCGCGCTCTTGCGGAAGCCGGCGATCACGCCGGACACCGTGAAGATGCGCCCGTAGACTCGCTGGGCACGCTTGATCAGGCCGATGATCGAGGAGAACTCGCCCACCTGTAGTTTGCCCAGCAGCGTGGAGCGGTTGCGAATGCGCGGGTTGCCGGTGACCGCCGCCACGCGTGGACTCTCCAGCATGTGCGAGAGGAGCCAGTGCGTGGCGTAGTCGTCGAGCAGGGCGTCGCCATCCACACAGACCAGGAAGTCCGCCCTGGAAGCCAGCGCGGCGGCACGCAGGCCCATCGCCTTGCCCTGGTTGCTCGACATGTGGATCACACGCAACTTCGGGTACTGCTCGAGAAGCTGGTCGAGCTGGGCCCCGGTATCGTCGGTCGACCCGTCGTTGATCGCGATGATCTCGAAGTTCGGATACTGCTGTGAGGCCAGGTGCGCGATGGTTTCGCGAACCTGCTCGCCTTCGTTGTGGCAGGGCACCACGAGGGTGACCATGGGGTACTCCGGCAGTTCGGGGGGCTTTACGCGCGATGGCTCGTTGCGTTCCCAGCGCAGGAAGTAGATCACGCCGCCCGTCATCCAGAAGAGCGACATCACCAACGGATAGAAGAACGCGAACTCCAGCAGTGCGTGGAGAATGCCGCCGCTCATCGAGTGGGTTCCGGATAGGGATAGTCGGATGCCGAGATGTAAGGCCGGATGGTTTCCAGATCCGGATGGTTCTGCAGGAAGTCGTCCGGGTAGTAACCGATGTGCTGTGCACCGGCGGCTTGTACCGTGCGCATGCGCAGGGCGAGATTGCGATCGTCGATTGGCTTGTGTGTGCGCCAGTTATGCGTGGCGAACTCGAACAGCGTGCGATCGAAGCCGTTCGGTACGGATGCCACCTGCGCGGCCAGGCGCTTGTACCAGCCGATACGGTCCGACTGCTGGTCCAGCTGCGGCATCGCCATCACGGCTGTCATGTCATAGGCCTTGATGAAGATGGGGAGGCTTTGCGCGGTCCAGGCTTCCGCGTTGGGCTGCAGGATGGGGAGGGCATAAAGATTGCGTGCCGTGCGCAGCTGCGGGCGCCACTTCTGCATGCGTTGCGTCAGCTCCAGCGTGAAGTCGATCAGTGCCTGGGTGTTTTGCGCCGGCGTGTTCTTCGCCCACGGGCCCAGGTTGTCGGTGTCGCGGATATAGGCGTCGTCGGAGAACAGTACGCCCGCCGTATCGGCGTGCATGGCGAGATCCTCGTAGACGTCGCCGATCATGGCGCGCACTTTCGGGTCGTACGGCGCCAGGCGATAGTGGTCGCCGCCGGGCCTGGGTTCGCCACCGAGGGAAGGCAGGTCTTTGTTCTCCGGAAAGCGGAAGGCGAGCACGGGCATCCACGCGTACACGCGCACGCCCGCGCGGGTGCGCAGCTGCCAGGACACGCGCGAGAACAGGTCTGCGCGCACGGGAAGGTGACGGTTCGGAAAGTACACTGCGTCGGCCACGCCGTCGCCGTCGGGATCGGCATAGGCTTGCAGCCAGACCTGGCTCGGGTGCAGGCGCTTGATGCGATCGAGCAGTTTGGAAAGGTTGCGATCCTGCTGGGCCGGGTCGGGATCGTAGACGTAGTCGAGGTCAACCTGCACGGCACGCGTGGGTTCAACGCGATCCAGGTGGCGCATGAGCCAGCCCAGACGATTCGCGGTGATGTTGCCGCTGACCAGCAAGCGCGGAATGGTCTTGCCGACCTCAAGGGTAGGTAGTCTGTCTCCCAGGCTGAAGGTCACCGACATGCCCTGCGTCGCCGCCACTTCGCGACCCACGCGCGTATAGGCGCCATACGGCCATGCGATGGCGCGCGGATGCACGCCCGTGTGCTCGAAGATTTCGTCGGCGCTGTGCTGCAGATCGGCGCCGATGCGAGCGCGGTACTGCGCTTCGTCTTCGTAGACATGTGCCTTGTCGTCGTAACGCAGCGAGGCGGCGGCGGGCAGCAGGTTGCCCTGCGGATTGCCGCTGGTGCCTTCGTGCAAGGCCCACGAGTGCGAGGCGAATTCCACCAGCCCGCTCTTGTGGATCTCGGTCACCTGATCCCAGGTGAGAAAGCAGTCGCGGTCACAGTCAGACCCGTTATAAGGCATGCGCTTGCCGGCGGGCATGTCCATCCAGGAACCGACGATGGCAGCCACGGCGGGATAGTTGTACGCGCGCAACAGGGGATAGACGCGGGTATAGAAGCTTTCCAGGCCATCGTCGAAGGTGAGCAGCACCGCGTTCGGCGGAAGCGCCGCGCCACCGTGGCTGGCAGCGACGACCTGCTGCAGGCTGACGATGTTGTATTCATTGGCCTTGAGCCAGTCGAAGTGCGAGATCAGGTGGTCGGTGCTGATTGCATCGGGATCGCGATCGGCCTTGAGGCCGACGTCGTCGCGGACATCGTGATAGGCAAGCACGATCAGCGAGGGCCGTGCAGGGACGGCGGTCTGCGCGAACGCGGGAAGCGCGAGCCCGAGCAGGGCTAGCAGGAGCAACAGCGGACGCATGACTCTCATTCTCCCCAGTGCAGGGTCAGATCGAGGACGACGCGATGTTCGCGGCGTCCATCGTAGGGTTGGTTATGCCAGCCGATACCCCAGCCCAGGCGGATGCCTGCGCGCGGCTGGAAGATCTGGCCGTAGCGCACGCTGGCCATCCAGTCGGTGGCATAGCCTTGTTCGTCGTACTGACCAACGGCGACGTCGATGCGCTGGGTCACCTGGCGCTCGTAGAACTGGCCGAGCAGGTTCTGCAGGCGACCGGTCAACGCGTAACTGTTGTCGCGGCGTGGATTGAAGTAGGGGCGATCGGTCTGCGTGTTCATCGAGCCACCCAGTTCCACGCCACCGTCCAGGGCGAGGTTGGGTGCGGTGTAAACCCGCTGGGTGAATGCGGCGATCCAGCTCGTGCGCTTGTTGCCGTCGCTGAAGTTGTCGCGTGACAGGCCCAGGCGCGCCTGCGTGAGTTCGCTGGCGCGCCATGTCACGGCAGTATCCAGTGTCTTTGCCGAGATGCCGTAGAACTGCGCGCGCAGCGGCGTATCTTCGCCGGCGGTGCTGAAGTCGGCAGCAACCGCCCAATGGTCGCTCAGCGACCAGTCGAAACCCGCTTCCAGTGCGGTCTTGCCTACGTAGCTGTCCGTTGCGGGCAGAGCTTGTACATAGGCTTCGAGGCCGCGCGCATAGCCGCGAACACCAAAGCCCACGCGTGAGCGGTGGACGCTGCCTTCGGGGAGGTCGGCCGTGGAATAGCGGCCTAGCGCGACGACACGCCAGTGATCGTTGATCAGCGGACTTTCGATGGTCGCCAGGGTGGCGCTGTCGCGGTCGCCGTAGTCAGGACTGGAGCCCTTGCCGTTTTCCTGGGTGATATCGAATTGCCATCCGCGCTCGCGGTTCCACGATTGCATGGCCCGGTCCACGCGGTCGGTGCGGCTGCCGAGGACCTGCGCCTCGGCGAGGTTTTCGTCGATGCCCTCGTAGTCGTGAAGCGCACGCTGGGTGTCAGCCTCATCGAGGTACGAATCGACGTCCCGCGGGTTCAGCGTGTTGGCAATGGTGAGATCGTCCTGGGCGCGGCGTGGCCAGCCACGGGCGAGTTCCACCATGCCCAACTGACGGCGGATCTCGGAGTTGGCCGGTGCTTCACGGCTGAGTGGCACGATGCGCGCATAGGCGTCGGCCTGCATGTCCACGATGCTGCGCAAAGAGACGGCGGCGGATTCGGCGTCGAGTTTGCGCGGGTTCTGGATCGGCAGGCGAATACCGGGCACGCGAACCCAGGGCTGTTCCTTCGCCGCAAGGTCATCGATCGTGGTGAACGCCTTGTTCGTCTGGCCAGACTCCTCGTACGCATACATGAGGCCGAGGCGCGGGTCGATGTCGGCGGTGTCGTAAGGGCCGGGATCCTTCGCGATGCTGTCTTCGTAAAGTTGTGCGGCCTCGTCCGGTCGGCGCTTCGCCAGAAGTGCATCCGCGGCGCTGCGCCCGGCGTAGGCGGGCAGGCTGACGCCCTGCTTGTGCAAGGTGTCATAGCGTTGCACGGCTTCATCCATCAGCCCCGCCTGATCCAGCGCGACGATGAGGTCGAATTGTTCCCGCAGGCGCATGTCTGCGGGCAGCAGGGGGTCGTCAGCCAGGCGTCGCACGTCGGCCACGGCACGATCCGCTTCGGCATAGGGCGTGCGCAGGTCCGCCGGTTCGCCCAGGGCCCAGCGGGTTTCGCGTGCGACGTGATCGGCCTCGAGGCGTGCCTTGTCGGCCTGGCTTTGCGGTGGCTGCAGGGTCGACGCCAGTTCCCTGGCGCGTGTGGTAGCGCCTAGTTCCGTCAACAAACTGACGTTGAGCGCTTGCGCTTCACGGTCATCCGGCCATCGATCGAGGATGGCCTGGCAATGCGCGAGCGCGTCCACCCGGTGGCCCTGGTCACGCTCCTGGCGGACCTTGGCCATGAGTGCATCACGCTCGGGAGGCGCTGCAGCCCATGCCACGGGCCCATGCAGCGCGAGGAGCAAGGCCAGGCAGAGCTTTGCCTTTGCGCGTGGCACGCGGGCGTCCCGCCGAAGAATCGTCAAAATTGGTCCCATCCCCACAACATGACCCGTATCAGCCGTGCCGAATGTCCATTCTCGGCAACGGAATCAAAATAAGCGTGGGATGTTAAGAGCAAACACCGTGCCATCCATGTGAAGACGCATCAACCGAGGCCTTCGACCAGCACCCAACGAAACGATAGGTCGCGCCCTTGAACCGATGCTTCGCCGTCTCATGGCACTTCGGGCTGTGGTACCAGGCCCGCGCTTCCTCAGGTTGCTCCGGATGGTTCATAAAAGCGGTGGCTCAGCAAGCGTGAGTTCAGTCGTCATGGTCGGACCGCTCTCTCGGACATGGTTGGGTCGCAGCGCACGATGGTATCGAGCATCAGATCGTCCAGTTGGGCGAAGTCCGTCTCATATGACACCGGGGGGGACAGGGCGGTGAGCCGCTCCAATTCCCTCTCGACGAAGACGTTAATCGCTGGCATCGACCTTGCCTGTTCGCTTTCCATCGCGGCGCGCTTGATGACGAGCAGTTCCTCGATGGCGAGACGAAGCGCAGGATCGGTGACGATCGCATCGACCAGTTGCTGGAACGGCATCGGCGCGGTGCCGCGGCCCTGCTCAATCCACAACGCCGCCAACAGCGGGCGGAGGACGTAGAGGTATTTCTTCAGCCGAACCACGTCCCCGCGCAGATAGTCGCGGTAGTTCTTCCTGGCCATATGCAGGTAGTGGAGGAACGATCGCTCAGCCTGGTGCGTCTCGCGGGCGGCCCGTCGAACTGCTTGCAGGAACACCGCGTCCGCGCAATAGACAACGGGAGAATCCAGCCATTCGATCAGCGTGGCATTGCCTCTTTTCAGAAGCCCTAGCGCTTTGCGTAGATCCCAGCCGTTGATGTCGAGCTCATCAGAGATCGGGAGCTCAATGACGTCACGCTGCGGTGTCACTGAAAGGTATCGGGCCAGTGGAGCGACGTATATGAATCGCACGTCGTAGTCACTGTCCGGGGAGGCAAAGCCCCACCCCCTGCTACCGGACTCGCAGGCGTACAGAATGCGTACGCCATGGTCGACCTCGATTGCCGAGAGCCGTTGTTCAATATCTGCACGGACAGCGGGGGAAACGGGGTGAACTAGATGGTCAGTGGTCACAGCACGGGTGTTCAAGGGCGATCCTTCGTCGGTGCGGTTGTTACCGCATTAGAGCAAAAATCTCCTCATTGCTCATTGCTCATTGCGAGTGAGCCAGCGCATGGCGTCGGTCGCAAGGCCATCGTCTTCGGTGAGATGTGCGCGGACCCAAAGATGCCGACGCCATTGCAGGCTGACTTTGTTGAGCGCACGCATGCGTTGGCGCGGGAGCGTGACGAACACTGAGGCTACCCGTCAGCCAACCACTGAGTGTGGTGGCTTGTGATCGGCCACGAGATCGGTCGGCACATGCACGCCGCGTCGGGCGATTTTCTCCGTCATGATCGTGTGCTGCATCATCAGGCCCGACACCAGATAGGCCGCGACGCTCGCTGCAAGCAAAGGCAGCAAGGCATGGGGTTGCATCGTGGTTTCGAAAACGAACACGGCGGCAGTCAGCATCGCGCGCGAAGCACTCGCAAACAATGCAGCCATGCCGACCAGGGCGGCCATGCGTGGGTCCACCTGCGTGATCGGCCAATGCGCGAGGGCTATCCCGAGCAGCCCGCCGAGCGCACCACCGATGGTGAACAGCGGTGCCAAGGTGCCACCTGAGGTCCCGCTTCCCAGCGCAATCGACCAAGAAACCAGTTTCGCAAACGCGAGGATCGCCAGTGCACCCATGGTCAGGTGCCCACCGATGACGGCGACGATGTTCTCGTACCCCACACCAAGGGTCGACGGCACGACGTAGCCAACCAGGCCCACGGCGAGACCGCCAATCGCGGGCCACCACATCCAGTGAATCGGGAGTTTCTCGAAGGCGTCTTCCAGGCCGTACACGAGACGCGTGACGGCCACGCCGGCTACGCCGAAGACCAGACCTAACGCCGTGTAGAACGAGAGGGCCACGAACGAAGCCGGGCCCAGAGTCAGCATGGGGAACACCGGGCCCGGCCCCTCCAGCACGAAGCGCACCGCCGCTCCCGTCGCGGCGGCCATCGCCACTGGTACGAGCGACCGCGCGCGCCGCTCGAACAGCAGCAACTCGATGCTCAACAGCACCGCTGCCAGGGGCGCCGCAAAGATGGCCGCCATACCCGCTGCCGCACCGGCCGCCAGCAGCGTCTTGCGTTCGTCGGCGGTGACAGGAAGCAGTTGTCCCACGTACGAACCGAGCGCACCGCCCGTCGCGATGATCGGGCCCTCCGCTCCGAAGGGGCCGCCGGTGCCGATCGCCACCGCCGAGGACAAGGGCTTCAACCAGATCATGCGCGCGGCAATGCGGCTTTCATTCGTGAGCACTTGTTCCATGGCCTCCGGGATACCGTGCCCGCGGATGGCTCTGGAACCCCAACGCGCCATGAGGCCCACGATGAGGCCGCCAAGCACGGGAATGACAATCACCCACGCGCCGCGCTGGTGGGTCGAGGGGCTTACCCACGTCATGCTCCATCGTCCGAAGAACGCGAGTTGCGTGACCAACGCGATCAGCCGGGTCAGCCCGAACGCGATGACCGCGACGACGGCAGCAAGAGTCATGGCAAGTAACGTGGACGCGACCAATCGCCGGCGAAGGCGGGGCAGACGGCTTGGCATATGGGCTTGCGCGAGGGCAGGGTCCAAAGCGGGGGCGAGCGGAAGCGCCGCCCGATCGTGGGGCGGATGCAGCGGATCAGTCATGAGGGCGGTTGCCGACAGCGGGGTCGGCAAAAGGCTACGCGGAATGAAGCCCAGTAGCTGGCTGGCAGATGAATGGCCCTCGCGAGGGCTCGCGACGAAGCGCGTGCATCCGTTGGCATGAGCACAAGTGCAATGACGCGGATTGCAACTACAGACAACCGAATGTTGTTTTGCTACGTTCGCTTCGTTGCCTGCGTTGTCGATAAGCACGCGTTGCAGGCAACCATCGCTAGATGCGGTGAGAAGCGCAGACCGAAGGTGCACGAACACCCTCGGCCTGCTGACCACAACCAACTGCATAGGAGTCACTCGTGGCTGCCATTGATCATACGGTACTCGCTCGCCCGCCGAATCCCCCCGGCGACATCCCCATCGGTTACCGGGCGCTCTG
>CBIGPO010000011.1:0-116153 GCA_966191635.1 uncultured Luteibacter sp.
GCGGCGATAGCCAGTTTGCCGCAAGCTCCCATCGCCGCTGAAGCGGCTCCCACACGAAGCCGCTCCCAAAGAGTCTCAGCCCCCGTCATCCAGGGTGGATCCTGTCAGCAACCCGCGCGCCAGCATCGCGCACTGCTTCCGATAGAACAGCAGATGCCACTGCCGGCCACCCAGCTGATGCCAGAGCACGGCCGAGCGCGCAGCAGCAAGCAGGGCAGATCGCACCCGATCCACATTGGCCTTCTGCTGCAGGTGGGCTGGGTTGCCGGTGACCATCACGCGCGGCTTCAGCGTCGACAGTGTCGAGGCATACACCTCGGCCAGTCGCGCGGTGACATTCGCATGGTTCATGCCGAAGTGCTCAACCTGGCGTTGCGTGGCTACCACGCCTTCACGCAGGCGATCGAGCAGGATGCGGTTGCGCGACAGCGAACGTTCGAGGCGTAACACGGTGATCGCCATACGCATTACGGCGACGTCGCGGGTTTCGTCCTCGAACTGCGCGACCAGGGTGCGCAGGCCGCGGCGCACGCCGCCCACGCCGCCGTAAACCGAGACCACCGAGTCGGCGTCGATGCGGAAGACGCTGGCGAGGCTGGCCTCGAACGCCACCTCGTCGCAGCGGCCATCAGTGGCCAGCTGCTGGGCCAGGGCAGCGCCCTGGAAAACCCCGGCGAGAGCAAGGACGCGTTCTTCGTTCATGGATAAAGCTCAAAGGGGAAAGAGGGTTGGTGCTTTTGTAGGAGCCGATTCATCGGCGAATCAAGACATGTAGGAGCCGCTTCAGCGGCGAATCGAGCACATGTGGGAGCCGCTTCAGCGGCGAAAAGCCAACGGAGCGGATACGCCGCAACTCCCATCGCCGCTGAAGCGGCTCCTACAGAGAGCATCGCCGCTGAATCGGCTCCTGCAAGAGCAGTGCAGAGCCTCATGGGCTCAGGCCGCCGTAGGGGGCGTCTGTGGCAGCGATCACCGCCCCACCAAGGCAGACCTCGCCGTCGTAGAGCACGACGGACTGGCCCGGTGTCACGGCGCGTTGCGGCTCATCGAAGCTCACGTGCAGCGTGTCGTCGCGTACTTCGACCGTGCAGGCCTGGTCGGCCTGGCGGTAGCGGGTCTTGGCGGTGCAGCGGAACGCGAGGGCAGGTGGCTCGCCCGCCACCCAGGTTGCGTCGGTGGCCGTGAGCTTCGATGACTGCAACCAGCGGTTCTCGCCGCCCTGGGCCACGATGAGCGTGTTCGTCACGACATCCTTGCCGACCACGTACCAGGGTTCGTTCGGTGCGTCGGCGCGGCCACCGATGCCGAGGCCGTTGCGCTGCCCCAGCGTGTAATACATCACGCCCTGGTGCTCGCCGATGAGGCGGCCGTCCGGATCGACCATCGGGCCGGGCTTCGCCGGCAGGTACTGGGCAAGGAAAGCGCGGAAGTCGCGCTCGCCGATGAAGCAGATGCCCGTGGAATCCTTCTTCGCATGCGTCGGCAGCTGGGCCTCGCGGGCCAGTTCGCGGACCAGTGGCTTTTCGATCTCGCCTACCGGAAAGAGTGTGGCGGCCAGCTGCTTCTGGCCCAGCGCATGGAGGAAGTAGCTCTGGTCCTTGGCGGCGTCGACCGCGCGCAGTAAGCGGTAGCGCCCGTCCTGGAAGTCGACACGCGCGTAATGGCCCGTCGCGATCTTCTCCGCGCCCAGGGCCTGTGCGTGCTCGAGGAAGGTCTTGAACTTGATCTCGCGGTTGCAGAGCACGTCCGGGTTGGGCGTGCGGCCGGCCGCATATTCGGCGAGAAAGTAGGCGAAGACGCCGTCCCAGTACTCGCCGGCGAAGTTGCGGGCATGGAACGGAATGCCCAGGCGGCCACAGACCGCCACGGCGTCCTTGCGATCGTCATCGGTGGTGCAGGGGCCGGAGCGGTCGTCCTCCTCCCAGTTCTGCATGAACATGCCTTCGACCTCGTGCCCGGCCTGCTGAAGCAGAAGTGCGGCGACCGAGGAGTCCACGCCGCCGGAGACGCCGAGGATCACCTTCACAGCGCTGTCCCGGGGAGCATGCTGGCCACCGTATCCAACGGCAGGCGTCGGCCGTCGAGCCAGGCGTCGATGGTCTGCAGGATCAGCGGGCTGCGCAGGCGTGCGCCCAGGGCCTCGATCTCGTCCCGGCGCAGCCAAAGGGCGCGCCGGATGCCTTCATCCAGTGTCCGGTCCGGGTCGTACGCCACGACATGGCCGGCAAAGCCGAAGCGCAGCACCTGCTCGCCGTGCTCGCGGCTGACCCACTGCCAGACGCCGAGGAAGGCGTCGAGGGCGATGGTATGGCCGGTCTCTTCCAGGGTTTCACGCACCGCCGCGGCCTGGATCGTTTCGTTCGGATCGAGGTGGCCGGCGGGCTGGTTGTAGGCAAGTTCGCCAAAAATCTCTTCCTCGACGATCAGGAAGCGATCGCCGCGCGCGACGACGCAAGCCACCGTGACACGGGGGCACCAGACGTTTTCGGCCTGAGAGAGTGAGGAAGGCATCGGCTTTATGGGGGGAGGGGCTCTGGTAAAAGGCATATTGTGCCATTACCTGTGGATGTCGACCCCAAAGCGGTCGGGAAACCGGTGTATATAATCGAATCGCGTACCGAAGGTTCTTAATTAATGTCCCAGGAACACGAACACGATCAGGAAAGCGACCACGGCCACGGCCTCGCCATCGAAACTACGCGCCCGGAAACGGCGCGGCCGCCGCTTTTCCAGGTCGTTTTGCTCAACGACGATTTCACCCCGATGGATTTCGTGATCGAGGTATTGCGCAGCTTTTTCGGCATGGACCAGGAACGTGCGGTCCAGGTGATGCTCCACGTGCACACCCGAGGCAAGGGCGTGTGCGGCGTTTTCACTCGCGAAGTGGCAGAAACCAAGGTGACCCAGGTCAACGAATACTCACGGTCTCATCAGCACCCGCTGTTGTGCACTATGGAAAAGATGTAGCCGATACCCCATCTGGTGTTCATGCGGCAATGACAGGGGCTGGTTCCCCGCCGCCCACAGCTATCGGAGACGGTCCGTATGTTCAGCAAGGATCTCGAAGTCACCATTGGGCACTGCTACAAGCAGGCCCGGGAACAGCGTCACGAATTCATGACGGTCGAGCACCTGCTGCTCGCCCTGACTGAAAACACCTCCGCCCTGGCCGCCCTGCGCGCTTGTGGCGTCGATCTGCCGCGCCTCGCGGCCGATCTCCAGCGGATCATTGCCGAAACCGTACCGGTGCTCCCGGCCGGGGACGAGCGCGATACGCAGCCCACGCTGGGCTTCCAGCGGGTGCTGCAGCGCGCCGTCTACCACGTGCAGTCTTCGGGCCGTAAGGAAGTCACCGGCGCCAACGTGCTCGTCGCTATCTTCGGCGAAAAGGACTCTCATGCGGTCTATTTCCTGCATCAGCAGGAAATTACCCGCCTGGACGTGGTCAATTACATCTCGCACGGTATCGCCAAGATTGGCGACGAGTCGGCATCCCAGTCGTCCAGCCCCGAGCGGGATGGCGAGGAAGGTGGCGAGGGCAAGGGCAATCCGCTCAGCGAGTACGCCAGCAACCTGAACGAACTTGCCATCCAGGGCAAGATCGACCCGCTCATCGGCCGTGAGGACGAAGTCGAGCGGACCATTCAGGTGCTCTGCCGCCGGCGCAAGAACAACCCGCTCTACGTCGGCGAAGCCGGCGTGGGCAAGACCGCCCTGGCCGAAGGTCTGGCCAAGCGCATCGTGGAAGGCCAGGTGCCGGAAGTGCTGGAAGACTGCACGATCTGGTCGCTGGACCTTGGCGCCCTGGTTGCCGGTACCAAGTATCGCGGCGATTTCGAAAAGCGCCTCAAGGCGGTCATCGCCCAGCTCAAGAAGCAGCCCAACACGATCCTCTTCATCGACGAGATCCACACCATCATCGGTGCGGGCTCCGCATCGGGCGGCACCATGGACGCCTCCAACCTGATCAAGCCGATGCTGGCCTCGGGTGAGCTGCGTTGCATCGGCTCGACCACGTTCCAGGAATTCCGCGGCGTGTTCGAGAAGGACCGCGCCCTGGCTCGTCGCTTCCAGAAGATCGACGTGGTCGAGCCCACCGTGGCCGACTCCATCGAGATCCTTAAGGGTCTGAAGAGCCGCTTCGAGGAACACCACTCCGTGGAATACACGGGTGAGGCGCTGCGCGCCGCGGTGGATCTTTCGGTCAAGCACATTCCCGACCGCCTGCTGCCGGACAAGGCCATCGACGTGATCGATGAAGCCGGTGCCCGCCAGCGCCTCCTGCCGGAAGATCAGCGTACCGGCAAGGTGGATGTGGCCGAGATCGAGTACATCGTGGCCAAGATGGCGCGCATTCCGACCAAGCAGGTCTCGGCGTCGGATCGCGACGTGCTGCGTAACCTCGAGCGCAACCTGAAAATGGTGGTGTTCGGTCAGGATGCGGCGATCGAAGCCCTGGCTTCGTCGATCAAGATGGCGCGTTCGGGCTTGGGCGATCCGTCCAAGCCGATCGGCAGCTTCCTGCTCGCTGGCCCCACGGGCGTCGGCAAGACGGAAGTGACCAAGCAGCTCGCCATGCAGCTGGGTATCGAGATGGTCCGCTTCGACATGTCCGAATACATGGAAGCGCATTCGGTCTCGCGCCTGGTCGGTGCACCCCCGGGCTATGTCGGCTTCGACCAGGGTGGCCTGCTCACCGAGCAGATCACCAAGCATCCGCACTGCGTGCTGTTGCTGGACGAAATCGAGAAGGCCCATCCGGACGTCTACAACATCCTGCTCCAGGTCATGGATCGCGGTGTGCTGACGGACACCAACGGTCGCGAGGCCAACTTCAAGAATGTCGTGATCGTGATGACCACGAACGCCGGCGCCCAGCTGGCTTCGCGTCGCGGTATCGGCTTCATGAAGCAGAACCACGCACCGGATGCCATGGAGACCCTGCGCCGTATGTTCACGCCGGAGTTCCGTAACCGTCTGGACGCGATCATCCAGTTCAACGCCCTGGACTTCGACCACATCCTGCGCGTGGTGGACAAGTTCCTGATCGAGCTGGAAGCCCAGTTGACCGAGAAGAAGGTCAGCGTGGACGTGACGCCGGAAGCGCGCCGCTGGTTGGCCGAGCATGGCTTCGATCCGCAGATGGGTGCCCGTCCGATGGCTCGCGTGATTCAGGACAAGGTCAAGCGTGCGCTGGCGGACGAACTGCTCTTCGGCAAGCTGTCCGAAGGCGGCAAGGTCACCTTGTCGGTCGAAGGCGACGAGCTGCATGTGGAGACGGAGTCGGCGGAGCCGGCGCATGTGACCGCATAAGGGCTGTCAGTCAGAACCTTGAGTGGCGGTGCCTCCCGAAGAGCATCGCCGCTGAAGAGGCTCCCACATGTCTGATGCGACATGTCCTATAAAAACGCACGAAAAAAGGCCGCGCACTGCGCGGCCTTTCTCTTTATCGCATCAGACTCGCTTATTTCATGCGGTAGGTGATGCGACCCTTGGTCAGGTCGTAGGGGGTCATTTCGACCTTCACCTTGTCGCCCGTCAGGATGCGGATGTAATGCTTGCGCATACGGCCGGAGATGTGGGCAGTAATGACATGCCCGTTCTCGAGCTGCACGCGGAACATGGTGTTGGGCAAGGTCTCCTGGACCGTGCCTTCCATTTCGATGACGTCGTCTTTTGCCATGTGTTCCGGGTCGGATGAACGGCCGGAATGGCCGCATAAGTCCATTAGTATGCCACAGCCGACCCTTGCGAGCCAGCCGGGGGTGTCAGGCGAACTGTTCGTCGAGCTTCTTCCGGATCTCTTCTTCGATCGTGCCCTTCAGCGGTGAGAGCAGCATGCCCAGCTCGGCCGTGACGTGTACGTCGGAAGGGGATACGGCGATGGCACCTTTCACGCCTGAGCGCTGGAAGGTGACGGTGTCGCCTTCCCAGCCGCCTTCGGTGCCGAACTTCTCGCGCATGCGCTCGGCCACGCGTTCGACCACGGCGCGTGCCTCGGCGATGGTCTTGCCGTGCGGGCGGCGGATATCGATCTTCGCCATGAGGTGTCCTCGTCGGATGGAAAGCGCGGGAGTCTATCAGCACCCAACGTCACGCAACGTCGACACCTTTGCGTTCAAACAGATACCGCACTCTGCTAAAGTCGCTTCGTCAACGTCCCGGTTCCTCCATGCGCATCGAATTCGTCAGCTCGGCTCGCGGTGATTTCCACTGGTCACGGCCCGTCCTTACGATCGGTCGCGCCGACGATAACGACCTCGTCGTATCCGAGAGCCAGGTAGCCGCCAACCACGTCCGTATCCACCGCGACAGCCGCGGCATGGTGCTGAACGTGATGCCCGATGCCGGCCGTGTCTATGTCAATGCGCGCCCCGTGCGCGAGCGCGCCCTGCTGCGTGCGGGCGACAGCCTTTCGCTAGGCGACTGCCGCATGCTCATCCGCGACGATGCCGACCTCGAAGCCCGCGACGTGGCCAAGCCCACCGATGCCCGTTGCACCGTGGCCCTGCGTCCTGTGGCTGGCCCATTGTCCGGCCGGACCATTCCGGTGGGTGATCGCCTCGAACTGGGTGCCACCCACGGTGCGTTGCCGCTGGAGCTGCCCGGTAACGACGCCGCCCTGCTTGTGCTGGTCTGGGAAGAGGGTGAGCTGATCCTCGATGGCGCGCGCGTTCCCGCCCGCCACGCCGTACGCGTCAACGGCGTGAAAGTCGTTCGCGCCTCGCTGCAGCCCGGCGATCAGATCGGACTGGCTGCGCATCGCTTCGTCCTCGACGGGCCGGGCTGGTCCGCCGAGCCACCGGTGGTCATGGTCGAGCCCGAACCGGACGAACCGCTTCCCGAGGATACGGCCGGCCCACGTGGCGAAGTCTGGTGGCTGATCCTCACCGCAGCCATCCTCGCTTTGGGCATCGCCATGGTGCTGTTCGTCCACTTCTGAGCGGCATAATGCGGGAACCTTTCCCGTGGACGAGACCAAGTGAGCAGAGCCTGGAATTTCAGCGCCGGACCGGCGGCGCTACCCGAAGCGGTGTTGAAGCGCGCACAGGCCGAGATGCTCGACTGGAACGGATCGGGCGCGTCCGTCATGGAGCTGTCTCATCGTGGCAAGGCGTTCATGCAGCTGGCTGCCACCGCGGAAAGCCGCCTGCGCAGCCTGCTTGGCGTTCCTGACGGCTACAAGGTGTTGTTCCTGCAGGGCGGGGCCACGCAGCATTTCGCCCAGATCCCGATGAACCTCGCCGCCGAGGGCGATAGCGCCGATTACATCGTCACCGGGCACTGGGGCGAAAAGGCTGTACGCGAAGCGGCGCCGTATATCGATGCCCGTGTGGCAGCCACCTCGGAGGCGGCGCATTACCTCGCGTTGCCGCCGCGGGAGAGCTGGGCGCTCAATCCACGTGCCTCGTACGTTCACTACACGCCGAACGAAACGATTCACGGCGTGGAATTCCACGACGTGCCGGACGTGGGGGACGTTCCCCTGATTGCCGATATGTCATCGAACATCCTCAGCGAACCGGTGGACGTCGCTAAGTTCGGGCTGATCTACGCCGGCGCACAAAAGAACATCGGTCCGTCCGGCCTGGTGGTCATGATCATTCGCGACGACCTGCTGGCGCGCAAAGGCCGGCCGATGGCGAAGATCTTCCGTTACGCCGAGCATGCGGCGAACGATTCCATGCTTAATACGCCGAATACGTGGGGCTGGTATCTCGCGGGCCTCACGTTCGAATGGCTGGAAACGCAGGGCGGTCTGGTCGCCATGGGCGAACGCAACGCGCGCAAGGCGAAAACGCTCTACGACGCGATCGATGGCTCCGGCGGTTTCTATCGCAGCCCGGTCGCGGTCGACGCGCGTTCGCGCATGAACGTGCCATTCACCTTGCATGACAGCGCCCTGGATCCGGTTTTTCTCGCCGAAGCCGAAGCTGCCAGTCTGCTTGCGCTCAAGGGACACAAGGCCGTCGGTGGCATGCGTGCGTCGCTGTATAACGCGGTTCCGCAGGAGGCCGTGGATGTGCTCGTGAACTTCATGCGGGACTTTGCAGCAAAGCACGGTTAAAGTCGGGGGTCACCGCAGTGCAGCATAGCTGTTGCGGTGGTAACCGTTTCATTTGTAACCACTTAGCCGCCTGGACGTCCATGAGTAAGACCCCCGCCGACAAACAAGCCACGCTCGTCGAAGCACGCACACGCATCGACAGCATCGACCAGCAACTGCAGTCGCTCATCAGCGAGCGTGCCCGTTGGGCCCAGCAGGTCGGACGGGCCAAAGGCCCGTTGAAGGCGGCGGTGGAGTATTACCGACCCGAACGGGAAGCTCAGGTATTACGCGGCGTGATCGACCGCAACGACGGCCCGCTGCCGAATGCCGAGCTGGTACGTCTGTTTCGCGAAATCATGTCGTCATGCCTTTCGCAGCAGCAGCCGCTGAAGATCGGCTTCCTCGGTCCCGAGGGCACCTTCAGTGAACAGGCGGTGCGCAAGCATTTCGGCCACGCCGCGTATGGCCTGCCGCTGGGCAGCATCGAGGAAGTGTTCCAGGAAGTGGCCGCCGGAAACGCTGACTTCGGTGTGGTGCCGGTGGAAAACTCGGGGCAGGGCATGATCCAGATGACCCTGGATATGTTCCTGGTCTCCAAGGCCACCATCTGCGGCGAAGTGGAGCTGCGCGTCCACCAGAACCTGCTCTCGCTGAGCGGTGAGCTGAAGGACGTCAAGCGTATCTATTCGCATCCGCAGTCGTTGCAGCAGTGCCAGGCATGGCTTCGCGTGAACCTGCCGGATGCGGAGCGCGTGCCGGTGTCGAGCAACGCCGAAGCGGCGCGCATGGCCCGCCTCGCGCCGGAGGCCGCAGCCATCGCCGGCGAAACCGCCGGTCGTGTCTACGGGCTCAAGACCATAGCCGGGCCGATCGAGGATCGTTCGGACAACACGACGCGCTTCCTCGTCATCGGTCGCTCCATCTTCCCGCCTTCCGGTAACGACCGCACGTCGCTGCTGGTTTCGGTGAAGGACAAGCCGGGTGCGTTGTACGACGTGCTAAGCCCGCTCGCACGTCACGACATCAGCATGAACCGCATCGAGTCGCGTCCGGCGCATACCGGCAAGTGGCAGTACGCGTTCTTTATCGACGTCTCCGGTCATGTCGATGACGAAGCGCTGCAAGCTGCACTCGACGAGATGAAGCCTGCTGCCGCGGATGTCCGCGTGCTCGGCTCCTACCCTGTCGCGTTGCCATGACCGCCGCGTTCGATGCGGCCACGCTCGCCAACCGGGCGACGTCGGCTCTGCGTGCGTACGATCCCGGTCATGATCTGCCGGCACTGCGCCGGCAGTTCGGCAGCGTGTTGTCCGAGCTCGGTTCCAACGAGAACCCGCTCGGCCCCAGTCCGCTTGCCATGCGCGCGGCTACGCGTGTGCTCGAAGACATCTGGCGTTATCCCGATCCCCTCGGTGCCGCGCTGAAACACCGGCTGTCGAGCGAGCTGGGCGTATCCGTCTCCGGTATCACGCTGGGCAACGGATCGCACGAGCTGCTGATGCTGCTGGCGCAGTGTTTCGCGGACGCCGAGCATCCGGTGGTGCATTCGCAGTATGGCTTCGCCGTGTTTCCGATCGCCGCCGCGGCGGCGGGCGCGCCGTCCATTGCCGTGCCGGCGTTGCCTTCCGATCATCCGGACGCACCCTATGGTCACGATCTCGATGCGATCGCGGCGGCGGTGACGCCGTCGACGCGACTGGTCTACCTGGCCAATCCGAACAATCCGACCGGCACGTGGTTCACGGATGCCGCGATCGAGGATTTCCTCGGCAAGGTGCCGACACAGACACTGGTCGTCGTGGATGAGGCGTATCACGAATACGTGGATGCCCCAGGCCTCAGCACGGCGATGCACCTGCTCGGCCGCTTTCCCAACCTCATCGTTACGCGTACGTTCTCCAAGGCGTACGCCCTGGCGGGTCTGCGCATCGGCTACATGCTCAGCCATGCGTCGGTGGCCGCCGTATGCGAACGCCTGCGTGAATCGTTCAACGTCAACGGCGTGGCGCTGGCCGCTGCCGAGGCGGCACTTGGCGATCACGAGCATCGGGCCCGTGTACGCGAGACCAACCGGCGCGATCGCGGGTGGCTGGCCGACGAGCTCGCTGCTCGCGACCTGCGCGTATTGCCGTCGCAAACCAATTTCCTGCTCGTCGACCTCGGTCGCGACGCCGCCGCCTTCGAAGCACACCTGTTCGAACGCGGCGTGATCGTGCGTCCGATGGCTGGTTATCGCTTGCCGCATACAGTGCGGATCAGTATCGGTAGCCGCGTCGAGCTACAACGTCTTCTGGAGAACCTGCCATGACCCGCCTGGATTGGCTGAGTCGCGCCGCTGCCGCTCCCTTGCGTGGCGAGGTGGTCGTACCCGGTGACAAGTCCGTGTCCCATCGTGCGCTGATGTTCGGCGCGCTGGCCGAAGGCACATCGCATATCCGCGGCTTTCTCGAGGGTGAGGACACGCGCGCCACGGCGGCGATCCTCGGCAAGCTCGGCGTGCGTTTCGAAACGCCTGCTGCTGGGGAGCGCCTTGTTCACGGCGTGGGCCTGCATGGATTACGCGGTACCACTGAGCCGCTCGATTGCGGTAACGCGGGAACGGGCATGCGTCTGCTCGCGGGCCTGCTTGCCGGACAGGCTTTCGACTCGACGCTGGTAGGCGATGAGTCGCTGTCGCGCCGACCGATGCGTCGCGTGACCGATCCGCTCACGACGATGGGCGCTTCGATAGATACGGACGACGGTAAGCCGCCGCTGCGTATCCACGGTGGCGCCATGCTCAAAGGCATCACCTATCACCCGCCGGTTGCCAGTGCGCAGATCAAGTCGGCGCTGCTGTTGGCCGGTTTGTATGCCGAAGGCAAAACCGAAGTCATCGAGCCCCATCCGACCCGCGATTACACCGAAAGCATGCTCAAGGCTTTTGGCTGGCCGATCGAGTATTCACCGGGTAAGGCCACCGTCGAGGGTGGCCACACATTACGCGCGGTCGACGTGGACGTGCCGGCGGATATTTCCTCGGCGGCGTTCTTCATCGTGGCCGCCTGCATCGTGCCCGGTTCAGAGCTGCGCCTGAAAGGGGTGGGCCTGAATCCGCGGCGCACCGGCCTGCTGGCTGCACTGGAGCTGATGGGTGCCGACATCTCCGTCGAGAACGAACGGAGCAGCGGTGGTGAAGATATCGGTGATCTCGTCGTTCGCTACCGGCGTCTGCACGGTGTAGCGCTACCGTTGGACATCGTGCCGGACATGATCGACGAGTTTCCCGCGCTGTTCGTTGCCGCCGCGGTGGCGGATGGACTGACCACGATCCGTGGGGCCGCCGAGCTGCGGGTGAAAGAGTCGGATCGTATCGCCAGCATGGCGGCGGGCCTGCAAGCCTGTGGTGTGAAGATCGACGAATTGCCGGACGGCGCGATGATCCAGGGCGGTGCGATCGGCGGCGGGGCGATCGACAGCCACGGCGATCATCGCATCGCCATGAGCTTCGCCATCGCTGGCCTCGTGGCGTCGGCACCGATCACCATCGGTGACTGTGCGAACGTCGCCACGTCGTTCCCCGGCTTTATGGAACTGGCCAACGGCGTCGGCTTCCAGCTGGAAAGCGCAGGCTGATACATGGCTCCGGCATCGGGAAGGCGCTACGCTTTGCTTTCCTGCTACGGATGTCGTTATGGCCGAGAAGATCCCACCGTTCGTCGTCGTGGTGCCCGCGCGCTTCGGCTCGACCCGCCTGCCGGGCAAGCCGCTGTTGAAGATCGACGGCGAGTCGATGATTCGCCGCGTGGCTGCCAGGGCAGGGCAGGCCGGCGCCGCGCAGGTGGTGGTGGCCACTGACGACGACCGGGTCGCCCGCGAGTTGCGCGGCTGCGGTGACATCCTGGTCTGCATGACCCGCGAAGACCACGCGTCGGGCAGCGATCGCATCGCCGAGGCGGCCAGTCATTTCGGCTGGCCCGACGACACCATCGTGGTCAACCTTCAGGGAGACGAGCCCTTCGCACCGGCAGCGGGTATCCGGGCCGTGGTCGCCACGCTGGCGGGCGACGAAGCCCCCATGGCGACCCTGGCCACGCCGATCACGCACGCCGACGAGTTCTTCGATCCGAACATCGTCAAGGTGGTCCGCGCCAACAACGGCCGCGCGCTTTACTTCACCCGGTCGCCGGCCCCCTGGGCGCGCGATCCCTTCGCCCTCAGCCGGGACAGTCTCCCCGCGGACGTACCCTTCCTGCGTCATATCGGCATCTACGCCTACCGTGCGGGCTTCCTGCGCCGGCTGGCCGCCCTGCCGAGAACGCCCCTGGAGCGCGCGGAATCGCTTGAGCAGCTTCGTGTCCTGGAGCATGGCTACGCCATCTCGGTCCGGCTGACGCCAGAATCCTTCCCGCCCGGCATTGACACCGCCGAGGACCTGGTGCGGGCGGAACGGTGGCTCGCCTCGGGCGGCCACTGAGCAGGGTCAGGGTTTCCCTACAGCGCGGCGAGGGCGAGCCCGACACGCAGACCCGGTCTGCGCCGGGCGCGTCAGCCAGGGCAAGCCCTTAATCTATCCCTGTCGCCACTGTCATCCCCCAAGGACGGCGACAGCCCACGGAAGGTAGAGCGCCGGCATGGTCCACCCCATGCCGGCGTTTTTTGCGTCTGGTCAGCGCCGGCACGCTAAAATGCCGGGTATGGAGCACACTGAGTCGCATCCGTTCGACGGCAAGGCCTTCGTCCGCCACCTCACCACCTCGCCAGGCGTCTACCGCTATTTCGACGCGGAGGACGAGCTGCTGTACGTGGGCAAGGCAGCGAACCTCAAGAAGCGCGTCAGCAACTATTTCCTCAAGCCGCCGATGGATCCGCGCATCGCCTCCATGGTGTCGCAGATCGCGCGGGCTGAAGTCACGCTGACGCGTACTGCCGGCGAAGCGCTTTTGCTCGAGTCGCAGCTGATCAAGTCGCTCAAGCCGCGCTACAACATCGTGCTGCGCGACGATAAGAGCTATCCCTACATTTATCTCTCCGCGGGCGAGGAGTATCCGCGCCTCGGTTTCCATCGTGGCGCGAAGACCGGGCCGGGACGTTATTTCGGCCCGTATCCAAGCACCTTTGCCGTGCGCGAGAGCCTTGGCCTGATGCAGAAGCTGTTCAAGGTGCGTCAGTGCGAGGACAGCTATTTCCGCAACCGGTCGCGCCCCTGCCTGCAACACCAGATCGGCCGATGCAGTGCGCCCTGCGTGCGCCTGATTGACGTGCCCGACTACCAGAACGACGTACGCCATGCCGAGATGTTCCTCGAGGGCCGCAGCAGTGCGGTGATCGACGAGCTGGCCCTGGCGATGGACCAGGCCAGCACGTCGCTGAACTTCGAGCGCGCCGCGACGCTGCGCGACCAGGTTTCGGCACTGCGTAAGCTGCAGGCCCAGCACTTCGTGCAGGGCGCCAGCGCGGACATGGATGTGATCGCGTGCTGCCTGGAAGGCGGCATGGCCTGCGTGAGCGTGCTGTTCTTCCGCAATGGCGTGAGCCTGGGCTCGCGCGATTTCTTCCCGCGCCTGCCGATCGATGCGTCGGTGGGCGACGTGCTGGCGCAGTTCATGGCGCAGTACTACCTGGAGCGCCAGGTGCCGCGCGAGCTGGTGCTGAGCGACCCCGTGGAAGATATCGACGTGCTGGCGCAGGTGCTTTCCGATCACGCCGGCTACGTCGTATCGCTCAAGCCCAGCGTGCGCGGCGAGCGCGCGCGATTCCTCGAGATGGCGCAGCGAAATGCCAGTGCGGCGCTCACGTCTCGCCTCGCCAGCCGGCATACGCTGCTGGCGCGCTTCGACGACCTGCAGAAGGTGCTTGAGCTCGAGACACCGCCGCGACGGATCGAGTGCTTCGACATCAGTCACACGCGAGGCGAGGCCACCGTGGCGTCGTGCGTGGTATTCGGTCCCGAAGGGCCGGAGAAATCGCACTACCGCCGCTTCAACATCGCAGGCATTACGCCGGGTGATGACTACGCGGCCATGCACCAGGCCTTGACGCGTCGCTTCAAGAAAGTCGTCGAGGGTGGCGCGAAGCCGGACATCCTTCTCATCGACGGTGGCTCGGGTCAGGTGGGGCAGGCTGTGGACGTGCTGCGCGAGCTGGGCGTCGAGGGTATCCGTGTGGTGGGTGTGGCGAAGGGCCCGGGCCGTCGCGCCGGCGAAGAGACGCTGGTTCTTGCCGAGAGCGGGAAGACGCTACATCCCGGCACCTCGTCACCTGCGTTGCACCTGGTCGCTGCAGTTCGTGACGAAGCGCACCGTTTTGCAATCAGCGGGCACCGCAGGCGTCGCGAAGCCGCACGTGAACGGAGCACACTCGAAGACGTGGCGGGCGTGGGTGCGCGTCGCCGTGCAGCGCTGCTCAAGGCTTTCGGTGGCCTGGCGGGGGTCGAAGCTGCCGGCGTGGAAGAATTGATGAGCGTGAAGGGGATTGATCGCGGCCTCGCCGAACGCATCTATGCCATGCTTCACCCCTAAGTTGCATGCGACCGACTATGCGAATCAACCTGCCTACCTGGCTGACCCTCTTCCGCGTGCTCTTGCTCCCGGTCATGGTCGTCGTTTTTTACCTGCCCTTCCGCTGGTCGAACCTCGGTGCCGCGGCGGTCTTCGTGATCGCGGGGTTCACCGACTGGCTCGATGGCTATCTGGCACGCCGCATGAACCTGACTTCAGCCTTCGGCGCGTTCCTCGACCCGGTGGCCGACAAGCTCATGGTGGCTGTGACCCTGTTCCTGCTGGTGCAGTCCCATCCGGGCGGCTGGCAGGGCGTCCTTCTGGCCGTCACGGCCTCGGTGATCGTCGGCCGCGAGATCAGCGTCAGCGCGCTGCGCGAGTGGATGGCGCAGATAGGCGCCCGCTCGAAGGTGAAGGTAGCCTTCCTCGGCAAGCTGAAGACATTGGCGCAGATGGTGGCCCTGGTGGTGCTCCTGGTTCAGCACGATACGGAGTCCCTGGCCTCCTACAACATCGGCGAAGCGCTCCTGGTCCTCGCCGGAATCCTCACCATATGGTCCGGACTCGACTATTTGAGGGCTGCGTGGCCCAGTTTGCGCGGGGATTCAGAGGACGTGAAAAAAAGTGAAAAAAAGACGGTGCAAAGTGGTTGACACAAATCCGATCTGATCTAAAATAGCTGGACAACGACGCGGGAATAGCTCAGTTGGTAGAGCACGACCTTGCCAAGGTCGGGGTCGCGAGTTCGAGTCTCGTTTCCCGCTCCAAGTAATTCTACAAAACCTCGGACCTCCGAGGTTTTGTTTTTTAAGCGCTTCGCGGTTACTCTCGCGCTGCGCAAGCGATGGCCGGGTGGCAGAGTGGTCATGCAGCGGACTGCAAATCCGCGTACGCCGGTTCGATTCCGACCTCGGCCTCCATCGCATTTTTGAAGGCGCAACCGTTATCGCGGCTGCGCCTTTTTTCTTTCCGCCCGGATGGCGAAACCGGTAGACGCAAGGGACTTAAAATCCCTCATCCGAAAGGGTATGTCGGTTCGAGTCCGACTCCGGGCACCATGTCTCCCAACGGTTCGAGTCGTACGTAACGGACGCCTATAGCCGTAACCGTAAAACTCACCGTAAAACTCAGGTCTTTTCAGACGTGCCAACGACGGGAACGTCGAAGTCGTACACGTCCAGCATCTGCTGCGATTTGTGACCGCTGGCCTGCTGCTTCTCGCCGCGCGTGCCCTTCGTGTCGGTAATGCCCTTGCGCTTCAAATCGTGCGGACCGAAGCGCTGGTCGGCTGTGATGACGCCGTCGGCGATCGCGAGCTTCATCAGCCGTTGGAATGCGCTGTCAAAGCTGCTCTTGGCCAAGGGTCCGCCGGTCTGGTTTACGAAGACAGGTCGATCCTTCGCATGCATCGGAATGGGCATCCGCCTGGCCTGCCAGATTGAATCCCGCCGTTCCTTGATCATCTCCCACGCCTCCGTAAGCCGCGGCGTCCAGGCCACCACGTTGTCCCTGGAGCCTTTCACTCGATTTGTCATCAGCCCGTTCGGCAGCTCGGCGTCCTCCATAAGAGTGATGACTTCGATACCTCGCAGCCGGCACAGGTACATGATCTCGACGGCAGGCCAGAGATAAGCGGCTAAGGCGCCTTTGCGGTGTGCCGTCCACGCGCCGCGGCTACGGGCGAACTCCGCGAGGTTCTTGAGTACCTGGTCGTCGGGGAGTCTGCGGCGCTTCCTCTCTTTGGCTTGCTCGAGTCCTGCGCATGGGTTGTGCTCGCAGTACCCCCGGTTCTTCGCCCAGCGGAACATGCGGCGCAGGTAGCGGAGCAGGGCGTTCGCCTTCGTCGGCGTGCCCTGGTCGGCGATCTTATCGATGATCTTCTGCATCAGCGGCGCTGATAGACCGCGCACGGCAAGGGTGCCGAGCTTGCCAGCGGCGGTCGGGAACTCGCTGGCCACCTTCCGGTATTTCTCGTAACCATCCTGCGTCGCTGGCGCGAGGCTGCGGAACTTCTCGCTTCCGGCGAACTGCTCCATCACGAAGTCCAGCGACCTCCGATCGATGCCGGCGAGCTGCTCCATGACACGATGAAGGTCGGACATCAGCGCCGAGGAATCGGCGATCTTCCGTCGGGATGTCTTCGTCCCGGGAAGGATCGTGTACCAGACGCGGTCCCGCTTATCCCAGTAGCAGCCCTTCGGTAGCTTCCCCTGGTCAATGTGGTCCGGAATAGAAGCGTCCGGCCGCCGGGGGCGTCCTGTTGCCATTTACACGATGTCCGGTGAATACGCGTGGTCGTTTGCTGCCGAGGATACGCCCAAGGCCTTGTTGATGGCTTCGAGGGTCGTCCAAGGGCCGTCCGCGCCCTCGCTTACTGGGATGCCCTGATTGCTGGCCCAGCGTTTCACGGCTGCTGACTGCTGAAGCCCGGACAGACGTCGAAGTTCCGATGCGTCGATAATGTGGTGGTTCACGGCTTCGCCGCCTCCTGTTCCGCTCGCCATTCCGCCCAGCTAGGATCGGTGGCCTTGTGTTCGATCCATTCCGGGGTATCCGGCGTGGGGGTATAGGTCTTTCCCTTGCCGGCGTAGCAGCGGGAGCACAGCCGCACGTTGTCGCGTCGGTCGCCACCGATGCGGTAGTGGATCTCGCAGACATAGAGCCCACACCCGTGCTCCCCGCCATAGGGCTCGCCGCCGCAGACGTAGGACAGCCCGCGGTTTATCTCGAATTCGCAGCCCGGGTGATCGCAGATGGACGGCACGCCATAGCCGATGTCGCGCTTCCAGTTTTCGTCGTAGCCCACTGACCAGCCCATCAGACCTCCTGCAGTGGCGCATCGCCGCGGACGTACAGAGGGTGACGCGGCGCGCCGCTCTTCGTGGTGCCAAGGCAATGCACGCTTTCCGCGTTGGCGCGCAGCAGTGACAGGAAGGGCTGAACCACGAACGGGTGTGCCGAAAAGTGCGCACCGTAGGCAACCACAACGCTGCGACCCCTCACGGTCCACGCGACGTGCTCGGCGTTCTCGGGGCCGGCCTTGTCCGTGTCCAGGATAGGCAGCTTGTCGGGATCAGTGGCCCGCCAGGCGAACAGGTTTACGACGGCGATTCCTCCGCATCCCTCGCGCTTGGCGAATCCGATGCAGCGCCTGATGGTTGGATCGTCCTGGCTGGCATCCGCCGTGCTCGGGTTGAGCATGCAGAACACGAGCACCGGCAAGGTGGCATCCCACGTCCGGGTCAGGACGTAGCGATACCTCCCACAAGGGCTGATCACCGCGGTCTTGTCCACGGCGTCCAGCGCGCGCACCATCGGGGCACTGAAGAGGATCGGGAGCTCACGCATGCTGATCACCCACCGTAATTTCGAGATTGAGATTGGCCTCGCACAGAAGACCGTTGACGGCGACTTCGTTACGCCGTGGGCCGCCTATAAAAGACCTCGCAAAGCGGGAGATGGACCAACGCTCGCCGGAACCACGATCACGTTTAGCGACCCGGAGATGGCCGAAGCTATGGCGCATGCCGACAGCCGCAATGCGGTGAACGACCTGGGCTGAGAAAGCCTTCTTGCGTGGCGCCACGGCCAGCGTCACCATGGCGCCATTCATCAGGGTGGAGAGTTCACGCATGACGTCGTACCGCGTTGGCGAAATGATCGTTACGGTTGGTTCGGTTAAGACCGATGCCGGGTGGGTCGAGGACTGGGTGATCAGCGTCCAGGGCGACAATGGTCGGTGGTATGCCGAGACGAATGGCCGTGGGAGTGACACGGAGGCCGGCGAGTTCCATGCCCCTGCGCGAGACGTGCCTCTCGGTGTGGAACATGCCAGGGAGCTTCAGGGCAACACGGAACTCCCGTTCGAGTTGTGTGCCAGCCCGGTGACCCCTACGAGCTAGGGCTGTCTTGGCTAGACGAAAGGTGGCTTTCACGGCTTCACCTCCGTCGTCGGCTTCAACGGTTCGCTGGTGTAAGTGATGATGGCGTTTCGGGTGAGCTTGTACTCCTCGCCGCAGCTGGCGCAAGAATGCTCGACATCGCCCTCGATTCCTTCGAAAGCGATCTCCCAGTCATCGCGTTCGACGTGGCCGCAGTAGGGGCACGTCGGCTGATCGGTCCACGAGGTGTCAGCCACGGGGCACCTCCGGCGCGGCACCAGGCAACGGCGTGTCGAAGTGCAGGGCGTTCTTTGCCTCCTGCTTGGCGCGAATCTTCGCCATGACCTCGGGCTGGGTGATGCGGATCAGCTCCCGCTCGCCGTCGGCGTGCATATCGAGCCCAGCGATCCAGCAGAACCCGGCCAGGGTGACCATGACGCCGCCGACTTCCTGCGAGGGCTCGCCGGCAGGGCGGCCGTACACGTAATCGACCAAGGTCGCGACGCGGGACCTGTCGTAGCCGGTAGCCTGCAGCAGCTCCAGAACTTCCTCGAGGAGCCGATCCCCGCGCTCGGTCATGTTGCTGTAGAGCGACGGCAGGAAGCACTGGTCCATCCACGCTGTGACGCGAGCCTGGAACGACGGAGTTTCCAATTTGGAAACAGGCGTGCCTTCGAGCGAAGCCATGGCTCGATCGCGGCGCTTAGTGAACTCATAGCACGCACTTCTCAAGGCCCGCGATGCCTCCGTGCATTCTTCCTGGGCGTGTTCCAGGGCACTCACCTGTTCATCAGTCGCGGCATCGGCGTTCTCCACTTCCTCGTAAGTGACCGCCTCTTCATCGCGCGCTGCTCTATAGCGCTCGACGGCGGTGACCAGGTAGCCGGCGTGCTCGACGGCGCGCCGCCAGGGGTTGTTCGGATCGGCCAGCGCATCCGGTACGCCGACGGGGCTCGACTGGGCACCGTAATTCGTGCCGGGCATGAAGCATGGATCTGTAACGAGACGCGCCCGAGACAGCATCTTGTCAATGGTCGGCACCCAGAGCTTCTTCAGGTTGACGTACTTGCCGATCGCATCGCGAAGACAGCGCAGCGTCTCCACGTCGCTGTCGTTCCAGTCCACCACCTCCCCAGCCTGCTCACCCGTGGGGGCGGGAAGAATCGACTCACCGCGCTGGTGCAGGAACATCGCGAAATTTGCAACGTCGACCGGGTCACCTTTTTCGACGTGCTTCCGGAGCAACTCGGATAGGTGATGCTGGCTGCAATCGGCCTTATCGTTCCATCCGCTGCGGCCCCTTGCACGTGCGGCAGCAAGCTTCTCTCGCATCGCCACGGAGAAGGCGGCCGCTGCCCTATCGTCGTGCATCCGCGCCTCCTCGGCATCGGATGGGATGCAGGGGCCTTTATGCTTCAGGCCCTGGCCGCAGACCCAGCCGTGATACTCGACAGTCGGCTTGTCGCACTGACCTGCAACCTTGCAGTGTTCATACGAGACTACGTTGCTCATGCCTTTGCTTCCTCGCTGGCGCTGGCCTTGGCCTTCTCGATGGCCTCGCCAAGCTTGGTATGGAGTGACTCGGCCGCCTGGACCGTCATCACCTGGTGAGCGCCGCCGACGAACGCGTGTACCTTGTCGCCGATGGCGCAGGCTTCGGGTCGTTCGGTGTTGGGCTTCATGCGGTTACCACTTCGCGCACGTAGAACGCCACCGGGCCACCGTCCTCGGACTCCCACATGCCGGCGAGCAGCCAGCCACCTTCGGGAGGCTCCGGGTTCCAGGCCGAAAAGTCGGGATCGCCTTGCATGAAGTAGCGATCATTCGCCGCCTCATCGTTGGAATATTCGAGCTCGACGAAGCAGTACTCCCAACCAGCTGCCTTCAGCTGGGCACGATCGATGAAGTAGTCCTCTTCCTCTCCGTGCGGGTACGCGTGAAATCGCTTCAGATCGGGATGCTCGACATCGCCGAGTTCGCCGCGTGTGGGCAGGGCGGAAGGATCAAACAGCTTGCGGATGGACTCGTCCATGCTCATTCCTCGATCTGGATTTCGTGGTCGCGGCAGCACGCATCGATGGCGTCACGCACGCGTCGGCTCTGGTTGGGATAGTCCGGGTCGGCCTGGTCAAGGGCTGCGAATGCGGACTGGAAGGCGGCGCGTGCTTCGCTGGTGGAGCAGTCGCGCGGCACGCCGAGGACATCGCTCCAATGCTGGCGCGCGGAGGAAGTCGTAAAGGTCTGACGGGCGGCAGCGACGGGCGCCGGACTCGCAGCCACAACCGGCGCAGCAGCTGCGGGAGCGCGGTGCTCGGCAGCCAGACCCACGAGCCACCAGGCAGTGCTGCCACCGCGCCTGTCGTCGCGCAGGAGCCGACCGTCACGCTGTAACGCCTGGAGCCGCCGCCGCGTCTGCGGGATGGAGAGGTCGGCCTCGTCGGCGATCTCGCTGATCACCGGCCCGTAGCGCACAGCCGTCAGGTCGCCGGCGCGCAGCGGTTCCTCACGAGCGTTCCGCGCAACGGCTCGCATACATGCCCGGGCTACGGCCTTCTCAAATTCGGCAGAAGAAATAGCTGCAATGGTCATGCGAGCCTCTCGGGAGTATGTTCGATGCGCCGCGACGTGTGGTTCGAATTGGGTAGCGCAGATGAGCGATGACCGGTCAATCGAATCCGAGCGAAGCGCACTTTCGGCACAACTGACGTGCGGACTCCTGGCGAGCGGTGCGTATACGCTGACCAGGGATGTTTCGAAGGACGCGGCGTTCGTCGTTGGGCTCTTCCGAGCTGTGCTGAACGAACTCGATAAGTGACGAAAGTGGTCATGCGGCGACCGCCTTCAGGGCGTCGCGGCAGTCGCCGCTACGGATGGTGATGGTCATGCTGCGGAATCCTTGGTGAGCAGCGGAAGCTGGCGCGCTGCGTCGTCGATGCGCTCGCGCGCTGTCCGGGCGATAGCCGGATCCAGTTCGATGCCGATGAAGTTGAGCTCGAGGTCCGGCAGCTCGACACAGGCCACGCCCGTGGTACCGCTGCCCATCGTGTTGTCCAGCACCGTGTAGCCACGATTCGTGTATGTCCGCAGCAGGAACTTCATGTAGTCGACCGGCTTCTGCGTCGGGTGGTAGTTGCCGCGCTGCTTATCGCTCGAGAAGAACTGCACCGACCGCGGGTACCGGTCCGTCGAGTCGTAGTCCGTCAGGCTCATCGCCTTGCCGTAGCACTCGGAATCGACGGTCTTCCGGCTGGTGGTCTTGCGCGCATGTCCCGAGGTCATCTGCGGGTGGTACGTCGGCTGGCGCCGATAGAACACCTGGGCGCTCTCGTGCGCGCGCAAGGGCTGCTTCTTGGCGTTGAGGAAGCCGGTGGCATTCCCTTTTTCCCAGATCCACTCATAGCGGTACTCGGCCAGGTTGCTAGCGATGAGCAGGCTGGTGAACGGCTGGGCCGCGCAGAGCACGATCGCAGCGTTTGGCTTCGTGATCCGGCGGTAGTGGGCCCAGAGCTGGTCGAAGGGGATGACCGCGTCCCACGCACACTGCGTGGTGCCGTAGGGCAGGTCAGCCAGCACCATGTCGATGGAGCTGTCAGGGATTGACGACATCACCGACAGGCAATCGCCTACATGGATGGAGACGGTCATACTACGTGCTCCGAAACCACCACAGATTGAGCGACAGCATGCGATCCAGCGAAGTCGAGAAGCTCAGGCGCCTGAAGGACGATGATTTTTTCGGTCAGTTTCCCAATCCGGAGACGTATCCGACAGTACGTTACGTGCAGGACAGGAGCGGTTTTGTCATTGGCTGGGGGCCGAGTGTTCTCGCTGACGATAAGGGTAACGTCCGATACTTCGAAGACTGGGGCTCTGCCGGGACCCATGTGCTCGCGAAAGGGTGCGTAGCGTTCACTGTGGATGTGCGCGGGTAGAGTCATGCGACGTTCTCGGCTGCGTTCTGCGGAAGATCTGGATAGGTGCCCCACGGCGCGCGTAGTTCGCGCCACGGGTTGTTCGGGGATATCGCGCTGCGGTGTGCGTGGCGCCCGCGTACTCCGTCGTTCCAGTACTCGCGGTGCCTGGTGGTCTGGTTGTCGAACCAGCCGGAGAAGAAGTCGGGCGTGCGCGGCATGGGTCAGATGCCTGGGATGACGACCACGACGGTATTGACCATCGTGCCGCTGGACTTGAATGACCCTTCGGGAAGGGCTTCGATCGTTCCGCCGCGTTTGCTGAGCAGATCGCGGAACGCGACCGCACGGCGATCGACGCGAAACGTGACGCCCGCACCCATGACTGAGACCAGGCGGCCCGCGGTCTTCAGGAACCCGAGCGCGTGCATCACGTGCTTGATGTCGGCCTGCTTCTGGAAGGGCGGATTCATCACCACGCGGTCGTAGACGGCGGTAGGTGGCATCGACAAGAAGTCAGCCTCTACGACGCTGACCCCGAAGTCGGTACGCACGCGCTCTGCCTTTGCCGGCTGAACTTCGAACCCGTCGACGTCACCATCGGCGGCAAGGACTGCCTTCACAATGGCACCTTCGCCGCAGCTCGGCTCGAGCACGCGCATGCCGGGGACAATTCGGGCGGAGATGACGAGCTGCTCAGCCAGCCAGCCCGGGGTGGGGAAGAAGTCGAACTCGTCTTTCGGTACCGCTATCTCACCGGTGGTGAACACCGAATCCAACGCCTCGTAGGCGTCACCTGCGAAGACGTGCGCTTTCGCCGCTCGGTTCCACTTGCCGCCCGCGGCGTCTAGGACCTTGTTGATCGCCTGGTACGTCGGGCGGTCAAGCTGCCCCGTAAGCCGAACGAGGTTTCCCTCGAACTCTGCCCGGGCAATTACTTCAACGATGTTCTGCGCAACGCGCATTTGAATTCCTTCGCCGGGATATCCGGCGTATGTGTCCTCTAGAACGGGATGTCGTCATCATCGAAGCCTTCGTTCGCCGGTGCTCCGGCGGACTGGGGCGGGGTGTCGTGGGCGCGCTGAGTGAAGTCGCGCTGCGCGCGGCCCTTGCCAGTCGTACCGGCGTTGCCGCGAGTACCACCGCCATACCGGGATTCGCCGTAGCTATCAGCCGGTCGCTCTGAGGGCTGGCCGCCGAGCATCTGCATCTCGTTACCGATGATGTCCGTCGAGTAGCGCTCGATGCCGTCTTTGTCGGTGTACTTGTCGGTGCGGAGCGAGCCTTCGATGTAGACCTGGCGGCCTTTCTTCAGGTACTCCCCTGCGATCTCGGCCAGCTTCCCGAACAGCTTCACGCGGTGCCACTCGGTACGCTCCTGCTTCTCGCCCGAGGCCTTGTCGGTCCAGGCTTCAGAGGTCGCGATGCGCAGCGACGTGATGGCCGTGCCGCTGCCCGTGTAGCGGGTTTCAGGATCGGCGCCGAGGTTGCCGACGATGATCACTTTGTTGACGCCGCGAGCCATCAGACTGCGTCCGCGCTCGACGGGGCCTCGGCCGAAGCCGTTTCGACATCGGCGCCGTTGTGAATAGCGATGACCAGGTCGTCCTGCGAAGCGACGCGAATCTGGTACTCGTCCTGGGCGACGTGACGAAGCGCGGCGGACTGGCTGGTGGCGCGCACGAGCCGCGGCCCGGATTCGGACTGGTGCTTCACGGCATAGATGCGGGTCGGTGTCTTGCTCACGGTGCGAATTCCTTTGCCGGGGCAACCCGGCGTGTTGAGAGATCGATACAAGTGAGGCGGCTCCCACTCTTGATCCTGCGCATGCGCCAGGTGCTCCCAGCGGCGGAACCGTCTATGCGTTAGCCGACTCACTTGTGCCCCGTGCTCCTCCACGGGGCGGGGAGGTCAGTGATGCGGTGGAGGAAGGGATAGCAGTAGGGCGGCAAGCGCAAGCCAGGGGCCGACGATCACGACGACGGCTGTCTTCTCGTCGACCGGTGCGGAAAGCCACCACTCGATCAGCCGGCGCATCACAGCGATCCCACCGGGGCGAACATCACGAAGATCGCGAGTCCAACGATCAGCATCAGCACGACGCCGCGTGGGCTTTCGAAGTAGCGCTGCAGGGTCGGCGTAGACGAAGCAGCGTGCTTCAACCGCTCGGCGGCCTGGACTTCGCGGTCGCCTGCTGCCTTCGTCACGGCATAACGGAGCGCGCGGCGCTGCTGTACCGTTTGGCCGATCATTCGCTGTAGCCCTTAGCGCGCATGCATGCCGGCACAGCCACATGCTGGATGTAATTGGCGCGATCACGCCGACGGATGTTGTGCGGCACGACGGCACCGTAGGTGCACTGTTCAACGTCGAGGTCGCGCTGGGTCTTGCGGACGAAGAACGTCGAAGCGCAACCGAGGGTGGTCACGCAGACGAGGACGAGCAAGCCGAGAAGGAACGGACGGGCGTTCATGCGTTCACCCCGACCGATCCGGCCCTGAAATCCCAGGCGCATGAGACCTTGAGCACTGTCCTGCCGCCCGGAAGACGGTCACCCGTCACGGCCTCACGGGCCAGCTCTTCGTAGTGACCGCGGGTGCTCTCGGTGATGGCGTCTCGCAAGGCGAGATCTGCGCGGCAGAGGGCGACGAAGGCATCCTTCGCGTGGATGGCGGCCTCGGCCGGCACGTTGACGTCGGACTCGAAGTCGGCGATCAGCTGGTTTACAGCCTGGATCAGGCTGTCGGCGCGCTGAGCAAGCGCCTGGTGGTTCGAATTGAGTGCGGTGGTGCCCATCGTCCTCTCCCTTCGCCGGTTGGTGGCGTGGGAGAGAAGTTATACGAACACGCATAGGTATGCAATGCCCAAATGCATAATTTACCGAAAACGCATAGCACGATGCATAAAAAAGCCCGCTTGGCGGGCTCTCTTACTACTTCGAGGCTTGCGTTAGAGCCACTTAAATCCGTGCGCCATGAGGCCTGCCAAGCCCAGCGCGACAGCAATGAGCGCCCCGAACAGCAAGCGAAAGTCTGTCCGCGCGTTGTCGCGGATCGAGCGCAAGTCAACCTTGATATCGCGAACATCTTCGCGCATGTGTTCGGTTGCGGCTTCGAGCTTGGCTACGCGTGCTTCCATGCGCCCATCATCCCCCGGTCCGCCGCCACCGTCAAAGGCGGGCGGCATTTGCCCGATACGTGGCGTTCCATCCTGATCTCGAGTCCAGTTTCTGTCAGCCACTTGTCACTTCCTCCAGCACTCCCTCGAAGAGGGTAACCGCATGCTGCCTGAGGAACCCGCAGTTTTCACATGTGAACGAGATCGCGGCCACGCCTTCCATAAACGTATGCCCGTCTCCAGTGCCCCAGGGAACAGTAAGAACGGGGACCATGTCGGTTCCGAGCAGCCGCCACCGGACACTAGAGCAGAAGGGGCACTGATGCGTAATGCCTTTTTCCACAAAGTGCCTCTCTAGGGCAGCCTCATTCAGTCGAAAGCGTCGCGCGCGATAAAGGTTTGGCTTCGGTGCATCTTTGGCTTCCATTACCTAAGCCCTCCCGAGCCTTTGCGTTCAATGACTTCCCCGATAACGAGGAAGCCTGCAGTTTCATCCTCGACAAACTCGTCCGGGTAGCGCGACTTGTCGGGGTTGTCTGACACAACCCGGATTCTGCCGTCCGCTACGCGAAAGAGCCGCTTCACACGTGCCTCAAAGCCCAGGCTAAGCACATAAACCCGGCCGCTGATGATTCGGGTTTTGCCTAGGTCAAAGGCGATGCGATCCGTGGAGTAGAGAGTGGGTTCCATGCTGTCGCCGTGGATGCCAGCAATACGGACATCCTCGGGCTTAGCGCCCATGTCCTTGAACCATTTGAGGGTGTAGCGCTGGCGGGTGCGCGTTGGCACGAACTCAGGGACCACGGTGCCGTTTCCGGCGCTTATCTCGATTTCAACAGAGTCGACCATGGCTTCCGTGTCTGGGTCGAAGCCCTCATCGGCTTCCACAGGCTCTACGTCGTAGGCACGCACTGTGACAGGTATCGCTGCTTTCGGGTCTAACGCGTCTCCGCGCTTCAACATCTCAAGCGGGACACCGAAGAAGTTCGCAAGGGGTAGCACAGTCCTGTCGCGTGGATCTTTGCTCTCACCACGCAGGATGCGGTTGATCGTTGGCTGAGGGACGCCAGTCCGCTCGGACAATTCGTTCTCCGAAATCCCCTGGCGGGCGATGAGGGCCCGTAAGTTGGCGACGAGTCTATTCATATATGCATCATCCGATGCATATGCGTATGCGTTCCAACACGCAAACGCATTGACTTGCTATGCGAACACGTATAGGGTTCGCAACCATGACCCCAGCCGAAGCCATCAACCTGCTTTTGAGCCGCCAATGGACCGAGGCGCGCATCGCCGAAGCCGTGCGCACGTCCCAACCGACGATCAACCGCATCAAGCAGGGCACAGAGCCACGCTATGCGGTCGGAGAAAGTCTCGTGCGGCTGGCCATACACGTCCAGGCCGACGCGAGCGACCGCGAGCGAACGCCGGTACACCGAAGCCCGGCCGCCTCGGCAGGGGCGACGGCCGAAACAGCTGAAGTTGTTCTGACCCGGAAGGCTAGCTGACGTGGGCGTCGACGCGCTCACGCTGCTGGCCTTCTTCATGTGCGCGTTCTGGCCGCTGCGAAAGCGAGCAGGGCGCTGACCCTCCACTGCTTCGACGCCCCCTAAATCCCCTGTCGTGATCTCCATGGTGACGACTCTACCGACACCACCCCGCCAATTCTTCATGTGAGTGAGACCGCCATGCATGTCCTCGACGCCGCCTCCCAGACCGTCCACGCCTATCCAGGCGGCGCCGAATCGCTGGCGCCCCGCATCGGAATGTCCGCCGGCATCCTGCGGAACAAGGTCAACGTCAACAACACGACGAACCACCTGACGCTTGCCGAGGCCGCCGAGATCATGGCGGCGACAGGTGACCACCGAATCCTTCAGGCGCTGGCGCAGGAGCACGGTTACGCCCTGGCATGCATTGACATGGGCGGCGTCGCCTCCCGTACCGTGGTGCACCACCTTCTCGACCTGGGCATGGCGGAAGGTGAGCTCTCGCGCACGATCCACGACGCGCTCGCCGACAACGTCATCAGCTCCAATGAGATGAACGCGATCGCCGCAGCGGGCCACGCAAACCAGGCGGCCCTGATCGGCCTTATCAATCGCTTGCGCGCCGCGGCGAAGACCGCACCGGTGGCCTGATGGACGCATCCCCGAAAGCAGGGCCTGCAGTGGGGGTATTTCGCCCCGGCGTCGTTGCTGGCGCAGACGACCATGGACGCACCCACACCAAGGCCGTCCTGCCCATGCGAGATCGCTTCAACCCCGCCGAGTGGAACCTCTGGTTCGCGACGGCTCGCACTCTGAAGCGGTTCGTACGGTGAACCGCCAGGCGTCTGCTTCGTTGGTGAACCAGTGCCGGTGGCAATGCCTCCGCGTGCTCGCCAATGGGCCGACGCCTGAGCAGCTCGTAGCTGCCGAAATGTATCTCGCCTCGCTGGCGCCCTCGCCGCAGGCCTCGTTGTTCAACCAGCAGCACGCTAACTCGGGGGTAGCTACCCGGGGACAGCCGAGTCCGGTCGGTTGCGTGTCTGCACTTTCCCGGACCCCGGAGTAGCTATGCACGATGATGACCTGACCGACCTTGCGATGATTTCCGCATGCTTCCAGCGCCTGGTCTCGCGCGCTGCCGACACCGCCAGTGCCGCGTATACGACCGCTCTGTCCGAGACGGCTTGCACTTCGATGACCGCGTTGTCATCGGTCATAGGCGCATCCGCCGACCAGGTCCACGAGCGCGTGCTCGAGCTTCGCGCAAGGTCGCGTCCGGCCGCACAGGTGGTGCACTGACATGGCTGGCGAATGGCTCAAGATGGAATGCGACACGCCGGAAAAGCCGGAGGTAATGGTCCTCACGGCTGCGCTCGGCTGGACCGACACCGACCTGACGGTGGGCAAGCTGTTCAAGATGTGGTGCTGGTTCGACAAGCACACGGTGGACGGTAACGCTGTCGGCGTTACCTTGGCGTTGCTCGATGCAAAGATCGGCGTTACCGGTTTCTGCCAAGCCGTTGCGGCGGTCGGTTGGCTGGAGGTATACGAAGGCGGCATTCGCCTGCCGAAGTTCGACCGACACAACGGAACGACAGCGAAAGCGCGCTCTCAGACAGCAAAACGCGTCGCTACATTCAAAGCTAACGCAAAGGGTAACGGCAACGGTAACTCTTCAGGTAACGCTGCAACCGTTACCGGTGCGTTACCTAGAGAAGAGAAGAGAAGAGAAGAAGATAAGAGCAACCCCCAACCCCCTGCCGGGGGTGACTCGGCTGGCGCCGAGCCTTCCTCGGTTGCTCGTCGTCGTGCACGAACCGTTGTGCCGTACGAGGACATCGTCGCCGCCTACCGGATGCAGCTGCCGCAGCTATCGCAACCGGCGACCCTGTCGCGAAAGCGCAAGAAAGCCATGGACAAGGCCTGGGCGCTGCTGCCCGAGCGGCACCGCCTGCCAGCCGTGTTCCGGGCGATCTTCGCCGAGTGCAACGAAGACCCGTTCCTCAACGGCACCGGACCGTACGGCGGCGACCACGCCGGCTGGGAGCCGAACTTCGACTACCTGATCCGTGAGGACGTTGTCGCCAAGGTCTACGAGAAGGCCATGCACCGCCGTGCAACGCGTCAGGCGGCAGGGCAGAGCAACCCGCCGATGGAGCAGGCAGCATGAGCGCGAGCCTGTCTGAAGCGGTGGTGATCGGCGCGTGCATGGATGACGCGAAGGCCTACTGGCAAATTGCCGACATCCTGACCCCCGACGACTTTCACCATCGCGGTTATGCCGCTGTGTTCGCCGAGATTCGTGACCGCGCATTGTCGGGCCGCCAGGTGGACATGTTCGTCATCGCCGACGAGCGGCCTGATCTTCGCGAGATCCTCGCCGGCGAGCCGATGTCGCACGCTTGGCGTCATGGCAATCTCAAGGCCTACGCGGAGGTTGTTCAGAAGGCCGCAGTGACCAGGCGCATCCGGAAAGCGGGGAGCCTGATCGCGCATCTCGATGGCGACGACGTCATGGGCGAGGCCCAGCGGCTGATCGGCGCCTGCTCCGCTCGCGTCGATGGTGGGATGCGTCACATCAGTGACTTTGGCCGCATGTCGTTCCATGCGCTCGAAGAGCGAATGAAGGCCACGGGCGATCTGACTGGCGTGCCCACGGGCCTGCCCGAGCTCGACGATCTGACCGGTGGGCTCCAACCGTGCGACCTCATCATCGTCGCGGCTACCCCAAGCGTAGGCAAGACCGCATTCGCCCTTCAGGTCACGCGCACCGCCGCCGCGCACGCGAAGAAGGAAGCCACCGGCAAACACGTCGGCATCTTCTCGCTGGAGATGAGCGGCACGCAGCTGAACGACCGCATGGTGTCGTCCGCCGGGCAGTTCGACGGCAAGCTGTTACGTACGCCGAAGCGGATGGACGAGAGCGACTGGGCGCGCTGGACCGAAGGCACGACGATCATCACCGGGCTTCCGATCCTGATCGACGACCACTCGGGTATCACGATTGACGTCCTTTGCGCCCGCGTCAGGCAGTGCCACGCGGCCACACCATTCAGCATCATCGTGATCGACTATCTGCAGCTGATCACGCCGCCCAAGGCCGCCACGCACGCGCTGGCTATCGGCGAGATCACGCGCACGCTCAAGAACCTGGCGAAAGAGCTCGGCATACCGATCATGCTGCTGTCGCAGCTCAATCGCGAGGCTGCCGGCGTCCGCCCGCTGATGAAGCACCTGCGCGATTCCGGTTCCATCGAGTCCGACGCCGATGTCGTCATCTTCCTGTGGCGCCCCGATGACGCCGTGCGCGACTACATCGAGATGCTGCTGGCGAAGCAGCGCAACGGCGACGTGGCTGACCTTGCCCTGGAGTTCAATGGGCGTCACCAGACGTTCCACATGGCCAAGGCCACGCCGCCGTCCGTGAAGGGTAGCCGCGCCCGCACGGCCGACGCCATGTGGGACGAAGCCGACGGGGTGGCATTCGGATGAGCCGCCCGGCGTCACGCCCTGACGATCTGACACCCGAAAAGATGGTGGCTCGGCTAAGGCCTCATATCGAGCGTGCCGCTGCCGAGCGTGGCACGGCGAAGGCCGCCCTCCGCGCCCAGTTCCCGTTCATGGCCGAGATGACTGACCTGTTCCGCGATGCAGGCATGGACCCGCGTCCCGTCTATGCGCGCAACGCCCAGGGCGACGAATGGGGCAAGAACCCTGATGGCCCTCTCGTCTTCGATGCCTCAACAACTCCGCAAGCACCTGGTCAGGTTTACAAGGACTACGAAGCCTTCTGGCGGAAGGCGCTTGGCAAGAAAGCCGAGACTCTCGCCACCTACCGCGAGCGCATGCAGCGCGCCATCAAGCCTGGGATGGGAATTGAATGAAGATCGACTTGACCGAAGCGAAGCGCATCGCCGTCGCGGCCACAAAGGCGTCATCGACGTGGGCATACCGGCACAACTACGTCGGTGGCGCCGTGACCATAAGCGTCCGCGAACCTACCGGCCACACGGTGCATCTGATGAGCGTCCATTCGTGGGACTACGCCAAGGAGTCCGGGTGTACTGGTCCAGTGGCACTTGCCCACCTGCGGAAGCTGGTCGCTGCCGGATTCCTCACGGAGGAGCGCCGTTACAGCACGGCCTGCCGATTCCGGTTGCCTCCCGACGACGCCGCGACGCTTGGTCGCGAGATCATCGCCGAGCTGAGGAAGCAGGGCTTGCCCTTCGAAGATGAGTGGCGTGCTGCCCGTGCCAAGGCAGAGACCGCTCCGTGAAGCGCAAACCATTCCTCCGTAAGGCCCCCATTAAGTCGGCCCGTGGCTTCGGTGCGACTGGCGTCGTTAAGGCCGCTGCAAAGCGCGTGACGGTCGAGTTCGACGAGGACGGCACGGTCATCAGGGTCTACGACCGTAAAGGCTTGATGGCCCGTCGCCAGCGGGTCGCCACAAAGGCTCAGAGAACGCGTTGGGACGATGCCAAGGCTCGCGGCTGTGTCGCCTGCCACCTCAACACGGTCGACCATGGGCTGGCGCGGGCGAGCTACGGTAATGACCTTGAGATGCACCACCTTCTGTCAGGTGGCCGGCGCATCGGCCATGACGCGACCATCTGCCTCTGCCATTTCCACCACCAGGCGAAGCGCCTGCCGTACCCCGACCACGGCTACGAGGAGCAGGCCAAGGCCTTCGGTCCCAGCCTGGAGCGCGAGTCGCGTCGCTTCCACGAGTTCTACGGTACCGACCAGCAGCTGCTGGCGTATCAGGAAATCATGCTCGTGCAGCTGGCGCCCCAGTTCGGGCCGGAGGCGTCATGGTGAGGCCGCTGGTCATCGAAATGCAGATGAAGCTGAGCGCCGGCCCGAACAGTCGTTCCCACTGGCGCACGAAGGCCCGCATCGTAAAGGACGAGCGCGAGCGTGCCTTCTGGAGCCTGCGCGGGTCTCGCCGCCCGAAGCTGCCGGTGGTTGTCACCCTCACTCGGATCTCGCGCACACCCATGGACGACGACAACATCCGCGGGGCCTTCAAGGCCGTTCGCGACGGCATCGCCGATGCCTACTCGCTCGCCGACAACGACCCGCGTATCAGCTTCCGATACACCCAGGAGCAAGGATCGACAGGGCAGTTTGACATCCGGATTGAGGTGTCGCCGGCATGAACCTTGGCGGTCTGCTCGCCGAACGCGCCCAGTACAAGCTGGACGCCGTCTCGCGCCTGACCGCCGACATGGCCGACCCATCGTTAAGCCTTGACGACGTCGCGGACCGCTGCGACCAGGCGGCGCGCGACCTGATAGCTGCTGCGGCGCTCGTGCGCCGGATTGCCAAGCAACAGAAAAAGAGCGGCGCCGCTGGCGCCATGCACGACGCGCATCAGAAATAGGGGAAAACCATGCACACCGGGAAACGTCTCGCCATGCTCAACGCCAAGAACTGCAGGTTCGACATCGGGTCGGGTGGTATCCCCGACATCGTCGCCACGGACGTCGCTGCCGCCCTGGGCATGGTTGCCGCCGGCATCGGCCGCGAGGTCCTGTGCCGCGTCTGGTGGCCTGACGGCGCCAAGCTTTCCAAGGACCAACTCAATGACATGGTTGACGCCCTGATGCGCGATGAATGGGCGAAGCGCGAAGCGTCAATGCTTGACGGACTGCTGGCGATCGCCACGCGCGGTAGCCGAGGGGCGGGCGCCTACGCGACCGCGCACGCCAACCGGTGGCCGCGCCTGGTCGTCACCGAGCGGGGTCTAACGACCCTGGCCGGAGGCTACGGCAAGGTCCGTACCGCGGTACTCAACGAGCTGGCGAGCGCGGGACTCTGCCCATACTGCTCAGGTCGTGGCATGACGGCCAACACCATGGGCGTCTACAAGACCTGCACCGATTGCGTCGGAGTAGGCCACTTGCGTTTGAGCGACCGTGGACGTGCCGAACTCGCTGGATTCTCATGGAAGACCTACCGGGAAGGGTGGGCGTCGGTCTACGATTGGACGTTCCAGCGTTGCACCGACGACCTCCACCAGGCTGAGCGTCAGTTTCAGCAAGCGCTTACTTAGCGGCCCTCCCGTCGAGGCACCCGGGGCTGATGTTAGGTGCCTACCGAAACCGCCCTGCGCTAAGATCAGCCACGGGTGAGGTCGGAAACCAAGGGGAAAATTGATGGAACTGACGAACGCACAGCGTCTAGGTCTGGCCATGTTGGCCGAGATCCATACGGCGCTTAATATCCGTGACGGCGTGGATTCGAAGCTCGTGGCGCAGGCGCTATGGAGCAAGAATGATTGGGCGATCAACTGGGAGCATGGCTTCCTCCTCGACGATGAGGAAGCTACGCCTCCCCACGTGTCGCATGTGGTGAGCGTGCTCGACATGTACGACTTCATCGAGCTGAGCTATGCGGATCTCGACGAAGCTGGTAGAGCCGTTGTGGCAGAGGCATATCCCTACGGTGAGCCTCGTTTCCCGGGCTTCGATGGCAATGAGGAGGGCGAGTATTACAGCGCAGCCCTCTTTCTCATCGAGACGATGGGAAGGTTTTCCCGTTTCAAGGACCACGACCTGAACTCCCACAGCCCGACCGTCGGCGCGAGCAAGAGGATGATCCGCGTCTTCGAACCTCTTCGCGCAGCCTCGATCAACGTAGCGGGTACCCCTCGGCTGTCTGCCGAAGACATCGCATCGATCATGAAGGCTCGGCACGCTTGATGGCGTTTCGCTGCCCATAGTGCCTGCGTCTGAAAGTGGGTGGGTGATGCCCACCCAAAAAATCGATATCCTCGCGCCTAGTGATAGTCACCTTCGAAACCCGGCCCCGTGCCGGGTTTCTTCGTTTTGTGCCCGCCTCCCCTCGGGCGCATCGGCCAGCGCGTTGCTCCCCTCAGCGCGCTGGCCAACCTATTCCGGAGCATCCGATGGACGCACAGTTGCTGAGCAAGGCAGCAGGTATCTCGCTGCCGCGCGCCAAGCTGTGGGTCGATCCGCTTGCCAAGGCCATGGAGCTCTACGACATCGATGGCGGATGGCGAGTTTCCGCGTTCATCGCGCAGGTCGGTCACGAGTCCATGGGCTTCTCTCGTACGAGAGAGATTTGGGGTCCTACAGAGCAGCAGCGCGGCTATGAAGGTCGCCATGACCTGGGTAACACTCAGCCAGGAGACGGGATGCGCTTTATGGGTCGCGGCTTGATCATGATCACAGGCCGGGACAATTACGCTGCTGCCTCGACCGAGTTTGGCGTTGATTTTGTTCACAGCCCCACGATGCTGGAGCGCGAGGACTACGCCTCGCTGACGTCTGGCTGGTGGTGGAAGGCCCACCATTGCAACGATATCGCCGACACGCGTGACTTCACCGCGCTGACGCGAAAGATCAACGGAGGCTTGACCGGCATCGACGATCGCAAGCTTCGTTGGGAGCGTGCGAAGTTCGAACTGGGGGTTCAGTGAACGAGCTTCCACCTTCGCCGTCGTTCGACTGGATCCGACTGCTGGCCGTTTCCGCGTTCGCTGCTGTCGGTGGCGCGATCGGTGCTGTCCTACGTGCGATGGATGCGCAACAGCCGCTATCCGTCACTCGTGCCGTTATCGAATTCATGGCCGCTGGGTTCGTCGGAGCCCTGAGCGGCCTTCTCTGCTCGGCGTGGGGACTGAGCATCGTGTGGACTGCCTTCATTGCCGGAACCTTTGGCATGTTGGGCGCCCGCGCCGCCATTCAGGTGCTACAGCGCTTCGTATGGGCACGGCTTGGGCTTAACCGGAGTTCGCAAGATGGCGACACTGCTGAGTAGTGCGTGGTCTTACCTGACCAGTAAGGCCAGGCTGATAGTCGAATACGGCTTGATCCTCGTAGTCATCATCCTTGGCGTGTACGGAACAATGGCGTACTTCCGCACGAAGTCGCTCACCGAGTCCACGCTGGACCTGAGTCAGAGGCTCGGTCAGGTGAAGGGCACGCTCGACCAGCAGGTCGACACGAACAAGGATCAGGACAAGGCGATTGCGGAACTGAAGCGCCTTCGCGATCTCGACAGCCAGGCCCTCGACGGCCTACACAATGAACTGGACAAGGCCGACACCAAGGGCCAAACGCTGCGCGACAAGGTCCGCCAGCTGGAGAAGACCAATGCGGATGCTAAAGCCCTGCTGGACACTGCCGTGCCTCCTGCTGTTGGTTGCGTGCTCGACGACACACCCTGCCAAGGATCGAGTGGTCACAAGCCGGACAGTGGTGCAGGTAGCCCGTCCCGATGATGCGATGCTCGTGCAGTGCGAGGCACCGGTACTGAAGCCGACGCTATTCGTGGGCGACATCCAAGAGAACCGCACGAGGGCAGTCGTTGCGTTTGATCGATGCTCGGCACGCATGCGATGCCTGGTGTGGTGGATCACGTCAGCCAACCACGAGGTGCCACCGCTGGAATGCCGAAAGGCAGACTAGTGGAGTCGAAGTGGGCAAGGCAGCGAGGTGGCTCGGCCTTCTCGCACCTGTATGGAAGGGCACGGTGGCAGCGCATCCGTGCCGAGCAGCTTGCGAGGTGTCCGCTGTGCGCCATGTGCGCCAAGCGCGGACGTGTAGCGGTTGCCACTGTATGCGACCACGTCAACGGACACCCGCAAGGCGAGACCGAGGCCATGTTTTGGCATGGACCGTTTCAATCGCTGTGTGCCGACTGCCACAACGGCGACAAGGCACGCATTGAACGAGGTCGAGAGATCCGAGGCTGCGACGCCGACGGCTGGCCGATCGACTATCCCACCCCGCCGCCCGATGGCGACGAGGGTAGGGGGTAGTCAAAAGGTCAGCCGGTCCGATCCTCTAGACCGACAGTTCCCTGTTTTACGCATATCCACAATTGGCCGGACGACCCAATTGGGCCGGCTGGCACGACGTTGAGGTTCGGTCATGGCTAGGCCCAGGTTGCCGGCGACGAAAGCGAAGGCCTCGGGTGCTGCGCTGAAGAATCCCGGTCGTTTCAAGGATCGGAAGGCGCCCCGAAATGCCCGCCCGCTAGGGGAGCCCTACGCAAAAATGTTGGTCCGCGAGAAGGCCGCATGGAAGGAGCTGACTGACGAGATGCCGTGGCTCAACGCCGCGCACCGACCGCTAGTTCGAATGGCCTGCATCTGGATCGCCAGGATGGATACGAAGGACTTCGGCGTCTCGGCGACTCAGGCCCTCAGCTCGATTCTTTCGAAGCTGGGCGCGACGCCGGTGGACGAAACAAAGGTGGCGCATGGTGGCGACGGCGAGGAAGGCGCGGAAGACGGGTTCTTCAATCGCAAGCGACCGAACTAAGGCATACGCCGAAGACGTCGTAGCCGGGCGCATCGTTGCTGGCCCCCATGTTCGGAATGCCTGCCGGAGGCACTTGCTCGACCTTGAGCGCGGCGGGGAGCGAGGGCTCTACTACGATCCCGCAGAAGCAAAATTCCTGACGGACTACTTCGAGAACGTGTTCCGTCTTTCCGAGGGGCAGTTCGAGGGCCTTCCCTTCAAGCTCGATCCGTCGCAGGCGTTCATCCTCGGATCGATTGCTGGCTGGAAGCGCGCCGATGGTACGCGTCGCTTCAGGCGCGCATACATCGAGCAAGGGAAGGGCAACGGTAAATCACCGCTTGCCGGCGGTCTCGGCCTGTACGCGATGACGGCGGACGGCGAGGCTGGGGCGCAGGTCTACGCTGCGGCGGCAAAGAAGGACCAGGCCGGCATCCTTTTCGCCGACGCAGTAAAGATGGTCAAGCAATCGCCGGCATTGGCCAAGCGACTACAGTTCGCGGGTGGCGACGGACGGGAGTACAACATCTCCCACCACGCCTCGGGAAGCTTCTTCCGGCCCGTATCGCGCGATACCGGCAAGACAGGCTCGGGCCCACGTCCATACTTCGTCCTTGCGGATGAGGTGCACGAACTCCCGGATCGCAAGATCCTAGAAATGCTTGAGCGCGGCTTCAAATTCCGCCTTCAACCGCTCCTCTTCATGATCACAAACTCCGGCAGCGACCGGAACTCGGTGGCATGGGAAGAGCACGAGCACGCCGTCAAGGTGGCAGCAGGACACACCGAGGCGGTCAACGATCCGACGTTCGTCGGCGAGGCGATAGACGACACGACATTCAGTTATGTCTGCGCGCTGGACGAGGGTGACGACCCGCTCGAAGACCCAACATGTTGGATCAAGGCGAACCCGCTGCTCGGTGTGACGATTTCCGAGCAGTACCTGGCCGACGTCGTCAAGCAGGCCAAGCAGATCCCTGGTTCGATGAATGGGATCCTCCGCTTGCACTTCTGCGTGTGGACAGATGCGGAGACGGCTTGGATGACCCGATCGACGCTCGAGCCACTGCTGGCGGACTTCGACATACAGGAGCACCGGCGTAAGCGGGTGAGCCTTGGCCTCGATCTCTCGCAGAATCGCGACATCACGGCCCTCGGCGCGGTTGTAGAGACCGGCACTGTCGAGGTGTTGGTTGAGAAGGACGGGAAGCGGTTCAAGGTCACAAAGCCGACCTACGATGCATGGGTCGAGGCCTGGACGCCCGGTGACACGGTCAAGGCGCGAGAGCTGCGCGACAAGCTTCCCTATAGCGTCTGGGTCCGCGACAAGCATCTACACGCGCCGAAGGGCGAAACGATCAGCTACAGGCACGTCGCGCAGACCCTCGCGGAGTACGACAACCTCTTCGATATCGGCGTGGTCGCCTACGACCGCTATGCCTTCAAGAGGTTCGAGGAAGACGTCGACGAGCTTGGGCTGTCGGTGAACTTCGTCGAGCACCCTCAGGGTGGCATCAAGAAGGGCAAGCCGATCCAGGAGGGTGCCGAGGGGCTATGGATGCCCGGATCCGTCCGGGCATTGGAAGACGCCATGCTCGAAGGCCGTATCCGCTTCAGGCGGAACCCGGTCCTTGTCTCAGCCGTGATGTCGGCGGTGGTGGAAGAGGACAAGTGGGGTAACCACTGGCTCTCCAAGGTCCGTTCAACGAACAAGATCGACGCGATCATCGCTGTTGCGATGGCGCTTGGCGCGGCCATGGGTGCCTCACCCAAGCCGAAGAAGATCAAAAAGGGCTTCGTGGTGATCAACTGATGCTGAACTGGCTTATCAACACAGCGCGTTCGGCATTCCGACCCGTCGTGAACAACGTCATCGCCGAAGGCGAGACCGTCGTATCGTCGGATCGGATCAAGATGGGCGAGATTTTCGGCCATCACATGACGCCATCAGCCGCGGTGGTTAACCCCTATACGGCAATGCGCGTCTCGGCGGTCTATGCCTGCGTGAGTCTGATCGCCGGATCGATCGCAATGCTGCCGTTGCCGATCTACGAGCGCACAGATACGGTGCGGGATCGCGTCGACCATGACTACTGGTGGTTGCTCAACGAGCAGCCCTGTCCGAAGTGGTCAGCACAGGCGTTCTGGGAGTTCATCATCACCCAGATGCTTCTCCGCGGAGATGGCATCGTCTACATCGTCCGCAACCGGGCCGGCCAAGTTACGGCGCTGATCCCGTGGCCGCGGTCGATGGTCTTCATTGAGACGGTCTACAGCGGCGATCCGAAGGTGCCCGACAGGCTGCGGTATTTGTTCAGCGGCCAGGATGGGTACTTCGGCGCCGACCAGGACGATGTCTTGCATTTCCCCGGCTTTGGTTTCGATGGTTGCCAGTCGATGTCGGTCATCCAGTGGGGAGCCCGGAACGGCATCGGCATTGCGATCAGAGGCGATGAATTCGCCGGTCAGTCGTTCAGCCAGGGCGGCAAGCCCGAGGTCGTGGTCACCACACCCAATGAAATGACAACCGAGCAACAGGACGACTTCCGGGACGCATGGGTGAAGAAATACAGCGGTCAGGGCCCAACCTCGATCCCGCTGGTGCTGACGGAGGGCCTTGCGGTCACGGAGCTATCAATGTCCGCGGTGGACCAGCAGCTTCTGGAGTCAAGGCAATGGCAGGTGATTGATATTGCCCGTTGCTTCCATGTCCCGCCGCACATGATCGGCGAGACCACGAACGCCACCAGCTTCGGCACCGGTATCGAGCAGCAGGGCATTGGCTATGTCCAATACACCCTGGGCCCGCATACCGCACGGATCAAGCAGGAGCTGAACCGGAAGCTCTTCAAGACGAGCCGCTACTTCGTCGAGCACAACGTCGACGGTCTGATGGCGGGCGATTCTGCGGCGCAGGCAGCCTATTTCAGCAAGGCGCTCGGAGGTCCGGGCACCCAGGGATGGATGGCGGTCAACGAAGTTCGCCGCCTGAAGAACCTCAAGCCTCTCCCCGATATGGACGCGGTTTACAAGCCGACGGCCAAAGCAACCGCTCCAACGGAGAAAGACAATGCAAATTCCTAAACTCATGCAGCTGGCCATCGATAACGCTAAAACGTCGAAGCCGATGCGTGCCGAGACGTCGGGCGACGAGGCCACCATCTACCTGCATGGGGTGATTGGCGGCTGGTGGGGCGATATCGACGAAACGGCCTTCGCAAAGACCCTTGCCGGTATCGACGCGAAGACGATCCACCTCCGGATCAACTCGCCAGGCGGCGACGTGTTCGCTGCCCGCTCGATGATGACCGCGATCCGTCAGCATTCGGCGACCGTAGTGGCCCACGTCGATGGCATGGCGGCTTCGGCAGCGACCGATATCTGCATGTCTGCTGACACCGTGGAGATCAGCAAGGGCGCGTTTTTCATGATCCACAACGCCTGGACGGTGTCGATCGGCAACAAGGATGAGATGCGGACCACCGCAGACCTTCTGGAGAAGATCGACGGCGCTATAACTGACGACTATGTCGCCCGCACTGGAAAGTCCGCCGACGAAGTCAAGGCATGGATGGACGCGGAGACCTGGTTTACGGCCGATGAGGCGGTCGCCAACGGCTTCGCTGACACCGTTGTTGAGGTTAGCGGCAGGGCATCGAACTCCGCCTCGGCGTGGAACGTTTCGGCGTATGCGAACGCCCCTAAGGCCCTCACCGAGCCCAAGAATCCTGCGGTAGACGATGCAACAGTCGCCGCACATCGAGCGCACCTCGAGCGCGGTTTCTCCATGCTCGAACGCAACCCTGCGTAAGCGGCTCCCGCACGCAGTTTCCTGACCGCCGCTAGGCGGTTTTTTTATGCCCAAAGGAAAACACCATGTTCAACATGCAAGCCGAGCGGGAGCGCCGTAACGCGCTGGCAAAAGACACCCGTAACCTTCTGGACAACAACAAGTCCACCTGGACGCCCGAGAACGACAAGCAGTACAACGACAACATCGCCGAGATCGAGCGCATCGATGCCTCTATCTCGCGTGAACAGAAGCTGCTTGACCTTGCCGCTGAAGGTCACTTCACGGCGGCCACCCGCGACTCGGGTAACCCGAAGGACCAGGCGCAGGCTCTGTATAACAAGTGGTGCCGGGGCGGCGACAAGGCGCTCACCCAGGAGGACTGGACGGCGGTACACAACACCATGAGTGGCAACCCGTCGGCCAACCCGGAGCAAGGCGGATATACCGTACCGACGACGATTGCGACGACGATTCTGGACGCCCTGAAGGCCTACGGCGGCATGCGCCTGGTGGCAGACGTGATCCGCACCAGCGGCGGCGAGCAGATGCAGTTCCCGACCTCTGACGGCACGAGTGAGGTCGGTGAAATCATCGGCGAGAACGCGACGGCCACCGATGATGACGTCGATTTCGGGACGGTCGGCCTTGGCGTCTACAAGTACAGCTCCAAGGTCGTCACTGTGCCCTGGGAACTGCTGCAGGATTCCACGGCGGACATCGAAGGTTTCATTACGAGCCGCCTCAACACCCGCCTGGGTCGCATCACGAACCGCCACTTCACCATCGGCACCGGCGTTGGCCAGCCGCGCGGCGTCATGGTGGCGGCACCGATCGGCAAGACCGGCGCTGTGTCGGCGATTCCGGCCATCCTCTATGACGACCTGATCGACCTCGAGCACAGCGTCGACCCGGCTTATCGCCCGAACGGCAAGTGGATGTTCCACGACGACTTCCTGAAGTTGGTCCGGAAGGTCAAAGATGGGAACGGCCGCCCGATCTTCGTGCCGGGCTACGAGCAGGGCAACCCGGGCGGCGCTCCGGATCGCCTGCTGAATCGCGACATCCAGATCAACCAGGACGTGGCCTCGCCGGCAGCTGGTGCCGTCTCCGCTGCGTTCGGCGATTTCAGCTACTACAAGATCCGCGACGTGATGGCCGTCACGCTGTTCCGCTTCTCCGACTCGGCTTACACGAAGAAGGGCCAGGTCGGCTTCCTTGCCTGGATGCGCTCCGGCGGCAACCTGGTCGACGTTGGCGGCGCGATCAAGACGTTCAAGCACGGCGCCGCGGCGTAACCCACTCGCGTCAGACCTGAAGAGCGGCCTTCGGGCCGCTCTTCTACTGGGAGCTATTCATGGCAAAGAAGAGAGTTCAACAGGCCGTTGGCAATCCGCCGCCGGTGGAGGTGCTCAACGGCACCGACAGTCTCCCGGCCGACGTCGATCTCGTTGCCGGTGTCACCGTGCAGTTGGGTGACCTCGTTCGTCGTGCTTACAAGGACTCTGGCCTCGACGTCGCCGCGTGGAACGCGCTTTCGCAGGAGGACAGGGACGCCGCCATCCTGGCCGCCCGTGATTTGCTGGCCGAGGAGGAAAGCGAGGAGGAAAGCGAGGAGGAGCACGATCTCGTGGAGTGCGCTGTTTTGCACGACAGCATCTACGGCAAGCACAATGAAATCATCCGCCTGTCCGTCGATCATGCCGCCGCGGCTGAAACCGCCGGCTACGTCGATTCCCACCCCAACGCGATCAAGGCCATTCGGGACCCCGCATGACCTGGTCAGTTAAGACGCCGCCCGCCGATGAGCCTGTCTCCCTTGAGGAGGCAAAGCTGTACCTGCGTGCGGATGGGACTGAAGAGGACCTGTTGATCGGCTCACTGATCACCGCCGCGCGCCAGTCCGTGGAGAACAGCTGCGAGCGTGCGCTGATGCCACAGGTATGGACCGAGAGGCAGGAGACGTTCCCTGTGGCGCTGGAGCTTCGAGGCGGTTTGATCGACGCCGTGACGTCGGTCAAATACACCGACGCCGATGGTGTAGTGCAGACGCTCGATCCCTCGGCCTATAGGGTCAGTCTCAACACCTCAAACCCCACCCTTGTTCCCTCCACCAAATGGCCAACCGGCACGGACGTCGAGGTCGAGTACGGTGTCGGCTATCCCGATGCGGCAACTGTGCCCGCAGCCATACGCGCCGCTATGCTGATCATGGTCGCTGATATGTATGCCAATCGCGAAGTGTCGCTTGTGGGCCTCAAGATCAGCGAGAACCGCGCGGTGTTCCGCTTACTGTTCCCGTACAAGCGAGTGCGGCCATGACGGTGCCGGCTGGACAGAAGCGTCATCGGGTGCGCATCGAGGCTTTGGTGCAGGGCACGGACCCAGATTACGGTGGCCCGGTTGGTGATCCATCATGGATGCCTGTCATCACCGTGTGGGCCAGACGGACCAACACGCTTAAAGCCACCACGGAAGCGGTGGCGAGCGGGACGGTGGTCGCTCCGGTGCAGGTTCGCTTCGATATGTCCCCCCGGGCCCTCAACGAGGCCATGCGCCTGGTCGGCGTCGGTGGCGACCACGATGGCCGGATCTACGACATCAAGAACGTCGGTATCAGCAATGACTGCAGCGAAATGGCGGTCGTTTGCACCTCTGGAGCGTCCAGTGGCTGATCTCATCCTGGAAGTAGACGGTCTGGCCGACCTTGAGCATCGCCTCATGGACATTGCCGGCCCGGGCGCCAAGCGAGCGCTGACGAAGGGCCTTCGCCAGGGCAACAATGTCGTGCTGAAGGAAGCGCGCCGGCGCGTTCGCAAGAAGACGGGAGCAACCGCGAAGGCAACACGCATGAAGGCCCAAGGGCAGGACGGGCAGGACATCACAGTGTCCGTCACAACAAACTATGTAGGCAGGCTTCTAGAAACCGGAACTTCGAAGATGCCGCCATACCCGTTCCTGCGGCCCGCATCGGAGACCAAAGCCCACGAGGCGGTCGAGGTCGTGCGAGATACCACCCTGGCGGCCATCGAGGTCGAGGCAAGCAAGCGGTGAGCATCAGGACCTCCATCTTCAAGGCATTGAACCCTGTTTGCCCGACGTTCCCCGTGCTTGCGGAGCAGGGCACGAAGCCGCCCTATATCCGATACAGCGGCATCGGCGGCGGCGATGAGCCGACCTACGACGGTGACGGGACGGGCGCTACGTCGGGGACGGTACAGGTCGACGCGTTCGCCTTGGACTACCCAACCGCCGATCGCCTGTCCCATGAGGCGCGGCAGGCTCTCTATGCCTCACCGGACGTGACGGTCGGACAAATCACAGATCTCCCCGACAACTACGAAGTGGACACGAAGCTGTTCAGCGTTTCGTTCCAGATCGAAGCCTGGGAATAACCACCGCTCACGCGGGACCACGCCGGCCATGCCGGTACTTCGAAGCCACCTCCGGGTGGCTTCCTTTTTTTGGAGACCACCATGGCAGTCAATAAGGCCAAGAGCACCCAGTTCCGCAAGGTCGAGGTGAGTGAAACGGGCGGCACGCCGGGCACGTGGACGAAGATCTCGCAGACCAGCGACGTGACTCTGTCAACGGGCTCCGCGCAGTTCGCGGACGCCACCAACTACGACAGCACGACGAAGGAATACATCTCCGCGCTGGATGATGTTTCGGACATGAATATTCCGTTCCAGCGTGTCGTCGACGACGAGGGCCAGAACACGGTCCGCGATGCCTGCTTCGAGCGCCCGCGCCCGACGCTGTTCTTCCGGGCTACCACCGGCCAGGGTGAGGTTATGACCTTCGAAAGCGAGTGCGGCGGCTGGCAGGTCGGCGGCCCGGCGAACACGGTCGAGACCGGTCAGGTCACCGTTCGCCCGCGGAACATTGTCTGGACCGGCCCGGGGGCTCCGTAATGTCTAAGCTTCTCAACAAGGACCAGATCCTCGCGGCCGACCGCAAGAAGTTCGAGGACGTCGAGGTCAAGGAGTGGGGCGGCACAGTCCGCTTGCAGGAACTCTCGGCGAGCGAACGCGACCTGTGGGAGTCGGAGCAGATCATCGTCCTGTCCGACGGCGCCGGTGCGAAGTTCAATCCGAAGCACGCCCGCGCCCGCCTGGTCGTCCGCAGCCTTGTCGATGAGCAGGGCAAGCGCCTGTTCAAAGATGACGAGGTGGCCGCCGTGGGCAGCTTGTCGGCATCGACGATGCAGAAGCTGTTCAACAAGGCCCGCAGGCTCAACGCCATCAGTGCCGACGATATGAAGGAGTTGGAGGGAAACTCCGACGCCGCCCCGAGCGCCGGCGGCTCTTCGACCTCTGCGAGCGCTTCGGCGTAGCTCACCCGTCGATTCTTCTCCGACAGCTCACATCGAGTGAACTGTCGGAGCTGATCGCCTATAGCGAGCTGCATCCGATTTCCCCAGGCACTGAACGCATGTTGGCCAACCTCACACACATGGTCGCTATTAGCGGCGGCGTGAAGGTGGCCGATGAGCCGATTCCCTGGGCCGACCATCTGATCCGCAAGGTTCCCAACGAGGACTGACCTTGGCGACCATCGCGCAAATCCGTGCCGACCTGGTCGGTTCGAGTGCCAGCTTCCGCGCCGAGATGATCGCGGGGCAGCGTCAGGCCAACGCGTCACTCGCAGCCATTCGCGGCGACGTGTCGGCTACCGCTGACAGCCTTCTCACCCTAAACAAGGCCGCAGCCGGTTTCGTCGGCTTTGAGGCAGTGAAGGCTGGCGTGCAGAACCTGTTGGACGCGCAGAAGGCTGCTCAGCAGATCCACTATTCGCTGATTAGCGCCACCGGTTCGGGTACGGCGGCTGATGCCGTCTACAAATCAGTAGCAGCCACCGCAGAGCACCTAGGCCTTGACCTTAGGACGGCAGAGCTCGGATTCAGCTCGATGTCGGCTGCGGCAACCGCGAACGGGATCGCGATGAAGGACCAGCAGGCCCTGTTCGATGGGCTTGCTCGGTCGGCCGCCGTGCTTCACCTTTCTTCCGATCAGTCCGGTAGTGCGATCCTGGCCCTGAGCCAGATCTTCGGGAAGGGAAAGATTCAGGCTCAGGAATTGCAGCTTCAGCTTGGCCAAGCCATTCCCGGTGTTGTTCCCCGATTCCAGCAGGCCGTGCTGGCCATGACGAAGGGCACCGACCTTGCGGGCAAGTCCTTCGAGCAGCTGCTACAGAGCGGCGATCTCACGGTGCAGCGTTTCCTGCCAGCACTAATTCAGGCGCTGAACGAGACCGGCAAGGGCGCAGATCAGGCCGCCGGTGGTCTCAACGCGTCAGTGAATCGACTGTCGAGTGAATGGTTCAAGCTTCGGACGGACCTTTCCGGCGGCCTCTTCAGCGATGTGGCGATCGGCAGCATCGACCTGGTCACGCACAACCTTGAACACCTAGCCAACGTGGCGGGCATCACTGGTGGACTCGTGATCGCACGTCTCGCCGGCGGGGGGCTTAGTCAGGCTGCAGGTGGGGTCGTGGATTATGTAGGCCAGCAGCGCGATGCGCGCTCGGCGGCGGCGGCAGCGGCAGAGCTGGCCCAGCAGAACTCGGTTGCGGCCGCTGCTGAGATTCGCCAGAACGAGGCCGCCCTAGCTGGTGTCACGACAGCACGGCAGCAGGCTGTCGCGCAGCGGGACGCTGCGCAGGCGCTTTACCAGAAGGCGCTTGCCGAGAACGAGGCCGCGCAGGCCACGTTGAACCATCAGCGGACGGTCGCGACGCTGTCCGCCAATATCCGCGCCCAGCGCGACGCCACGGCTCAAGCCGCAGCGGCACAGACCAACTTGGCGCGCGCGGAAGCGCAGTACAACGCAGCATCCGCCGGCAGCGTCGCCCTGACCGAGCAGAAGATCGCTCTTGAGGGCGCACTCTTCCGAGCTCGTGGTGCTGCGACGATCGCCACCGAGGCCGAAGTGGCGGCCGAACGGCAACTTGCCGCGACGGGGGCCGCTGGCATTGTCGCTCGCGGCGCCTCCAGCCTTGGAAACTTCGCCCTGGGACTCGTTGGAGGGCCTTGGGGAGCGGCGATCGCCGCCATCGGTGCCGTGGGCTACGCGATCTACGCCACCCAGAAACGTTCCGAGGACTACCGCAAGGAAACGGACGAACTCGCGAAGTCGCTCGCGCAGGTGCGAAGTGAAGCAGAGCAGACAGCGAAGTCGTTCGGGACGCTCGACGGCTCGATGACCATTAAGCAGGGCATCGAGCAGTACAAGACCGAGTCGGCGGCCATCTCGGACCAGCGGAAGGCCTTGGCCGACCTCGGGGAGCAAGCAGCCGCCATCCGTGCGCGTATCGCGGGCCGAAGCAATGGTACGGCTGGCGGCGCGTTCGCCAACCTGTTCGACGAGCGAGAGCTTGGTCAGGTCAATGAACGGATCAAAGCACTGCAGGACCAAATCGGACCGGCCGCCGCAGCCGTAGACGCGCTCGGAAATAAGATGTCTGGCGTACTGGCTCCGTCGATCGGCGATGTGAAGAAGGCGCTTGCCGAGCTGGCCAACGGGAAGTCCCTTTTAGACGTCGTGTTCGACCTCTCCGGCGGCGCCGACAAGGGTATCGCCGCGGCGGACGCCGCGCTCGCAAGCCTGCGTGCTGGAGTGCAGACGTTCCAGTCTGGGACAAAGGAGCTGACGGACAAGGCGGCCACGGACGGCATGAACAATGCCCAGAAGGCGGCATACCTCTACCAGCAGCGCTTGAAGGACATCGCGAAGCTCCCCGCTGGCCAGCAGGCGGGCGCCCGTGGCGAGCTGGACAACAGCTATACGCCCTATCTTCAGTCCGCCCAACAACTCGACGCCGCAGATGCCGCGAAGAAAGCGGCCACTGAGGCAGTAAGCCAGGCTCGCCAATGGAAGCAGCAGGCCGACTCACTTAACCAGTCTCTGGTACAGACGCACAACGAGCTCGCTGCGCAGCTGGACTCGACCCAGAAGCTGACCCCAGCCGAGAAGCAGCTGCAGGACATCATCGGCGGTACGAGCGACGCGTATAACCATGCGTCGTCGGCCCTGAAGGCGAAGATGTTGGCTCAAGCCCAGGCGAATGCCGAGCTTGCCAAGAGCGTCGTCCTGCAGCAGCAGGAGGCGTCGGCCGCTGCCCGCAGCGCTGCCCTGCAGGATCAACTCGCGTCGCGCATTCAGCGGCAGACCGAAGCAGGCCAGCTTCAGGTGGCCGGTGTCGGCCACGGGCAGGAGGTCACGCAGCAGCTGCAGGACGAGCTTCGTATCCGGCAGGATTACGATCGCCAGAAGCAGCAGTACGACAAGGAGGCCGGGAAGCTCGCTGCCGGCACGCCGGGCTCGATCGGCTCCGACCGGTACAAGAACGACGTCGCGGCCCTGTCCGCTAGCCAGGAGCAGGAGCTCGCGATCTATCGTGCGAGCGTCCAGTCTCGACTCGAGGCTGAGAAGGACTGGTCGAACGGCGCTATTTCGTCGCTAGAGGACTACGCGTCGGCCGCGAATGATGTGGCTGGCCAGACCAAGCAGCTTTTCACCGATGCATTCTCTGGTCTCGAAGACGCCCTCACGACCTTCGTCCAGACGGGGAAGATCAGCTTCACCAGCCTGGCCAACTCAATCATCGCTGACCTCGCACGGATGCAGGCCAAGGCTGCTACGAACGCACTCCTGAAATACGCGACATCGGCGATCGAGTCCTACGTCGGCTATGACGCGTCCGGTGGCGCGGGAGCGGCCACCTATGGCAACAACGGCCAGGTGACGCACGTCGACTTCGGTGGTGGCAAGGCGACTGGCGGTGCGACGGCCGGAGGCACGATGTACGAGGTCGCCGAGCGCGGCCCGGAACTCTATCAGTCGGGTGGAAGGACTTACCTCCTGTCCGGTCAGGACGGCTATGTCACACCCGCGGGTGGCGGTGGCGGCGGAGTGGCCGCCGCTTCCTCGCCATCCGCTGCCGGTGGCCTCGTGGTGAACATCATCAACAGCCAGGGCGACAAGGTCCAGGCATCCGCCAAGGAGAGCAAGAGCGCGGGTGGCGGTCGGCAGCTCGACGTCTTCATCGATTCGATCGAACAAAAGATTGCCGGAAACGTCGCTCGCGGTCAGGGGCCGATGTCCTCGGCGCTAAGCAGCCGCTACGGCCTCAATAAGGGGCAGAACCTTGGCTGATCCTACTTTCCCTGTGACCCTTCCCGCCGCCCGTGTCGCTGACGGCTACGGTTACCAGGCCATCGACCCGTTCGCGCGCACGAAGATGGACAGTGGCACGGCACGGCAGCGCCGCCGCTTCGTCAGTGTTCCGACGAACGTCACGGCCAAGCTTCGGCTGTCGACCCTACAGCTTGGCATCTTCGAGGCTTTCTTCTGGGACGACCTCAATGCTGGCGTCTCGTGGTTCACGATGCCTCTCTACAACGGTCGCGGGAAGAACGTTACACGCGTTCGAATCACCGAAGCGCCGTCTACAGCGGGCACCGAATCGCCTGATATATGGGACGTTTCGCTGAAGCTGGAGACCATGACCTTCCGAGGCAATACTTGATGGCCAGCTATTCGCAGGCACTTAAGGAAGCCTATGCATCGGCTCCTGTGGAGCAGGTAATCCTCGATACGCTGGAGATCTACCACCCGGCGTTCGTCGATGACAACGGCAACCCGGCGCCGGCACGGCTGGTCCGCGCGTACGAGGACCTCTTCGCGCTCCTCGAGGTGACGGCTCCGATGAACCCGGGGCAGCAAGTTCGCTTCCAGGCGATTGCGTTCGACTTCGTCCTCCCAGGCTTCGAAGAGGGACGGACGCCGGAGCTGAAGATCACTCTTGATAACGTTGGCCGGGAGCTGATGGGGTATCTGGAGGCCGCGTCGAGCGACCCGACGCAGGTCACGGTTATCTACCGCCCATACCTAATTTCGGATCTTTCCGGGCCTCAGATGGATCCGCCCATCAGCATGCTGGTGACCGGCGTCAGCGTTGACGTGTTTCAAGTGACGATCAACGCGTCGCTCGACGACGTGAACAACTGGGCGTTCCCGCATCGCCTCTACCAGCCGTCGGACTTCCCTGGCCTCGTTCGATGACGCCTGAGCAGGCAACCTCGCTCGTGGGAAAGCGGTACGAGCTGGGCGCCGATGGGCCGGACGCCTACGACTGCCGAGGATTACTGCTGCACTGCGAGCGGCACTTTTTCGGCAAGCCGCTACCGGATCTTCCGATGGGTCACGCTATGCGCGACCTATTCGGCGAGCGACTTACCTCCGGACGATGGGAGCAGGTATCGGCACCAATGCATGGCGACGCGGCGCTCCTGCGTGGTGGTGACCATCCCCATGTTGGGGTCTACCTCGTTCTCGACGAGCCTGGCGTGCTTCACGCCTTGGATGGGGTAGGCGTCATCTGGTCGCCGGCACAGACCCTCCGCCTACTTGGCTTCTCGCGCATCACGTACGTCCGGTTTCACCACCCTTAGGCCGTGGGCTATCCTCCGTGGACCTCGTGAGGGAGAAGGAAATGCGGAAGGAATGGACCGTGATCTGCGCCCTGGCGTTGTCGGGGTGCTCTAGCTACTCGAAACAAGTAGTCCAGCTACACTTCAATCCGGGAAGCCCGTCTCAGAGCACAGTGCTTCGTGGTCATTGGCTGACTCACGTAACGAGCACCACGAACGTCGTTCCCGTTCGCGGCCTCAGCCCGACAAAGATCTTCGAGCTCGAACCGAATCCACCGCTCGCGGCCTTCATAGAGACGCGGCTGGCGCTTATGGTCACCGATGCCACGGGCGTCAAGGCGGACTGCTCTGTCTCCGACGTAGGTATGGAGGTAGGGAACAACTATACGAAAGGCACGGTAGTTACGAATTTGACGTTGCAATGCAACTTCACGGGTGGGCGCATGGCCGGCTCCCGTAGCTATGTCGGCCGAGACGTAAGGACGATCAAGGCGAAGTTCAGCGGCGTCGACTACAAGGAAGAGTTTCAGCCGGGCCTTGAGGGATGCCTCCAGCAGATCGCGGTCGGGATGCATCAGGATCTCGCAGCGTCGACGATCGGAATGTAGTCCGCCTCGAAACGAAACCAGCAGACCCCGCTCCGGCGGGGTTTTTTATTGCCCCAAGGAAATGCATGCAGTCCACCGTCGTTGAGATCACCGACTGGGCCCGCCCCCATATCGGCCGAAAGGTGCATCGAGTCGACGGCCGTCGTCGCATCGATACCCAGCTGAGAAAGCAGGGACTCATCGTCGGGCGCGGGCGAAGCATGCGGCGCGTAAGGCCCTTTGTCGTGACCACCAACGGCAAAGACTTCCTTATGGCGAAGGATTGGAAGCGCTGCCTAGCGGACGGCGAGGTACTGATCGTCCTCGCGGCGCCGCCAGCCGGCGGCGGTGGCGGGTCAAAGATCCTAGCGATCATCGCGATCATCGCGCTGTCGGTTTTCACTGCCGGTATTGCGGCCGGCCTTCTTGCGACGGCCGGCGGATTGTTCGCAGCTGGGTCCGTGAGCGCCGCTCTACTTGCGGGTGCAGTGAGCATCGCCGGCACCGCACTCATCAACGCGCTTACCCCTCAGCCAAAGCCTCCTGCGGGACAAAACCGGGGCGCCACGAGCCCCAACTACTCGATTGGCGCCCAGGGCAATACCGCGCGCCTTATGGAGGCGATGCCGGTGCTTTACGGCCGTTTCCGCATCTACCCGGACTATGCAGCGCAGCCCTATACGGACTACCGCAGCAACGATCAGTACCTGTACCAGCTGTTCGTTATCACCCAGGGAAAGATGCAGATTGAGCAGATCCGCATCGATGATACCGATGTCAGTCATTACACGGATGTGCAGTACGAAGTCATCCAGCCGGGTGGGAGCGTGTCGTTGTTTCCGGACAACATCGTCACCTCGGAAGGCGTGGCTGGCATCCAGCTTGAGAAGCCGAACGATGGTGGTGACTGGTCCGGTCCCTTCATCATCAACCCGGCCGAGACAGCGGCCACCCGCATCGGTATCGATATTGGCTGGCCGGGAGGCCTTTATCGCTACAACGATAAGGGGAAGCTACGCACGACGAACAGCCCGTGGACCGCGCAGGCGCAGCGGATCGACGACCAGGGCGGCGCGATCGGGGATTGGTTCACCCTCATCACCGAGAACAAGAGCTCGGACAGCGAGAAGCCGCTCTACACGTCATACACCTTCGACGTGGCCCCGGGACGTTATCAGGTTCGCCTTCGCCGCCTCCAGCCCGATGATAACGATGGGCAGGTTGTGGATACGATGTCCTGGCAGGCGCTGAAGGCATACCTGCCAAGCCAAGCCAGCTATGGCGACTGCACGATGATCGCGATGGTCATCAAGGCTGGCGCCCAGGTGAACGGCCAGACGTCGCGCAAGGTGAATGTCATCGGGACGCGCATCGTACCCGTATGGGACGGCAACGCCTGGTCCGAACAACCTACGCGCAACCCTGCTTGGGCGATCGCTGACGCCTTTCGGAACACGACCTATGGACGGGCATGGCCAGACGTCCGTATCAACCTCGCCGGCCTGCTCGCGCACTCCCAGACATGGGCAGCGCGTGGTGACACCTACGACGGCGTGTTCGACACGAAGATGGCGCTGTGGGACGCGGTGACGCAGATCGCCCGGGCGGGCAGGGCGGTTCCCATGTACTTCGCCGGCGTGGTCGAGATTGTTCGCGATACATCGCGTAGCGTGCCCACGCTGATGATCACCCCGGACAGCATCGTCCAGGGAAGCTTGAAGATCGACTACGTCTACCCGACCTACGACAGCCCCGACTATGTCGTAGTCGAGTACACCAACCCGAACACGTGGCAGCCGCAGACGGTCGACTGCTCGCTCACCGGCTCGGCGAAGCTGCAGCCGAAGAACGTGCAGCTGCCCGGGGTGATCTCGCGCGACCAGGCCTTCCGCGAAGGTATGTATATGGCCGCGAGCAATCGCGACCAGCGGAAGTTCGTGACCGTGCAGGTAGAGATGGAGGGGTATATCCCTCGCTACGGCGATCGCATCGATATCGCTCACGATGTGCCTCAGTGGGGTATTTCGGGCCGTATCGAAGGCTACGACGAAGCGACTGGCATCCTGACCACCAGTGAGCCGCTGGCGTGGTTCAACGGGCAAAGCCATTTCGTAGCCCTTCGGGCCCTCGACGGGTCGGCTCAGGGGCCATACCGCGTCAACCAGGGCGCCGATCTCTACCACATGGTCCTCACCGGGCTGACTCAGGCCCAGAAGGACGCGCTGTGGATTTCCGATGGTAGCCAGGCCGAGCCCACCAGCTTCGCCTTCGGACCTGGTAGCCAGCAGTTCCAGAGCTGCCTGCTGCTGCGGGCCACGCCACAAGGTGACGACCACGTCGAGCTCTACATGGTCAATTACGCGCCGAGTGTGTATCTGGCTGAGGTCGACGCGTCCGTGCCGCCGCCTGGATCGCCGTCGTTGCTGACCCCCGCGAGCGGCGCGCCGGATGTCGGGGATATCGGACTCAACCAGAACGAAGGTTCGCAGACCGTCCACCTCTGGGTGGCGCCCGTGCCTGGCGCTGTGGCCTATGAATTCGAGATCAGTTACGACGGCGGTATCACCTGGGCGCCCGTGGGCGTCAGCGTCTTCAACTATATCGACGCGGTGATCCCGCCTGGGACGTGGATAGTGCGTGCGCGAGCGATCAGCGCGAGCGGTATCCCCGGGGGCTGGACGCAGAACCCGGTTACGGTCGATGGCAAGCCGTGGCCGCTCGGTGCGCTTCAATCGCTGAACACGTTCGAGCTGGTGATGGCCATTCGACTGGTATGGGCGCTCCCCACCGGCTTCGACGTCCTCGACGCCTCGGCAACGGAGATTCGTATCGGGACGACGAACAACTTCGCCCTTTCGTCGTTCCTGTGCCAGGTGAGCTATCCGACCTCGACGTTCACCTACAACACGAACACCGCCGGCGAGCAGTATTTCTTCTGGGCGAGGCTGATAAGTAAGTCCGACGCTGACCCCGGGCCGTGGATCGGCCCCGTCGTTGGCACCACGAGCACCGATGCCACCGCTATCCTCGCCGTGCTGACCGGCAAGATCGAGGCCACGCAACTCGCCCAGGAACTGCGCGCGAAGATCGACGCCGTTGACGACCTGCAGTCATTTATCCAGCCGCCGGCAGCCTGGGAGACCGGAACGGCCTACCCCATCGGTGCCTTCGTCAGCCACAACGGAAGGCTATATGACGCCTTGGTGGCCGTTCCGGTGGGCGCCGCTGAACCAGGTACCGACCCAGCCGTTTGGAATGATGTTGGCTCGGTCGAGCAGACCGCTGCAGGGCTCGCCCTGCAGATGTCGCAGGTAAACCTCACCGTCGAAACGCTCGATGGCGTCGTGCAGTCGACGGCAGAGAAGACCGACTCGGTCTACGCGCAGGTCAATCCCCCATCGATTGGGAACCTTCCCGGCGCCGCTGGCGATCCTTCGCAGATTCCGTGGGCTGGCTACTACGTCCAGACGCTGGCTCGCGTGTCTGGCGATCTCGCACTCGGTCAGCGTATCGAGACGACACAGGCGTCTATCGCTGCGGTAAGCGCTGCGGTGACCACCGAGACGCAGGCGCGTGTCGACGGCGATCAGGCGATCGCGCAGCAGGTTACGACCGTGCAGGCGACGGCGGGCGCAGCACAGGCCTCTGCCCAGCTGGCGATCCAGTCGGCGGCAAACGTTGACGGTCGAGTCTCGGCAGCGATCATCGGCAAAGTGGGTGTCACCTCTGGCGGCCAGTACTACCAGGCGGGTTTTGCGGTCGGTATCGATAACAGCGGCGGCACGGTCCAGTCCCAGTTCCTCGTGACGGCCGACACCTTCGCTATCCTGCCCACGACTGCCGGAGGAACCGCTGTCGCGCCCTTCGTCATCCAGGGTGGCCAGACGTTCATCACGAACGCCATGATCGGCAACTCGATCCAGTCAACGGCCGTTGACAGCACCGGCAACCCACTGTGGAGCCTGGACAAAACCGTCGGCCTGGTCATGCGTGGATCTGGCTCTGGATATCGTACTGAGCGTGACGGCGCGGGCGCGCGCCTATTTGACGCCGCCGGCACGCTCCGCTTCCGCTGGGGCGCTTGGTAATGGGTCTCGGCATGCAGGTGTTCGACGCGGCCGGGAACATCATGATCGACGTCACGACGCGGCTGTCTCGGGTCATCGGAACAGTTGCCATCCCTGCCGCGAGCACAAGCTCACTCGCGGTCCCGAACACCTCGCAGGGCACGATCTGGTACGCGATCTATGGAAACAACGGAAATCGGTACTCGCCGGTGATCACGGTCGCCGGTGGGGTGATCTCCTGGTCGCCCCGTGGCGGGTTCCCGGGCGGAGCGGTCGACGTCACCATGGTTTATGGGCTGTACTGATGACCGTTGGCTTCCAGATCTTCCTCGCCGACGGCACGACGGTGCAGGCCGACGACACCTACAGGAACCTCTCGGTAAATGAGCAGGGCACGGCCGTCACGAATACCGCTACCAATGCTGGTGCGTCGGTCTCTACATTCGTCCTCTTCTACCGTACAGGCCTGACGATGCCGCTACTTGCGGTCGGGGGTACAGGGTTCGCTGTCGGCCAGCAGTGGTTCGACGCGGCGAACAACCGGTGGGGGTTCATGATCACCGCTGCGGGCGGCATCGGTACCTCGGTGCCGTTCTACATCTTCGACGTTCCGTTTGCCACCGATCCGCACTTCGGTCTTCAGGTGTTCAACGCTGCGGGACAGAAGACGTTCGACATCATGCAGAAGTACCTACGGGTGAACGACATGTACACCTCCGGAGTCTCCTCGATCGTAAACAAGGCCTATGACGCCTCGCGCGTCTACGCCTGCGTCCACATGATCACCGGATTCCGCATATCGGCTATCGCGGGCAATACCCAGCTCCTCGCCACTCGCGTTTCTGCAGGAGCCGTGACCTCGCAGGGAATCATCGTGGACGGCGCCCAGGGGATCAGCACTGTCAACGAGTCCACGGCCACGATCCTAGTCGCAGACGTCACTTTCTATTGAGGCACCAATGGCCATTACACGACTGAACTTCAACACGCTCGCCGACGGTGGTGATGATGCTACCGGGGCTTTCCAGAAGCTCGACGCGAACGACTTCGACCTCGACACAAGGCTAGCTTCGGCCATCGCCGGGCTAGGTAACGCCTCCGGTAAGAACGTCGGTACGGCGGTAGGCACAGTTGCAGCAGGCGACGACATTCGGTTCTTCCAGAGCGGCCGTCGAAATCTGCTTATTAACGGTAACCTTAGAACCAATCAGCGTGTTTTCGCGGGTGGCGCGATGACGGCGAACAGCTACGGCTACGACCGATGGCGCACATTTGGGGCCGCTTCGTCGTTCTCGCTGTCGTCGGACCTGACCACGATCACCTTGAACGGAACTGTGGGCCAGGTGATCGAAGCCCCTGCAGCTGGTGGTGCCACCGTCACGATATCCATTGCCAATCCTTCCGGGCCTGTCACAGCGAACATCCGCCCAGATGCGACAACGGCCGGCGTTAGCGGGGTTATTCAGGCAGGGGCTGGCGTCCAGTCGGTCACTCTTGTCGTTCCGTCATCGATAACAGGCAACGTCTATCTTCAGCTGACAACGGCTGCGGCCGTGACTTTCGATGGTCCAGCGAAGCGCTCGGGCATCCAGATGGAGTTGGGGTCGTTTGCTGGATCTTTCGACGTTCTGCCGCTCGGTCAGCAACTAATGCTGTGCCAGCGTTATTACGAAAAGACCTTCAATGTCGATGTCGCTCCGGCTAATCAAACTACAGCTGGCGTCATTATTTCATCGGCTGCTTTCGCCACGAGCGCCGTTCGTGCCTACGCGGCGTTTAAGGTTCCCAAGCGCGGAACATCGGCAATTACCTTCTATCACGCTACGGAGAACACTACCCCCGCACCGGGCATGCATACGATATTTCAAGCTGGCACCTGGACAAACGCAACAGCTACCAATGCAACTGCTATCAGCAACGCTGGGTTCAATATCGACTGCAACTCCACCGGCCTTACTCAGTATTTCTGCTATCTCCTGACCGGCCACTGGGCCGCGGACGCGGACCTCTAATATGAAACTATTTCAGCTTACCGAAGATCCGTTCGTAGTCCTCAATACCGAGACGGGGGCGTTTATCCCCGTATCGGGCACATGGCAGTCTGAAGCCTACCAAGCATGGTTAGATGCAGGTAATAACCCAGACCCGGTTCCGTCCCCTACGTTTGAGGACTACGTGGCTGCGTTTACGCCCGGCCTTCAGCAATGGATCGAGGACACGGCTAAGAGCAACGGCTACGACTCCTCGCTCTCGTGCGTGTCCTACAAGGACTCTGGAGTGCACCAGTTTTCCCAAGACGCCGCAGCGCATGTTGCGTGGCGCGACGCGCTTTGGGTCGCGGCGGCAGCGTACCAAGCGGGACAGAACGGTGCGTTGCCCAACCCCATGCCGACGCTCGAGGAAGTGAAAGCGCTGCTGCCACAGCCCGAAGCCTTTGGGTGGGTTGTGCATCCCAAGGGCATAATTATCTCGGTACAGGCCCCCGTCGAGGAAACTTCCTGACGTCCGGATCACGCCTCGGCGGTATGCTTCGGGCATGTGCGGACGCTACGCCACCTTTGGACCCGTCTCCTTGAGCCGTGAGGCCAAGGCTGTCCTCGATCAGCTTGAGCTGGACATCGTCAGCGAGATCAACCAGCGGGAAGACCAGTTCAACATTGCTCCGACCCAGAAGGCCCTGGTCATTGCCAGTGGTGAGCATGGGTACGAGATCAAACCGCTCCGGTGGGGACTGATCCCCATCTGGGCCAAAGACGAGAAGATCGGTGCGAAGACGATCAACGCCCGGGCCGAGACCGTAGCCACCAAGCCAGCCTTCCGGGCGGCTTTCAAGAAACGTCGCTGCCTGGTACCGGCGTCCGGCTACTTCGAATGGAAGGGCGAGGCCGGGCACAAGCAGCCGTACTTCATCCACGACCCTGCTGGCCACCTATTGATGTTCGCCGGCCTGTGGGAGGCATGGCGACCCTCCGAGGGTGCGGAGTGGCTCAAGACCTTCACCATCATTACCGGTGAACCTGGAAAGGTTTCCGGCGACATCCACGATCGGCAGCCTGTCATCCTCCCACCCGACCTTTGGGCGGTCTGGTGCGATGGCATGCCCGACGAGGCCAGTGCAACGCTGGTAGCGGCACCTGAAGCCGAGCTCGTCTATCACCCCGTCAGCACGAAAGTTGGCAGCCCCCGAAATAAGGGCTCTGAGCTGGTCGAGGCAATCAAGCTCTGAGACTGGCGGTCGGTACGCTTCGCGGATGCCTGTCATCTGGAAGCCACCAAGCATCGCCGGAGCCGCCCAGTTCGCCGAGTGGGAGGGGGCAATATTTGGCCTTGTCCGCGAGGTAGCCGATGGGCTCTGGCGCGTTGGCGTCTTCCCCGATGGCAAGTCCTGGCACTCGATCGATGCCCGCGTGGCCAGCGAGGCTTTGGCGAAGAAGTCTATCGAGCGGTGGGCGCGGTACAACCATGCCCGGATTGCGCCGCAGAAGGGCCGCCAGGTGATGCCCCATGAGGGACTCAAGCCTCGGAAGCCCAAGGGGTCGGACGAGCGGTCCTGATGCCAGCGGGATACACGGTTCCCGCATAGAGCAGCTGCAGCTAAAGGTGGGCCAAGTCCTGCCGAAATAGCTTATATGGCATGTGAACGGTGACAGATAGGAAGTTTTGTATAATTGCCTAAGTGTTTGAATTTTATAGGCTCGGGACACTTGACTTTAGCTAAAAGCCCTAGTTGTAAAGGCTTGACGGTGTCAGTAGACTCCCAACTTACGCAGGACAAGTTCCGGCTCAGCGCCTTTGCGATCTTTCAAATTGCTCGGTTAGTGATTTAGAATAGGCGGCTATGCGCAGGTGAATCGCCGTGAAACGAACGGCTCTTGCTTCTGCGGTGACCGGTTGGATATGCCTACAGGGGGCTACAGATCATGGATGGTGATGACAGCGACGGCGATAAGTTCGCCAAGCAAATGGAGCAATTGGATCTTCTGGTAGGCCAACTGTGGCACCAAATCGTCAAGTCCATGAACCATGTACTAAATGCGGATCGGTCTTACGGTTTTAGCGGGTTTGTCGAGTTGGCAAACCCGAGCATCGAAGAGATATTGCAGGCGATCCAGTTCGTTGATCCGGCTATCACCACGGTGATAAACCATCCACATATCAATGAACATCCTGAGCGCATGATGGCGATGTTGAACTGTCAACAGAGCGTGCTACTGATTCGCAGGACGAGCGTTGCGCTCAAGACCAAGGATCAGAGCGAGTACGAAGATTGCATCCGCATGTTATTGAAACAGCGGCCATAACGTGGAGAAGGGTAGGGTCATGAACATCGAAGGTCTGAATCTCAATCTGGACGCGCTCAGTGCACCCAAGAGCCTTGAGCAGATCATCTGGCTTTTGGACGAAGCGTGCACCGAAATGCAGTGCGTGAACGCTCATCTCGAAGGCATCCTTGAGAATGCTCAGCAGCCCGCCTAACTTCCTTAGGCAGCAGTTTGAGAAGCCCCGCAATTGCGGGGCTTTTTTTATGTCACGGAAGGTGCTGCGTTCGCCTACTTTCGAGCAGGTCGTCGCGTAGGCTGGTTGCGCATTGGGGACAGCCGCCGGTCGGGACGACACGGCAACCCATCTTCATGTGCGTCCGGTAGTAGCGCTGGTGCGTTGAGCACCAGGTGTCGCTATGGAGGCTTTGCCGCGACTGGTAGCGTTCCCGTCTGCCGGATCCATAGGTCGGCATCAGCGGCGCCCCGCGTATCGCCCGGAGGTCGTCGATGGAAAGCATCCAGGGCAGGGCGATCGCTCTGCGTAGCGGACCTTATGACGGGAGCAGAAGCGGAAGCCGCGTCCGGCGGGCGAGGAGGAGCGGGTCAGCGCCTGGCGCTGTTCGCGCATGTCGCGCGCAATACGGCTGAAGGAGTCCATTCGGCGATTTTCTCGCCCATCGATCTCACCCGTCGCGACCCTTCAGGGCTAGAATCGGCCTTCTTTTTTACACATCAATTTACACATCAGGCAAAAGAAAAGGGCCTGCATCGCTGCAAGCCCTTTGAATACCTGGCGCCCGAAGTTGGACTCGAACCAACGACCCCCTGATTAACAGTCAAGTAGTCGAAGACCCTATGGGCTTTTCAGGCCCAGGATCAGTACGAGCCCAGCGATCGCCGTCAGTAGCGTCTGCAAGAGCACGAGGCGCATTTGCATCGTGGCCCGATCTCTCGCAAGGCGGCCAAGGCCAGCGGAATCGTTCTTCAGAGCCAATTCCATCGCCTTCCGGTTCACCTGGTTAAGCGGCCACCGCGTGCCTCCCCCAATTTCCCTGTACAGACGCTGCGTATCAACTGGGCCCCAGTCCGCTACCTTCTCGCCGAGAGCCATTCCGTCGGCTGCACCCGTAGCAGTCGCCGAAACAGAGGCTGCGATGACCTTGGCCACGAAGGCAGGGATGACGGATGTGAAGAAAAGAATGCCCGACCATCTCACGCTGCTTGGATCTAGGAACGGAGCCAGGCCCTGGAGTTGGCTGAGAGTGAGTCCTAAGACCGCACCGAACCCAGCAAGCATCCAACCCGACAGAGAGTCCAGGGTGGAACTGGCGTTCTTTGCGGCCCCCGTCATGATGTTCATGGCGAGGAAGCTTGTTGGATCAGGCGCCTGCATTTCCGGAGCCTCCGGCGGGGTGGGAGCGGTCACTGAGTCATCCATGCAAGGCCCCTACTGCCCCGTAAAATTGCCAATCCGATCCTATGTGCATCAGCGTGTTAACGGCAAGGCATCCGTAATAATAAGTTGCATAAGTCATTGATCTTCTTGCATCGTGCAAGGGACTTAAAATCCCTCATCCGAAAGGGTATGTGGGTTCGAGTCCCACTCCGGGCACCAGAGACGCCTCCATGGGCGTCCACGTAAGTCCAAAGAACGCTAGTAAGTCGACGCAATGCTAGGTTTTTCGTGCATTGTGATCCGCCTGCGTCCGCTGGCATCCAGTCAAGCATGTGAGTAAGCACGTGAGTAAAGTCCGCGAATCTTGACCTCGCACCGGGCGTTACTCACATGGCGGCTCTGACTGACACCAAACTCCGCGCACTCAAGCCGCGCCCTGCGGTCTATCGCGTAGCGGACATGCTCGGCCTATGCATCGAAGTACGTCCGACCGGCTTCAAGGCCTGGCGCTTTCGATATCGATTCGGCGGAAAGGGCCGGATGCTAGACCTTGGCACCTATCCGCAGATGTCTCTGCAGGACGCGCGTAAGGAGCGCGATAGGCAGCGTGACGTTGTGGCTAAAGGCATCGACCCCGCCGACGTCCGACGTCACGAGCGGCCCGAGTCTCGTTTTGAAGTGTCTGAAAAAAGGTCCGACGTCATTTGCCCGGAGACCTCGGTGTATGTCTGGAGTAAGTTTACGGGGAGGCGACAAGACAGGCTCTCCTCCCAAAGAAAAGGCCGTGCAGCGATGAACTGCACGGCCTTTCGCCAACATGACAGACGAGTTGGCCTCAATGCCTGCTCAGGTCGGCACGATGGTAAACGCGCGAATGATGCAGGTGTCGCCGTTGAAGTCGTAGTCGAAGCCGAGCGACTGACCTGCTGCCTTGGCGGACATGACGGTGGCCCACAGGATCTTCACCCGGTCCGGGGTATCGCTGCTGTCCATGCTGAGATGACCTGAACTGCATACAGAGCCGGTGTAGTACAGCGTAACGACGCCACCGACGTCGTTCTTCGGCAGGATCGACGATGCTAGGACATCGATATGCGTGGTTGCCATGGCGGTGGTGCTCATGGCTCCGAGGGCAACGACGGTTGCGCAGGCGAACGCCTTGCCAATGAGTTTATTCATGTGTGACCTCTATTAGGAGCGCGTGGATGAAAGTCTTTAGTCGCCTGCTCGTCCCTGAGCGCACCTGCTCAGTTGAGAATCAGCTCTACGGCTGCACTGATGTTTGACGAACCACTGCAGAAGGCCTTGTCCGCCTGAGACCTGCTGCACTGTGCGTTGCGGATACCCAGGCCCTCTTGCGTGTAGGTCGCCCGGCGGTCCGGAAGATCTCGGACTCCCTTGCACGGAGGATCGCCGGAGATCCACATGAACGGCGCCAGCCAAACAACCGACGGATCGTTGTTCATTGCGTCTAGGAAGGCGGTAGGATCGTTGTTTCTAACGTCGCTGCCGCAGTTTTCTCTGGCACCTGGAACGACAATGTATTTCTTTCCAGGAACCGCGGCCTTGAACGACGCAAAGTCACTCTTCCACTGCGCACCATCGTCTGGGTAGTAATCGAAACCTACCCAATCGAGCAACTTCACACCCTGCGCAAAGTGGTCAGTATTGCGGCTCAAGATCGACGCAATAGGCAGTGACGCGGTCCGTGGGTCCTGCCGGACCGCGTTGATGGCGTTGACGAAGCTTGGGTTCGCCTGTCCGTTTGAATCAAAGAGACATTTGCTGGTGCCATCTGCGTTGGTCCCATTTGGTTCGTCCACGATGTAGACGGCAACCACCGTGCTGCGCGCCGAATCCCCAGGAATGAGATAACCCTGATCCACCATCGCTTGGGAAAGTGACGCCCAGGAGGCCGCCGCCGTGGGATCATTGTTCCAGCACGTGATGCCTCCCGTGCTGCTGTCTCTCACCGCCTGGAATACGAACGGGTGCGCGGGAACGATCGCATGCACATGCGCGGCTTTTGCTTCCGCCAGACGCGCGAGAACCCTGTTCTGGTTGTCTATCCTGGCGTCTGGTGTGGTAAAGCCGGACCAGTTCTGAAGTGAATAGAGGTTGATGTGGTCCTTCATCTCGACCAGTCCGGAGCCTACGTCCGTATTAGGCGCCGGAGCGTAGTCACCGCCGAAGTACCCGAAGTACTTGTCAGGGACGGATTGGGCACTCGCGGCGGAGGTCAGAAACAGGAACGCGAGTAGCGATATGCGCTTCATCGGCACGATAGATCTCCTATGTGTGGGCAGGTAGCGGGGGAGCTCAGGGGCCGTCGACGCCGATATCGGAGATCGTGCATGTGCCATTTATGATGTCGTAACCGACGGTCATTTTGTCGCCGGTCGCCTTGGACGAAAGAATCATGGCGGCGAGAAGCTTGTGCGCATCCAGCGTTTCGCTGGCTGCAAGCTGCAGCTGGCCAGAACCGCAGGACGAGCCCGTGTACCAGAGCACAACCTTTCCACCGCCATAAGTCTGGATGCGCCAGTTCGTTGCCGGACCGGTCAGCGACATGGTTGCGCTCACGGTTCCAACGGTCAAAAGAGCGGCAGTAGCGAAACAAGAGATCAAGGCACTGCGACGCGCAGAATTCTTCTTCATCGGATTCCCCTCAAACGAACGGATTGCTCCTCAACCCCTAGGGTGGAGCCGGCTGATCATGCGCGGCCAATTCCGATCGTGTATGTAGTCCGAATCCGGTGGGTGTGTAGGGGAATGACTACATGGCTGCTATGGACAGCTAGGCCTTAGACGGGCAATTGAGGGAATTCAACACCTCCCAGTACCTCGTCAGTTCGACATCGCAAAAAAATCAGCTACCCCGATGAAGGTGACGGCTAGTTGTGCGTGACATTCAAGAAGAGAGACGTCATGAAGAACGCAAGATGGATCGGCTGATACCTACTTTCACGGTGGCGAAGACCACAGGGACTGAAGATCTGGTCCACCAGCAAAACAGAGCTTGGCAGCCGACCTCCTCGGCGGTTCAAACTCCGCTATGGCCGGAGGGTGTCGCAATCGCACCACCCGCAACGCCCGGCAATGAAGTGTTCGGAACGTCGAAGGAACACATCGCCGGTCGCCCCATCACAATGGTCGAGCACGTTTCCGTCCCGACGATGACGATCTATCGCCCGACAGGAAAGAACACCGGCGCCGCCGTGCTCGTGTTCCCCGGCGGCGGTTACCGCGTGCTGGCGATCGACCTGGAAGGTACCGAAGTCTGCGACTGGCTCACCGCCAAGGGCATCACGTGCGTCGTCCTGAAATACCGCGTGCCTGGTTCGGGCCCGTACTGGACAGACGAGTGCAATTGCGCGCGTACACCTTCATCGTCCAAGCCCAGGACGATACTACGGACGATATCCGGGAATCACTTACTTACTACCTCGCACTTGAGTAGGCGAAAATCCCCGTAGAGATGCATCTGTACGCCAAAGGCGGCCATGCCTTCGGTCTGCGAAAGACGGCAAACCCAATCACGAACTGGCCTGTCCTGGCAGAAAAATGGATGAGTACTCTTGGGGTCATTCCTTAGACGGGCCCATAAGAACCGACGAGCTGACGTCAGCTCCTTCCCGCGCATCTCGGCGAGTGCGTGTCACCGCCGCAGGTCGTCACGACGGGTGGTTGGCCCGACTGCAGCTGTTTGCTGGCGTTTTGCGCCGTCTCTCTGTCGGCTTTTTCCTGCTCGAGCCTGCGGGTACGTGCGAGAGCAATGTACGAATCTGCCGGCTGGCAGGTTTCGCCGCGCTTATGCAATTCGGCCGAGATGACGGAGCCATCGAGGAGTCGTCCGCCGAGCTTCACGCCCTCGCCATACAGCGTTACCGCCTCACTATCGACACACAAGTCCTGATTGGACAGGGTTGCCGCATACTCCGGCTTGATCGTTTGCTCGGCGCAAGCTGCTACGAGCAAGGTCAAACCCATCACGAAGATCTTCCGCATTTCCTTTCCTTGGTTAGCTCACCCCGCAGCCGATTCTAGGCCGTTGTGAGGGGGTATGGCGTTGCATTTGGCCTTCAGTCGTCCAGAGGCTCGCCGCGATGGTCTTCATCCATCCAGCCGAGTCGTTTCTGCATGGCCCATTCGACGTCGCGCGCGGCGGATGCCGTCATGTCGATACCGCGCAGGAGGTCGGTCAGGATCTGTCGCTTTCCCAAGCCCAGGAACGCCGCCTGGTTCTCGTACGAACAGACGCCGAGCCAGTCCAGTTCGATCAGTACGCCGCGGAGATTCGCGCGGCGGTTGAGCTGTATCCCGTCACCCGGGGAGGTGACGTGTTGTTCGCGCCTGGGTGCCAGCCGGGTGGACGCAGGGTGAAAATTGCCCATGGGTGACTCTCCGGAAAGGACGCCTGCCTGTGACGTTCCCCCGAGTACGCGTGAAATAGCTGCCGCTCGCTACCGTAGTTCTACCTAATGGCCAGCCTGGTTGTTTGCGGTCCCGGTTCCGGCGCCTGGCTTGTTCGCGCACGAAGCGCGATTCAGCGCGCGGGTGGCGTCGGTGTCGTCCGAGGTGGCGAGGCGGGCAAGGCAGTCGTCGTAGCTTTCGCGGCCGCTCGGCGCGTTCAGGGAGAAATACGCGGCGGCAACGGCGATAGCCAGTGCGATGGCGATCCAGGGCGCAAAGTCAGCGAGGGTTCGGCGCATCGGATACGAGGGTCAGGGTGGCAACGGCCTATATTGGCTGGCTCCGTGGGCCTTGTCGAATGATGGCGACCGGTGGTTGCTGGGGACCGACCATTCTCATCCTCGCCGGCATCCTCCCTGCGTCGGCGAGCAGCAGCACGGGCAGCCCGCCGTGGTACGGCGGGCGATTTTTCTCATTAACCATGAGGTGCACTCCTCCGGATAGGGGAGGTTTCACCGGGACGGCTTTATGGTCGGTGCCTAGTGCGTCTTGCGTTTTTGGCTGCCGTCCATCGTATCGCCGGGTGCGGTGAGGTTGGCGAAAACGGGAGATGTCGCGCGGCACGCCTGGTCGGTCAACAAGGGTGTAACGATCGCCATCCATCCTTCTGCGAATGAGCTCTCATCTTGCGGGCGGCATGCCGGTGTATACCGGCACATGGCTTCGGCCAAGGCGGCGATCAGCGCTGCCGGATCGGGATGCGTGGCGATCGCGGCCTCCAGCGCCGATTCCAGAGCGGCAAGTTTACCGAGGAGGTAGGTTTGGTCTTCCATGAGAAAAGGAATGTCCTTAGGTGTACGCCTACAAACAGGCGTGGGCGACGATGACACGAACATCAGGTCATGTCACCTCACGCAGCACGGCGTCTACCGCTACAGGCCGTCGTGGCCGAGGTCGATGATATGTACACGCTGGTTGTCTCGCCTGCACATCTGGCATTGTATGCATCCGCAGGCCGCGCGCGATTGATCGGCGCGCAACGAAGCACAGTCGGCCCAGGGAGGGCACTTAATGATTAACGTTGTATTGGTCGACGACCACGAGCTGGTCAGGACCGGTTTCCGGATGATCCTGCAGCAGCAAGCAGATTTCCGGATCAGGGGTGAAGCGGGTACGGCGGAAGAGGGCCTGCGGCTCATCCGTACGCTCGCACCGGACATCGCGCTGGTGGATGTACACATGCCGGGCATGAGTGGTGTGGAGCTTACCGAGCGCGTGGTGCGCGCCAAACTCCGCACGAACATCGTCATTCTCACCATCGTCGACGACGCACGCTTCCCCAAGCGGCTTCTCGACGCGGGCGCGCTCGGGTATCTCACCAAGGGCTGCTCGTCGGACGAACTGCTGAGCGCCGTGCGTCAGGTGGCCTCCGGTCGGCGCTATCTCGCCCCGTCAGTAGCGCAACAACTTGCCCTCGCCACACTGGACGGCTCGGAGTCGCCGTTCGACACGCTGTCCACCCGCGAGATGGAAGTCTCGATGATGTTGGTCCGCGGCATGCCGCTCACGTCGATCGGTGAACGTCTCAACCTGAGTCCCAAGACGGTATCCACGTACAAGCAGCGTCTTATGGAAAAGCTGCACGTCGATCATGTGGTGGGCCTCGCTCACCTGATGACGGTGCATGGACTGCTCGACACGCACAACCACCAGGTCGGCAGTTGAGATAGTTCGCAGTCGATGACACGAAAACGCCGGGCAGTGCCCGGCGTTTTTTGTTGCCTGCATGAAAGCAGGGAGGCCGAAGCCTCCCTGCTTTCTGCTTAGTGCTCGTCGCGCGGCGTTTCACCGTGCGGCGGCTCCTGGCGCGGACGCGTCAGGAGATCGCCTTGCGCCGGCGGTGCCCAGGACGAATCGTTCGACGGTGCATGGGATACCTGCGCCACGTTCGATGCGTCCGGAGCCTTCGGCGTCGCCGGAGCCGTCGGCTCGACCGGGGTCGAGACGGCGGTCGGAGCGGGCGTCGGTGCTGCGACAGGAGCCGTTACCGCGACCGGAGCCGGCGCGGGAGTCGGAGCCCGAGCCGTAACAGGTGCCTGCACGGCTTCCGGGGCCTTGGCTTCCGTAGCGACCGGCGGCGGCGTGACCGGCGGAGCAACCGCGGGAACGCTCGCAGTGGACGGCGTGGACGGGAATTCCTTCACCGCTTCGCTGACGATCGGCGTGGGAGCAGGGGGCGGCACTTCGGCAACGGGCTTCGGCGCTTCGACTGCCGGAGCCTGAGCTTCGTTCACCGTTTCCGGCAGCATGCCGCGGGCTGGTGCGTCCAGCACGGACGATTGCCTGGCCGGGGTGGCGAGCTCGATGGCGGATGCTTCCGCTGCCGGGGTCGGGGCCGGAGCCTCGGCCTCGACTGAGACCGGAGCGGTCTTCAGCGGGGCGTCCGATTCGGTCTGGCGACGCTCGGTGGTACGCGTCTGCGCCGAGTCGGCCGGCGTTGCCGGATCGACAGGATGCGCATGCGACGTGACCGGGGCGGAGGTGCCCGGGATCGGCGGCAACTTGGGCAGGGAAGTCAGCGTGAGTGCCGATGGCACCGACTCGTCATCCGTCACCGTCACCGAAACTGTAGCGGTAGCCGTACCAGGACCCGGACGGGTGGCTTCGTTGCGCGGGGCTTCCACCGCGAACGCGTTCTCGGCAGCGGCAACCGTGTCCAGCATCGGCGGCACGCTGGGGCTGTCGCGCGTGGTGCGAGCCGGCGCGGTGTCGACGACGTCATCGTTGTCGCCATCCTCGTCATCGAGGTCGTCGGTGTTACCGCCCTCGATCGAACCGGCTTGCGTACCGTCTTCCTGGCGACGACGACGGCGACCGCCGCGACGACCGCGACGACGGCGCTGGCCACCTTCGGTGTCCTTGGTTTCGGTGGAGGGGGCGCTGCCGTCGGCGGCGAGCGAACCTTCGACCTGGGTCAGCGGCTCGTCGGTGATGACCGGCGAAATGCCTTCCTCATCCTTCAGCGGGGCGTTGGGCTTCTCGGCCGGTACGCGCACGGCGCCCGGTGCGACAGCCTGGGCGGCACCGGCGACAAGCGTCGTGGCCTTTTCGATCTTTTCGACCTTCTCACCCTGCGGCTGGCGCTCGCCACGCGGCTGGCGACGGCCTTCGCCGCCCTGACCCTGCTGCTGCTCCTGGCGACCGCCCTGGCGGCCACCCTGCTGCTGGTCTTTCGGCTGGCGTGGCTGCTTCTCATCGCCCTGGCGCGGCTCGTTGCGGCCCTGCTGCTTGTTGCCGCCCTTGGCCTGCTGCTGGCCCTTCGGCTGCTGCTGCGCGTTGTCCTTGCGCTCGCCGCGTTCGCCGCGCTGACCCTGCTGGCGCTGTTCGTTGTTCTTGTTGCGACCTTCGTTGCCACGACGGTCGTCACGGCGCGGGTTGCGCTCGTTGCGGCCGCTGCCCTGGCGCGATTCCTCGCGACGGGCCGGTGCCGGCTCGGCGGCAGGAGGCGCCGGGGTGGACGAGCCGAAAAGGCTACCGAACAGACGTGAGAAGAAGCCGCCGGTCGGCGCCGGAGCAGCGGCCGGGCGTGCCTTGGCGGCAGCGACCGGGGCGGTCGGCGTTTCGTCTTCGTCGTCACGGATGGGCGCCGGAGTGGACGGAACGACGCCCGTCACCAGCGGCTGTTCACCGCTGCCCAGGGCCTGACCCATCTTCGGCAGGGCGACGGCCACCACCGGGGTGGTCCGCTCGTAGCTCGGCTTGCTGTGCTCGCCCATGTCCGCTTCGCGGATACGGGTGATTTCCAGGTGCGGGGTCTCGAGCTTGTCGTCGGCCACAACGACCACGTGCACGCTATGGCGCAGTTCGATCTCGACCACGCTGGCGCGCTTCTCGTTGAGCATGAAGTTGGCGACCGCGGGCGGTGCCTGCACCAGGACCTGCCCGGTGTTTTCCTTCATTGCGTGCTCTTCGATGAGGCGCAGGGTGGACAGCGCCAGCGATTCCACGCTGCGAATGTGACCATGGCCTTCGCAACGCGGGCAGACGATCTGGGTGGCTTCACCCAGGCTCGGACGCAGGCGCTGACGGGACATTTCGAGCAGGCCGAAACGCGAGATGCGACCGATCTGGACGCGGGCGCGGTCTGCCTTGAGGGCGTCCTTGAGGCGCTCTTCCACCTCGCGCTGGTGGCGCGGGCTGTCCATGTCGATGAAGTCGATGACGATCAGGCCGCCGGCATCGCGGATACGCAGCTGGCGGGCAATTTCGCTGGCGGCTTCGAGATTGGTGTTGAACGCCGTCTCTTCGATGTCGCTGCCCTTGGTCGCCTTCGACGAGTTGATGTCGATGGCGGTGAGGGCTTCGGTCTGGTCGATGACGATCGAACCGCCGGAGGGAAGGCGGACGTTGCGCTCGAAGATGCTCTCGATCTGGGTTTCGATCTGGTACCGCGAGAAGAGCGGGGTGGGATCCTGGTAGAGCTTGAGCTTGCGCAGGTTGTTCGGCATCACCTGCTGGACGAAGTCGCGGGCGTCGCTGAACAGCTGCTCCTCGTCGATGAGGATCTCGCCGATGTCGTTACGCAGGTAGTCGCGCAGGGCGCGGATGAAGAGCTTGGATTCCTGGTAGATCAGGAACGGGGCCTTTTGCGAATTCGCAGCGCCCGAGATCGACTTCCACAGTTGCAGGAGGTAGTCGAGGTCCCACTGGAGTTCTTCAGCGTCGCGGCCCATACCGGCCGTGCGCACGATCAGGCCCATGTCGTCGGGCACCGAGAGGTGCTCCATCGCTTCCTTCAGGGCCTGGCGGTCTTCACCCTCGATGCGACGGGACACGCCGCCGGCACGGGGGTTGTTCGGCATCAGCACCATGTAGCGACCGGCGAGGCTGATGAAGGTGGTGAGGGCGGCACCCTTGTTGCCGCGCTCTTCCTTCTCGACCTGGACGATGATTTCCTGGCCTTCCTTCAACAGCTCGCGGATGTTGGACTTGCCCTCCGCGTTCGGGTTGAAGTACTCGCGGGCTACTTCCTTGAGCGGAAGGAAGCCGTGGCGCTCGGCGCCGTAGTCGACGAAGCAGGCTTCGAGGGACGGTTCGACGCGGGTGATGCGACCCTTGTAGATATTGGCTTTTTTCTGTTCCCGGGACGGGATTTCAATATCGAGATCGTAAAGGTTCTGGCCATCGACGATGGCCACGCGCAACTCTTCGCGCTGAGTCGCGTTGATCAACATACGCTTCATTGTAAATTCCTCGGCCTTGCCGCGCGGCCGCGGGCCGCGGTGGCGCCCTTTGGGGCGGCCTGCCGGGGATCGCGCCGCAGCGGTGAGGCTTCAAGCGGCATGGGATCCGGGACCGATACCTGGACCCGGCGTGATTCGTGAATAAGCGCCTTGCAACCGGTCCGCGTCCTTACGGATTAGCCGGACAACCGCAACCCGAACCGCTACGATGTGGGGTGTGCTCACCTTCCGACCCCTCGGACGGAATGGCATGACACTCGCCTTACGTGACGGTACAGGCACCCCGCGAGAGATAAGTCTTCAGCGGAGCCTGGCGCTCGCCGAGTATCCTATCAAATTCGAGTTTTATCAATGCAGACGGTAACTTCCCTCGACGGCGGCCAAGGTGTGCGCATCGTCGAAATCGGCCCTGAGCGGGACGGCCAGCGCGTGGACAACGCCCTGATGACCATGCTCAAGGGAGTGCCGCGCAGCCTGGTCTACCGCATCCTGAGAACGGGGCAGGTCCGGATCAACGGCAAGCGGGCCAAGCCGGACACGCGCCTCGCCCTGGGCGATATGTTGCGGATTCCGCCGGTTCGCGTGGCCGAGCGGGAAGAGAACGAGGCCCCTTCCGGCATGGTCCGGTCGGTAGCCGACGCTGTCATCTTCGAAGACAAGCACTTCCTGGTGATCGACAAGCCGGTCGGCATCGCCGCCCACGGCGGCAGTGGCGTCAGCCATGGCGCCATCGAGCTGCTACGTGCCGCGCGGCCGAATGAGCACCTGGAACTGGTCCATCGCCTGGACCGGGATACCAGCGGCGTGCTGGTGCTGGCGAAGTCCCGTTCGGGCCTGACCGGGTTGCAGGCCCTGATCCGCGAGAACACGGTCACGAAGCAGTACCTCTGCCTGATGACCGGCACGCCTCGCAAAGCCAAGTTCGACGTCAACGCGCCGCTCCTGAAGTCGGTGATGCATGGCGGCGAGCGCCTGGTTCGCGTCGATGACGCCGGCAAGCCCTCGCTTACCTACTTCAAGGAACTGGAGCAGTACCCGAATGCCCGCCTGATGCAGGCCACCCTGGGCACCGGCCGTACCCACCAGATCCGCGTGCATGCCCAGTACGCCGGACATCCGCTGGCCGGCGATCCGAAATACGGCGACGAGGCGGCAAACAAGCGTTTCCGGGCCATGGGTCTCAAGCGGATGTTCCTGCATGCCGCGCGGATGAGCTTCGATCTGGACGGCAAGAACTACGACTTTTCCTCGCCGTTACCGGACGAACTCAAGGCGTTCCTCGACAAACTGGCCGGTTGAGCCTTTTCTGCCGGTTCAGCCGAGGAACCGGGCGCTGACTTCCAGTGAGCGCAGGATCCCGCCCGTCAGGCAGGCCTGCAGGAGCAGGGCGCTGAACGCGTGAGCCAGCGCCACCGGTAAGAGGGCACGGTGATGCAGGTACCACCAGGCCCAGCCCAGTTCAGCCACGAAGCACAGCTGCATCAGCAGGCCGTTCGGTGTGTGCAGCAGGGCGAACGTCAGGGCGGCGAGCAGCACGGCCAGCGGCCGCGGTAGAGCCCGCGCGAGCAGTGCGGCGACCACGGCCAGGATCAGCCACTGTTGGAGGAAGGCCCAGCCTACATAGAGGAGGGCCCGCCCGGCCGTCGGCCACACTGGCGCATGGCCGGCCACCGCGATGATGGCGACGGTGACGGGCAGGGCGAGCAGTGGCCACCCCGCGGCGCGCCAGGCGCCTAACCAGTGCCAGCGAGGAAGCCGTCGCCGGACGGCCAGGAAGATGGCGTAAGCCACCCCAAGCAGGAACATGGCGACGCCTGGCGCAGCCGGTCTTGCCGACAGGCCGAGACCGACGATCAACCACAGGGGGCCGACGATGACGAGGAGCGCTTCGATCGGGCCTGCCCGGGCGTGGCGGGCCGCGACGGCGTCCATCGGCTTCGTGGCTGAGACTATCGCCGGCACGATCATCAATAGCAGGAGATAGAGAAGAGGTGCCGCCCACGGCTGCCACGCCGGGGCCGACGGCTGCGCCTGGGCATCGCCGAAGCTCGCTGTTGGCGAGGTGGCCAGCCGGGCGTCGCGCCAGTCGAGGAGGGCCTCGGCGGTCAGTCCATCCGGCAGTGCCATGGCGGACGGAGGTAGCCACGTCGGAGGCGGCGCCAGCGCGGCCTCGCGAACAGTCAGCGTCTGGCTGGCGGGAAGCGTAGCCGTGAGTCGCAGCATGGCTGCCCGGACGGGCATGTTGACGGTGTGGCCGGCAGCGTCGAGCCACTTCATGCGATCCAGGCGCAGGGTACGTGAGAGCCCCTCCGGCGCCAGATCGCCCAGGTCCGCATGAACCACGGGTGCTTGCAGCGTCTGCCGTACGGCGAGCCCGTAATGGCCGCGGGCCGAGGCAAAGGCCTCGAGACGCAGGGTCGTCAGGGCACGCAGGTCGGCCTGGCGGCGCAGTGGGAGGCCGATCTCGAACGGTGTGCCGTCGGTCGCCCGCACCCGAAGGCCGTTCGATGCCGCATCCAGGCGCCCTCCGCCGAAGGCGCGTCCGGCCACGACATCGTCAGGGTCGCGGAGATGCCAGCGCCATGGAGACGATCCTGCGGTGTAGGCGGCGCGGTCGTTCGCGCCGTCACGCTCGATCGCCCCGCGAACGACGGTTGCCGCAAGCCACGGCAGGGCGAACAGCGAGGCGACCGCGAGCAACGCCGCCGCGACGGCGGTCCCGCGGGGTGGCAGCTTGCGCACCTCAGCGATCGAGCAGGGCCTCGACGCGGGCGGCGCAAATCATGTCGTTCAGCGACAGACCGCCTACGTCATGGGTCGACCAGAGCACCTGGCAATGGCCGTAACCGGCTTCGAGGTCCGGATGGTGGTCTTCCTGGTTGGCCATGAAACCCACTGCATTGATGAAGCCGAGCGTGTGGTGGAAGTCCTTGAACGGAAAGTCCTTGACGATGGCCTTGCCGTCCGGCGTGACCTTCCAGCCCGGTAGGGTTGCCAGATAGCCGTCGATGGCGGCGCGGTCGAGCGCATGTTCGGCGCCCTTGCGCGGCGTGCAGTGCTGGCTGGCGAGGGGGGAAAGGGTCATGGAAGGCGTCCGTCCGGTGAAAGCGCGAAGCGTCGGCGGTCGCGGTTGAATTGTCAAAAGGCGGCGCTCATTTGGAAACAGTACTAGAATGGTGCTATATCCGGCGCTCCCCACGCCGGGCCTCAGTTCGGAGCCTTCCATGATCGACATTTCGGAACGCGCCCAGGCGCATTTCCAACGTCTGCTCTCGCAGCAGGGTGACGACGACCTCGGCGTTCGCGTGCGCGTGGTCCATGCCGGTACGCCGTCTGCGCAGTGCGAGCTGGAGTTCTGTTCCACCTCGGAGCTCACCGGCGACGAGTGGACTGTGGAATGCACGGGCTTCAACCTCTATGTCGATGGCGAGAGCGCGCGCTGGCTGGATCCCGCCAGCATCGACTACGAGACCACGGCCACCGGCAGCCAGCTCAACATCCGCGCTCCGCGGATCAAGGGTGAGGCACCGGGCGAAGGTGCCGGCCTCATCGAGCGGGTTCAGTTCGTGCTGGAGTCGGAGATCGCACCGCAGATCGCCTCGCACGGCGGGCGCATTTCGCTGGTGGAAGTCGCTGCCGGCAACATCGTGGTGCTGCGCTTCGGCGGCGGCTGCCATGGCTGCGGCATGGTCGATGTGACGCTGAAGAATGGCGTCGAGAAGACCCTGCGCGAGCGCATTCCTGAGATCACCGAGGTGCGTGACGTCACCGACCACGAGACCGGTGAGAAGCCGTATTTTGCCAAGGCCGCTGGATAACAGGCTGCTCTGTGTGGGAGCCGCTTCAGCGGCGATTGGGTGCTTGCCACGACCTGGCTATCGCCGCTGAAGCGGCTCCCACAAAAAGCAACAGGCAGAAAAAAGCCCGCGCAAGCGGGCTTTTTCTTGTGGTGGAGCCGGCTTTGCCGGCGATGGGAGTGTCGGCTAAACCGCTCTGTTGGCTTTTCGCCGCTGAAGCGGCTCCCACATGGTTAGATCGCCGCTGAAGCGGCTCCCACATTTTCTTACCGCACTTTCTTAATCGCTGCCCTGCACGTGGTGCTCCAGGCCATCCAGCTTTGTCGGCATGGTGGCGAAATACGCCGACACATCGTCGATGTCCTGGTCGGAAAGCGTAGCGGCGAAGCCCTTCATGATCGGGTTGCCGCGGCGGCCGTCCTTGTACTCGTGCAGAGCCATCGCGAGGTAGTCGGCGTATTGGCCGGCCAGTCGCGGGTACTGCGGGTCCACGGCATTGCCGTCCTGGCCGTGGCAGGCCACGCAGGTGGCGATCTTGGTCTTGCCGCGCACGGGATCACCGGCGGCGAAGGTCTGGGTGGCGGTCAGCGCGAGCAGCGCGCCCATGGCTAGCTGGGAAAACCCACGGATCATCATTCGTCCTCGGCGGCTTACTTGGCGAGACTGGAGAGGTAGGCGGCAACGTCCGCGATTTCCTCATCGGACAGGCTCTGCGCCTGGATACCCATCGTCGGGTGGGTGCGCTCGCCGCTCTTGTAAGCCTTGAGGGCATTGACGATGTACTGCTCGTTCTGTCCCGCGATGTGCGGCACGTGGTATTCGGGATAAGCGTTGGCATAGCCCGGCACGCCGTGGCAGCCGTTGCAGGTATAGACCAGCGTCCGTCCCTTGGCCTTGTCCCCTTCGGCGTGCGCGGTGGACGCGGCGCACAGTGCTACAGCGATCAGACCAACCAGTTGCAGACGCTTCATTAAGAGTTCCCTGGGTGCCGGGCGGGGCCGGGGTTGAAAAGCCGTCGAAGTATAGAGGCCTGTCGCGACGGCGGACAACTCAGGGGATCACGGGCCTTAGATCAGGCTGCGGATGATGTGGAAGCCTGCGATGTATTCGCCAGCAATCGTGCCGATGCAGACCAGGAAGAAGTTGAGCAGGGTTCGCGCCACGCGGTTCTTCCACCAGCCCGTCCAATGGGTGATGTCGTCGCGCAGGTGCTCGAAGTCGACCACGCGCGGCTTGCGGATCCAGGCCTCGGCCATGGCGCTGAAGGCGCCGGAGGGAATGCCGGGGCGGAACGGCTTCAGCGGTCCGGCGATGAAGGCGGCGACGATCGACAGCGGATGACCGCCGGCGATGAGAGCACCCAGGGCTGAGAGGCCGCCGGTGAGCAGGACCCAGTTCTTCAGCGCGTCCGCGCCCAGGCTGGGGCTGCGGTGGAAGGCGAAGCCGATGGCGACGAAGATCGCCAGCACCAGGCTCACCGCAAGGATTTTCGGCCACTTCGAGGGGGGCGGCGTGACCGCGAGATCGTCCGCGAGGGCCTGTGCGTCGCCGTGCTGGTGAGCCAGCTTCTCGCTCATGCCCTTGAGGTGACCGGCGCCGATGACGACGAGCACCTTGCGCGTCGGCGCCTCGGTATCCATGCGCTGGCCGTTCTCGCGCAGGCGCGCCGCCATGTATGTATCGCGCTCGGCGATCATCGCGGTGTAGAGCGGTGCCGAGTTGGTCGCGAATTCGCTGAAGGCGCTCTCGAGCAGGTCGGATTCCTTCAGCTTCTCGATGTCGGCTTCGGCGATTTCCTCGCGTTCGAACACGCTACCGAGCATGCCGGCCATCAGCCCGAAACGCTGGAAGAAGCCGACGCTGCGCCAGGCGCGCTTGAGTGTCGTGCCGACTTCGCGGTCGACCAGCCACACGGGGATGTTGCGCGCATCGGCACCATCCATCGCGGCCTTCATCTCGGCGCCGGGCTCGATGCCGTACTGTGCAGCAAGACGCTTCTGGAACGAGCCGAGCACAAGGCTCGCCGCAACCATGCCGGCCTTGCCCTGGCGGATCACCTGAAACAGGTCGAGCTGCTTGAACGCTTCCGGATCGCGGATGCCGTGTGCGCGGCTGGCGCAAAGCTCGACGGCAACCGCATCGAAGTGCTCGGTTTCGAGCAGGGCATCGACGGCGTGAACGCTCGCACGTGAAACGTGAGCCGTGCCGAGGATGACGTAGTCAACGCCGTCGCGCCTCATGCGCTCGATGGGCTGGCCTTCCAGGGCGGCGGGGAGCGTTGCGTCGTTCTCAGCAGGGATCATGCGCTCGGAGTCCTTAAGAGGGGGATCAGTCGCGGAAGCGCTTGGTCAGATCGCCGTAGGCGTCGATGCGGCGGTCGCGCAGGAACGGCCAGATACGGCGAACGTGCTCGCTGCGCTCCATGTCGACATCGCAGATCAGCAGTTCGCGGCCATCGGTGCCAGCCTGGGCGATGAACTCGCCCTGTGGTCCGGCCACGAAGCTCGAGCCCCAGAACTGGATGCCGCTGCCGACGTTCGAAGGGTCCGCCTCGTAGCCCGTGCGATTGCACGAGAGCAGGGGCAGGCCGTTGGCCACGGCGTGGCCGCGCTGCACCGTGATCCACGCTTCGCGCTGGCGGGCCTTCTCGGCGTCGTCGTCGTTCGGGTCCCAGCCGATGGCGGTGGGATAGAACAGGATATCGGCGCCGGCCAGCGCCATCAGGCGCGCGGCTTCCGGATACCACTGGTCCCAGCACACCAGTACGCCGAGCTTGCCGACCGAGGTCTGGATCGGGTCGAAACCGAGGTCGCCCGGCGTGAAATAGAACTTCTCGTAGAAGGCCGGGTCGTCGGGGATGTGCATCTTGCGGTACTTGCCGGCGATCTCACGCGAGCGATCGAAGACCACGGCAGTGTTGTGATACAGGCCCGTGGCGCGCTTCTCGAAGATCGACGCGATGACGACGAGCTTGAGCTCTTCGGCAAGCTTGCCGATGCGCTCGGTGCCCGGGCCGGGAATGGTCTCGGCGAGGTCGAACACGTCCACGCTCTCGCGCTGGCAGAAGTACGGGCCGTTGTGCAGTTCCTGCAGCAACACCAGCTCGACACCGGCCTTGGCGGCTTCGCGCAGGCCGGCCTCGATCGCGTCGAGGTTGCCGTCGCGGCTACCGCGGTCGGTTTCCTGGAGCAGGGCGACCTTGAGGGTCTTGCGGGTCATCTTTCGTCTTCCTCAGGGTTACTGGGCAATCGCGGCGGGCAGCTGCATGGTGATGCAATGCAGGCTGCCGTTCTGCCAGATCAACGGGCGGCACGGCACCTGGACGATTTCGCGGCCCGGGTGGGCCAGGCCGATGATCCGCGCCGCTTCCGCGTCCTTCCTGTCGCCATACGCGGGCACGAGTACCGCGCCGTTGACGATCAGGTAGTTCGCGTAGGACGCCGCCAGGCGACGACCTTCGTCGAGGATCGGCTGGGCCCAGGGCAGCGGATGCAGCGGGTAGGGCCTGCCTTCGGGCGAACGCAGCGCGGCGAGTTCCGAGCCCATCTGGCCCAGTTCGGCGAAGTGCGGATCGCTTTCGTCGTCGCAAGCCTGATACACGATGCCGCCGTCCTCGGAGAAGCGCGCCAGCGTGTCGATATGGGCGTCGGTGTCGTCGCCTTCAAGATAACCGTGGTCCAGCCACAGCACGCGGTCGGCGTGCAGGGTGGTGGCCAGCGTCTCCGTCATCGTTTCGCGGGACAGCTCTGGATGGCGCTGGTTGAGGCACTTCCAGGTGGTCAGGATGGTGCCGCGGCCGTCGCTCTCGATGCCGCCGCCTTCCAGTGCCCAGTCGATGCGCCTGTGCGGCAGGCCCGAGAGCACGCCGCGTTCAAGCAGGCCGGAGATCAGCGCATCGTCCTGCTCGGCGCCGAACTTGCCGCCCCAGCCGGTAAAGCGGTAATCGTTGAGCAGCACGCCGTTCGGGCCGGTGAGTGTGATCGGGCCGGAGTCGCGCAGCCAGGTGTCGTCGTAGGGCAATTCAATGAAGTGCACGCGCGAGAGGTCCGCACCCGCTTCGGTGATCGCCAGGCGGGCGCGCTCACGCAGCGCGGCGTCGGCCACGATGATGTGCAACGGTTCGAAACGGGTCACGGCAGCGGCCAGCGCCACATAGGTCGTCTCGACCTCGGCCAGACGATCGGCCCAGTCCGTGTCCGCATGCGGCCAGGCGATCAGCACGCCAGCCTGCGGCTCCCATTCGGCGGGAAGTCGATAAGAAGTGCGGTCGGTCATGGCGGGCGGGGAGGCAGCTGGGGGAAGCCGCCTATTGTAGGGCTTCCGGGTTACCGCTGCTGTAATAGCCATCGCCGCTAAAGCGGCTCCCACAGACAGCCCGGCAACCTGCAAGGTCGCACCGGCTCTGTGTGGGAGCCGCTTCAGCGGCGACGGGTGCTTGCCGATTATTTCGGGGCTTGCGGGTTCGTATTGTTCCCGGCCGGCGTGTTCAGCACGGTGTGGACCACGTGGCTGCGCTCGAAATAGACGATGTAGCCCGGGTACATCCAGCGATTGATGACTGGCTGCTTGGCGCTGCCGCCGCCGCGGGCGTCGAGCTTGGAGGTCGGCGCGCCGAACTGGCGTTCCACCTGGGTCATGCTCATGCCCTTCTTGGGCAGGCTCATGCCCTTTTCCTGCTGGACACGCTGCATCAGCAGGCTGTCGGCATGAACCGAAGGCGCCACGGAGGCGGACACGATCGCCAGGGCGATCGCAATGAAAACAGGCTTGAAGGTATTCATGATGGCTCCGTCGCGCTCCCCATGCGGCGCAAGACGCCGTTTTAACATGCCACCCCATCCCGCGCCATGGGCGGCGTGTGCCGGCTGTCACGGCTGTGTGCTGCGTCGCGTTTCGGCCACGTGAGGGGCGGGGCGGCTATCATGGGCAGTCGCTCATCGCAGTAAACCTATCAATGATCTCTTTTCGCAACCTCGCCCTGCGCCGAGGCAGCCGTACGCTGCTGTCGCAGATGGACCTCACCATCCAGAGCGGCTGGGCCCTTGGCGTCATCGGCCGTAACGGCTGTGGCAAGTCGACCCTGTTCGCCGCCTTGAAGGGCGAGCTGGAGCCGGAAGTCGGCGACCTGGACATGCCCTCCAAGATCCGCCTGGCTTCCGTGGCGCAGGAAACCCCGGCGTTGCCGGACCCGGCGATCGAGTACGTGCTCGGTGGCGACGTGGAAGTGGCCGCGGCGCTGAAGATGGAAGCCGATGCCTACGATGCGGAAGACTACGAAGCCGTGGCTCGGGCGAACATGCGCATCGAAGAGGTCAACGGCTACGACGCTCGTGCGCGTGCCGGCCGACTCATGCACGGCCTGGGTTTCAGCCCGGAGACCCACGAGCAACCCGTCGCCTCGTTCTCGGGTGGCTGGCGCGTGCGGCTGAACCTGGCGCGTGCCCTGATGGCGCCGTCAGATCTGCTCCTGCTCGATGAGCCGACCAACCATCTCGATCTCGACGCCGTGCTCTGGCTCGAAGAATGGCTACGCCGTTACCCCGGCACTCTGTTGATCATTTCGCACGATCGAGAATTCCTCGATGGTGTGATCTCGCACACGCTGCACCTGCACGAAGGCAAGGCCAAGCTCTACACCGGCGATTACACCGCTTTCGAACGCCAGCGTGCGGAACACCTGCGCCAGCAGCAGATCGCGCACGTGCGCGAACAGGCCGAGCGCGCGCACCTACAGTCCTTCATTGACCGCTTCAAGGCCAAGGCTTCCAAAGCCAAGCAGGCGCAGTCGCGCATGAAGCGCCTGGAAAAGATGGCCGGTACCGAAGCCGTGCGCGCCGAGCGTTCCTTCAGCTTCTCGTTCCCCACGCCGGACCGGCTGCCGACCTCGATGTTGCAGCTCGATCACATCGATGCGGGGTACGGCGATCATGTCGTGTTGCGCGATATCGCCTTCGGGCTGGAAGCGGGCGATCGCATCGGCCTGCTCGGCCCGAACGGCGCCGGTAAGTCGACGATGGTGAAATCGCTGGTCGGCGAGCTCGAGCCCATGGTGGGCGAGCGTACCTTCCACAAGGACATGAAGATCGGCTACTTCGCCCAGCACACGGTCGAAAGCTTGCACGAAGGCTGGAGTGCGTTCGACCATCTTCAGGAGAGGGCGCCTAACGCCGGCGCACAGGTGCTGCGCGACTATCTCGGTACCTGGAACTTCCCGGCTGATCGCGTCTTCGAACCGGTCGACAAGTTTTCCGGTGGCGAGCGCGCGCGTCTCGCCCTGGCGCTGATCGCCTGGGACAAGCCGAACCTGTTGCTGCTCGACGAGCCGACCAACCATCTCGATCTCGACATGCGCGAAGCGCTGGCCGATGCACTGGCCGAATTCGACGGCGCGCTGGTGTTGGTCTCGCATGATCGCCACCTTTTGGGCATGGTCTGCGACGAGTTCTGGCGCGTGGCCGACGGTAAGGCGGAGGCGTTCGATGGCGACCTCGACGACTACGCCAAGTGGTTGCGCACGCGTGGCACCACGCGCAAGACAGCGGCCGTCGCCTCGGCACCGCAGAACGCGCCGGTGCAAGAAGCCGCCAAGGAAAAGCGCAAGCTCAGCGCCGACGAGCGCGAGAAGGAAAAGCCGCTGCGTGCTCGCGTGAAGAAGATCGAGACACTCATCGCGACGATGGATGAAGAACTCACCGGCATCGAAGGCAAGCTCGCCGACCCGACCGTCTACGGTGGCAGCACCTCGGACCTGATGAAGCTTGGCCAGCGACAGGCCGAATTGCGTGGCGAGAAAGAAGCGCTCGAGCTGGAGTGGCTCGGGATCCTGGAACAGATCGAGGTCTGAGCATGAGCGCTGCCCTCAATGTCCTGCTGCCGAGTCGCGACAAGCTTCGCTACGTACCCGCCTTCGCGGCGTGGCTCGCGCGTGGCACCACGTTGCCCGCGGCGTTGCCCGGCTACCTCGTTGCGATGGCCGAGCAATTCCGCTGGCCGAGTGGCCCGTTGCCGGCCGCTGCGCTCATCCGTCAGTCGGTGGCGGGTGATGCAGGCGACGCGCTGTGGCTCTCCGCGGATCCCGCCTGGGTGCAGCCGGAACTCAATGGCGCGCGCCTGCTTGCCTGCGGCAACCTCGGCCTGCGCCTGGAAGAGTCCATGGCGCTGGTCACCGCGCTCGCCGAGACCTTCGAAGCCGAAGGCATGAACCTGCTCGTTGGCGATTCACAGCACTGGCAGTTGCGTCTGCCGACCTATGTGGACGTGCCCTCGTTCCCCGAGCCGGAAGAAGCACTGGGTGCGGACCTGTTCGAACAGCTGCCCAAGGGCGACGAAGGCCGTCGCTGGCGCGCGCTGATCAATGAGGCGCAGGTGGTGCTGCACAACCACCCGGTCAATGCGGCGCGTGTCGCGCGTGGCCTGCCGCCGGTCAACAGCGTATGGCTATGGGGCGCCGGTGCGTTGCCTGATTGGGTCGAGTGCGGTCTGGGTCGCATCTATAGCGACGATTTGCTTGCGTGGGCGCTGGGTCACCGCGCCAACGTCGACGTCCAGCCCCGAAGCGCCTTCAGGGCCCCTCCTGTGGGAGCCGCTTCAGCGGCGATGGGTGCTCGCGGCAAACGGGCTATCGCCGCTGAAGCGGCTCCCACAGAGGTGCCCTATAGCCTGCTCGATCTGCAGGATGTGCAGCCTGCCGAGTTCGAACAGGTCTGGTGGCCCGCCATCGAAGCCCGTCTCGACGCCGGCACGGAAATCCGCCTCGCCTTCGCCGATGGCGTTCGCATGGTGTTACGCAAGAGCCACCGCCTGCGCTTCTGGCGCAAGGCATGACCAGGCGCGTCTGGCGCCAGCGTCAGGTCGCCACTGCGCCGAGCGGCTGGCCGCCGCATGTGCATCCGGTCATTCAACGCATCTACGCCGCGCGTGGCGTACCCACGCCTGACGGCGCAGAGCATCGCCTTGCGAGGATGCTCTCGCCGACGTTACTGGGTGGCATGGACGCGGCCGTCGCCTTGCTGATAGACGCCATTGCCAGCGACAAGCACATCGTCATCGCCGGCGACTACGACTGTGACGGCGCCACCGGTACGGCCGTAGCTGAGCGTGGCCTGCGTCTGCTGGGAGCGCGGCATGTCCGCCATGTGGTGCCCAATCGTTTCGTCCACGGTTACGGGCTGAGCGAAGCGCTGGTCGCTTCCCTGGACCCGTCGCCCGACCTCATCGTCACCGTCGACAATGGCGTGGCGAGCGTCGCGGGTGTCGCCGCGGCACGCACACGCGGCATCGCCGTACTGATCACCGACCATCATCTGCCGGGTGATACCTTGCCCGACGCCAACGCCATGGTGAACCCGAACCTTGCCGGTGACGGTTTTCCGAGCAAGGCGCTCGCCGGCGTCGGCGTGATGTTCTACCTGTTGCTGGCGTTGCGTGCCGCCATGCGCGAGGCCGGTCACTTCGTCGACGGCGAGCCGGATCTGAGCACGCTGCTCGATCTCGTCGCGCTCGGCACCGTGGCCGATCTGGTGCCGCTGGATTTCAACAACAGAGTGCTCGTCGAGGCGGGACTCAAGCGCATGCGTGCTGGCAAAGCCTGCGCGGGCATCACGGCCCTGATCGAAGCGAGTGGCCGCTCGCTGGCGACCGTTGGCGCGACAGATCTCGCCTTTGCGATCGGTCCGCGACTTAATGCGGCGGGCCGTCTCGAAGACATGTCGCTGGGCGTCGCCTGTCTGCTCACCGATGACGCGGGCATGGCCCGTCGTTATGCCGAGCAGCTGTCCACGATCAACCAGGAGCGCCGAGAGATGCAGGCGGGCATGGTCGACGAGGCCGAGGTGATGGTGGCGCGTACGGCACATGTCGATTCGGTCGGTGTCGCACTTTTCGATGAAGGTTGGCACGCGGGTATCGTTGGACTGGTCGCCTCCAAGCTCAAAGAGAAGCTGCATCGTCCTGTGATGGCTTTTGCGCCGGCCGGTGACGATAGCGACGAGCTACGCGGGTCGGCTCGCTCGATTCCCGGCTTCCACATTCGCGACGCGCTCGCGGAAATCGACGCGAAGCATCCCGGCCTGATCCTGCGTTTCGGTGGACACGCCATGGCCGCTGGGCTGAGTCTGCGCGCGAGCGACTTCGACCGGTTCGCCGCCGCGTTCGACGCCACAGCACGCGCTCATCTCGATGACGAATGCCTCCAGGCGCTGGTCCACACCGACGGCGAACTCGACTACCGCGATCACACGCTCGATCTCGCCAAACAGCTTCGCCACGCCGGCCCCTGGGGCCAGGGTTTCCCGCCGCCGATCTTCGAAGCCTGTTTCGAATGCGCCTCGTGGAAGCCCATGGGTAGCCGCCACCTTCGTCTGCAGCTTCGCCACACCCAGGGCGGAGCGCCGCTGGAGGCTGTGATGTTCAATTGCTACGACGGCACGCCTCCACCTGGCCGCATGCGCGTAGCGTATGAGCTATCGGTCAATGACTGGCAGGGCAGGGAAAGTCTGCGGCTGCTGTTGACGCATATGGAACCGGTAGGCTGATCGAAACGACTCGGCGCGCGGAGAAACCGCTTTGCCGCAGCGGTGTAGAACACGTTGAACGATGCTCCTAGGCTGGGCTCTCCTCCAGCCCAGGGACACAACGGAATGCTTCCTCGCACACTCATCACGCTTGCCGCCTCGCTGCTCATCGCGCCCTTCGCCCACGCCGTGACGCCGTCTGCCGCCGCGGCCAAGACCGACATCAACCAGCTGGTCGAAACATTCAAGGCCGCCATCATCGCGAAGGATGGCAAGAAGCTCGACACGCTCTTCGTCGCCGAAAACAGCAGTTGGTTCTCCGCACTCGATCAGACCTCGCTCGACCAGATGCGCGCGAAGAAACCCGACGCCAAGCGTTTCAAGGCGGAGCCGGACTCATACAAGGGATTCACGAAGTTCGTCGGAACCACGACCCACGCCATCGAGGAGAAATTCGATAACGTGCGCATCGACACGGATGGCACCATCGGCTCGGTGTATTTCGACTATGTCTTCCTTCTCGACGGCAAGCCGACCAATCACGGCAACGAAACCTGGCAGGTGGTCCGCACCGACGACGGCTGGAAGATCAATGCGATGCTCTACTCGATCATTCTGGACCCCGCGAAATGACCAAAGGAACCCTGTTCCTGTGATTTGCACTTGTCCTCACGGCATTCGCGTTCCTGACAACCATGCCCAGGGAGATGGGGGTGCAGATCGTCCAGCGCACGCTTACCGGCCCCACCGTGATCGACAAGGAGCATGTCGTCGGAATGCCCTCGGGTAAGGTCGTGCCCGATATGGCGGCTATCTACGAGGTGCGCGACGGCCAGATCGTGAAGGTCTGGTTTCCGCCGAGCCACTGAAGCGGCCGGAGCGCGTTAGCGAAGGACCACCGGTTGGATGGCTTGTCGGGGTGGCTCCATGGGTCCCCCAGCCCTTGAACGCTACTTCTAAGACGCCATTTGGTCTGGGTATATCCCGGCCGCTCGTCTGCGCCGCGCCGGGCGAGAACATGATTGATTTCCCGACGCGCAGAGCCCACTTGCTTCAGGCAGGCCAAGCTCATGAGTCCCGACCGTTTTGTCCAGGCCATCCAGCACGCCGTGGTCCGCGACAACCTCGCGGTCTACAACGAGATGTTCCGAACCACGCCGGTGGATCAGGCGGTGGATCCCCTGTGGATTCGCGCATTGACCATGTTCAACACGCTCGACGAGGAGGGCAAGGACACCCTCATCGAAGTGATTGCCAACGTCATGATCGACACCACGGCCAACATCCTCGGCATCGTCGACGGTTGCTGCCCCGTGTCGGGCATCGAGGCTGACGTGACGCTGTCGGTAGGTGGGCAACCCATCGGTGGCGAGCTGCAGGAACTCTTCCTGGAATTGAACGAAACAGGCTGACGCACCGACGCGACACTGGCACACTCGGCCTTCGCTCCATGCAAGGCCTTCCATGCGTTCCCATGCCCTCAAGGCGGTGGCGATCGCGCTGCTCTCGGCGCTGTTCTTCACGCTCACTTATGTCCTCAATCGTGCCGTCGTCAGCGGTGGCGGCCATTGGCAGTGGGCGGTGATCCTTCGTTATCTGATTACCTTGCCGTTGCTGGCGGTGGTGCTGCCGTTCCAGGGCGGCCTCGGTGAACTGCCGCACGAGTTACGCACACATGTGCGCCAGTGGTTGACGTGGAGCAGCGTGGGTTTCGTGCTGTTCGGCCTGCCGCTGACGTGGGCGGCGAGTAGCGGGCCGTCGTGGCTCGTGGCCGGTAGTTTCCAGACGACGGTGCTCGCGGGGCCCTTGCTCGCGCCTTTCATCTATCGCGATGAACGAGCGCGGTGGCATGTTGGCGCCTTGTCTATCGGGGTCCTGATCGTCGTCGGCGTGATGTTGCTGCAGTTCGGCCATTCGCACGGCGCGCTCGATGCGTCTGCGTGGCTCGCCGTGGGTGCCGTGGTCTTCGCCGCGTTCGCCTATCCGCTGGGTAACCGGATGATCCTCCTGCATCTGGAGCGTACGGGCACGAAGCTCGGTGCGGTCCAGCGTGTGTTCGGGATGACGCTGGCGAGCTGGCCGCTGTGGTTGCTGCTCGCCATCGTCACGTGGTCCACCATCGGGCCGCCATCGCTCCGTGAAGCGTTGCTCGCCGGCGGCGTGGCGTTGTCCTCGGGCGTGATCGCCACCGTGCTGTTCTTCCACGCGACCGAGATGGTGGGGCGGCAGCCAACCGCGCTCGCCGGTGTGGAGGCGATGCAGGCGGCGGAGCTGCTGTTTGCAACGGTGATCGGCGTGATCTTCCTGCATGAGGCGGTTCCCGGCCCGACGGCTGCTCTCGGTGCCGTGGCCATCATCGTCGGGATCGCCTTGTTCGCCTGGGTCAGCGGCAGGGAAGGCGCGTCAGGCGCTGAGGACATCGGCGGCGATCGTGGCGCTTGACGCCGCCACCACGCGCTAGGCGTAGGCTGCAAGACGACTCCAGGAGATAGCGCCATGAAATCGCTCACACTTGCCTTGCTGCTCGGCCTGCCTTTGACGGCATCAGCACAGACCCCGCCGGGCACGCATGGCCAGGCCGCTCCGACGCCGGAACCGATGAAACGCTTCGCCTGGCGGGATGAGGCGGCCGGTTATACGTTCGTCGCACCGCCACGCTGGGTGGGTAAGGTGAAGGCTGTGCCGCTGGATTCAAAGGCACTGGCGAAGTCCGGGGCTACCAGTGGTGTGCGCTTTGTTGTCGGGTCGACGACGTTGCTGGTCTTGCTGGCGACGGACGCCGAGCGTGCGCAGACGTTGGCGGCGACAGGCAATCGCGAGCTGTCGAGGCACGATGGGCATGTCTTGGCGGTGAAGGCTGAAGCGGATGCCGGTGGTCTGGCATTGACCGATGCGGAGCTGGTTTCGGCGGTTGAGTGGGATGGGGCGCAATCGGGCACATCTGCGCGGTGAGGCGAGCACCCATCGCCGATGAATCGGCTCCCACAGAGAGCCGGTCCCCATCGGATGATTGGCAGGTCTTATGTGGGAGCCGCTTCAGCGGCGATCCCTGCGGAGCGCAGCGCAGACGATTGATTCGTTCTACCTATAGAACCGGTGTCCCAGCTATCTCGATCCGACTCAATTCAGGGACTAGCCTTGTCACATGGCTCATTCCCTGGAGGTTCCCGTGGACGGCTCATCGTCCGCCGCGCCGGCGGTTGTCGTGGATCGGCGTATTCGTCATGGCACACCGGCGTTCCGGCGCACCAACCTGGCGTTGTTCTCGTCCGGCTTCGCGACGTTCGGTCTGCTGTACTGCGTGCAGCCCTTGCTGCCGGCGTTTTCGCGCGCGTTCTCGCTCGATGCGGCGTCGAGCAGCCTGTCGCTATCGCTGACCACGGGCGTGCTTGCCGTGTCGATGCTGTTCGCCGGTGCGATCTCGGACGTGTTCGGGCGCAAGCCGATCATGCTGGCTTCGTTGCTCGGTTCCTCGTTGCTCGTGCTGCTCAGTGCGATGGCGCCGACGTGGGGCAGCTTCCTCGTACTGAGGGCGCTTCTCGGCATCACCCTGGCGGGCTTGCCGGCCGTGGCGATGACGTACGTGAGTGAAGAGATTCACGGCGATTCGCTGGGCTTCGCCATGGGGCTCTACATCGGCGGTAACGCCATTGGCGGCATGGGCGGTCGATTGATCTCCGGCTTCGCGGCGGATCACGCGTCCTGGCGTGTTGCCGTGGCCATCATCGGAGTATTGGGCCTGGTCGCTTCGGTGCTCGTTGCACGCGGTTTGCCTGCCTCTGTGTATTTTGAAAAGCGCCGCGCACATCCCCGCGCCCTGCTTGCGTCGTTCGGTTCGCTATGGCGCGACAAAGGCCTGCCCTGGCTGTTCGCCGAAGGCTTCCTGCTGATGGGCGCCTTCGTCACCATCTACAACTACGTGGCCTATCGCCTGCTGGCGGTGCCGTTCTCGCTGTCGCAGTCCCATGTCGGTGCCGTGTTCATGGTGTACGTGGTTGGCGTGGCGAGTTCGGCGTGGATGGGCAAGGTCGCGGACAAGCTCGGCCGTCCGCGCGTGCTCTGGACCACTTTCGTGATGATGCTGGCCGGTGTGGCACTCACCGCGAGTTCGTCGTTGTGGGCGATCGTGGCGGGCATTGCGATGATCACCTTTGGCTTCTTCGGCGGGCACTCGATCGCAAGCGGCTGGGTGGGCAAGCGGGCGACGTTCGCACGTGCCCATGCCTCGTCGTTCTACCTGTTCTCGTACTACATGGGCTCGAGCATCGCCGGTTCGCTCGGTGGACTGGCGTGGACGTACGCCGGCTGGAATGGCGTGGCGACGTATGTCGCGGTGCTGGTGCTTGCGGGCCTCGCCATCGCGCTGAAGCTACGCCGTCTCAGGCCTTCAACATCAGCTGCATGAAGGCTTTCACGAGTGGGGACGTATCGCTTCGGCGGTGCACGAGGTAGAGGGCGCTGGCCGCATCGGGCGAATCGATGGGTACGTAGGCGACGCCTTCGATATGCACCTGACGCATCGACTCCGGCAGTACGGCGACACCGAGCCCGGCGGCGACCAGCCCGACCATGGTCGCGGACTCGCCGGCCTCCTGCGCGATGCGTGGCGCGAAACCCGCCTGGCGGCACATGGCCTGGACCTGCGCCGCGACGCCCGTGCCGGCATTTCGGCTGAACACCACGAACGGCTCCGCAGCGAGCTGCCCGACACGCACACGCGGCCGGCGGCCCTTGGCTAGCGGATGGTCTGCGCGAAGCACCGCAACAAGCGGATCGTCCACCAGCTTGCGCGCGGTAAGTGCCGGGGGCAGATCGGTGCCGCGAATCAGTCCCACTTGCTGGCTTCCGTCGAGCAGCCGTTCGATCTGCTGCAGCGTGTTGTGCTCTTTCAGCACCAGCCGCACGGCTGGCCAGGCCTCGCGAAAAGCACGAACCGCCCGGGGAAACCGGGCGATCAGGGGCGTGCTCTGCGTGAACCCGACATGTAGCTCGCCGATCTCGCCGCGTTCAGCGCGGCGAGCGAGATCGCCTGCTTCGTCGACGCGGGACAAAATATCCCGCGCGGCATCCAGATAAACGCGCCCCGCATCGGTCAGCTCGACACGCCGGTTGGTCCGACGTAGCAAGCGCAGGCCGAGCATGCCTTCGAGGTCGCGAATCTGCTGGCTCAGCGGCGGCTGGGAAATGCCCAGCCGTTCAGCGGCGCGACTGAAGTGCAGTTCATCGGCTACGGCGATGAAGTAACGCAGGTGCCGTAGCTCGATGCTCATGCGATCAGTCGGGACGAACGCGGATCAGGCCTTCCTGTGCCGTGGAGGCAACGAGCCGGCCGTCACGCGTGTAGATCATGCCGCGCGCGAGACCACGCGCACCCTGCGAGGTCGGACTGTCGAACGAATACAGCAACCACTCGTCGATGCGGAACGGGCGATGGAACCACAGCGCATGGTCCAGGCTCGCCATCTGCATGTTGCGAGTGAGGTAGGAAATACCGTGTGGCAGCGTAGCCGTGCCGATCAGATGAAAGTCGGAAGCATAGGCGAGCAGGGCCTGGTGCAGTGACTGCGTGTCTTCGATCGGTGCGGTGAGTCGGAACCAGATGTGCTGGTACGGCGGACGCTTGGCTGGACGCATCTCATCGCGTGGCCACACATGACGGAACTCGAACGGGCCGTTGATGCCGAGCCAGCGTTGGGTCTTTTCCGGCAGCTTGGACACCTGCTCCGCGTTCATCGCGTGCATCGGCTCGATGTCTTCCGGCGCTGGTACTTCCGGCATCGTCATCTGGTGCTCGTAACCGGCCTCCGGCTCCTGGAACGAGATGGAGCCATTGAGGATGGGCTGGCCATGCTGGATGGCGACCACGCGGCGCGACGAGAACGAACCGCCATCGCGTGTGCGTTCCACGCTGTAGACGATCGGCGCATTGATGTCGCCGGCGCGGAGGAAATAGGCATGCAGCGAGTGCGCTTCGCGCTTGGCGTCCACGGTGCGCTGCGCGGCCGACAAGGCCTGGCCGAGCACCTGGCCGCCGAAGACGAAGCGTGTGCCGATGTCCCGACTCTGGCCGCGGAAGAGGTTGTCTTCCAGGCGTTCGAGTTCGAGGAGTTCGACGAGTTCGCCGACGTGAGTTTCCGACATGGAGGTTGCCTTCTGACCGGGGCGCAATGGAACGCGGAGTATAGCGGGCGTCAGCCTTCGATCCGGCCCAGGCGCCCGGCGTCATACGCACGGACCCAGGGGAATTGCGGGCCGGGATCGCGTTTGCGTGGCACCTCGTTCTCGGGGGCGTCGCTGGACGGCACCATGGCGGTGTCCAGGTCTTCATGGCCCGCGATGTGCCTGAGCGAGGGGAAGCGTTCGACCAGATGATCGAGCAGGGCGCGCAAGGCGGTGATCTGCGCTTCCGGGTACGGCTCGGTCATGGTCTGCTTCGCCGAATGGAACCAGTCAGGGTAACGCCCCGTGTTGACCAGCTCGATGCCGATGGAGCGCGGGTTGTAGCCGCGGGTGTGGTGGGCGACGCGCAGGGGATCCACATAGCAGAGCACCGTGCCGTCGCGGTCCACGTAATAGTGGCCGCTGTTGCCGGCCCCCGTGTCGTACAACACCTTTTCGCCGTACTCGCGAGCCATGGCCAGATCGGGCAGTTCGGTGCAGTGGATGACCACGAGGTCGATGGTGTCCGCGGCCCGTTCGGGCAGGCGGGCGACATAGGGCAGGGGGGTGTCGAGAATGTCGATCATGGCGCTTTGATAACATAGCCGGTCATTCCGCGTCCGGAGACCGCCATGCGCGGCCATATCATTCTTTCCCACGGTTCCGATTCGGGCCCCGACGCCACCAAGGTGAGCGCCCTGGCGGCCCTGGCCGAATCGAAGGGCTGGACCACGGTCCGGCCGGATTACCGTGAGGACGACGCCCGCGGCTATGCCGGCAGCATCGACCCTCGCCTGGCCCAGCTGGCGAAGGCTATCGCCGCGTCGCCGGTGCCGCCGGTGCTGGTGGGCTCGAGCATGGGCGCGTTCGTCTCCGGCCTGGCCTCGCTCGACGCCCCGGTAGCCGGCCTGTTCCTGCTGGCCCTGCCGACCAAGATCCCGGGCTATCCGAGGGAGTTCGCCGTGCGGGCCGAGGTACCGTCCTTCCTGGTCCATGGTTATGCCGACGATGTCTGCCCCCTGGACGAGGCACTGGCCTTCGCCCGTGACCACGCCATTCCCGCCCTGCTCGTGCAGGACGACCACCGCCTAGGCGCCACCTTGCCCGACATCGAAGCCGAGTTCCTCCGCTTCCTGGGGAACCTCGCATGACCAAGTTCTTTGCCACCTGTCCGAAAGGCCTCGAATACCTCCTGAAGGACGAGCTGATCGCCATCGGCGCCGGCGACGTGCGCGAAGCGCTGGCCGGCGTCGCCTTCACCGGCTCGATCGAAACCGCCTACCGAGCCTGCCTGTGGTCGCGCATGGCCAGCCGCGTCCTGTTGCCGCTGGCCGAGTTCGACGCCGCCGATCCGGAGCAGCTCTACGCGGGCATCCAGGACATTGACTGGTCCGAGCATCTGGCGCCGCACGGCACGCTGGCGGTAGACGCCAACACGGCGATGAGCAAGCTCACCCACAGCCAGTTCATCGCGCTGAAGACCAAGGACGCCATCGTCGACCAGTTCCGCGCCGCCAGCGGTTCGCGTCCCGACGTGGATCCGGAAGAGCCGGACCTTCGCGTCAACGTACGTGTGCGCCGTGACCGCGCCACGCTGTCGATCGATCTTTCCGGCCTGCCGCTGCACCGCCGTAACTGGCGCGAGGAGCAGGGCGAGGCCCCGCTCAAGGAAAACCTGGCCGCGGCCATGCTGGTTCGCGCTCAGTGGCCGCGGATTTACGCCGAAGGTGGTGCGCTGGTCGATCCCATGTGCGGGTCGGGCACGCTGCTGATCGAGGGCGCGCTCATGGCCGCGGACGTGGCTCCCGGCCTGAAGCGCGACTACTACGGCTTCCTCGGCTGGGCCAAGCACGACTATTCGCTGTGGCGCTCGATCTACGACGAGGCCAGGGCCCGCGCCGACGAAGGCCTGCGGACGCTGCGCCCGGTGTTCTTCGGCAGCGACTCCGATCCCCACATGGTCCAGACCACCAAGCGCAACGCGCAGAACGCGGGCGTGGCAGGTTTCGTGCACCTGGACCGCCGCGACGCCGTTCACGTCGAGCCGCCGCCGGAGACCCCGCTCGGCCTGGTCATCACCAATCCGCCTTACGGCGAGCGCCTGGGTGACCGCGCCGAACTGCCGGCGCTCTACCGCGACCTCGGTCAGGCACTGAAGGATCGCTTCGCCGGCTGGCGCGCTGCCGTGCTGGCCGGCGACGAGGAACTTGGCCGTGCCCTGCGCCTCAGCCCGGACAAGCGCTACGTGCTGTTCAACGGCGCTCTCGAGACGCCGCTGTTGACGTTCGCCCTGCGCGCCCGTGATGAGGCTCCGCGTGAGGTCAAGCCGCTGTCCGACGGCGCGCAGATGCTGAAGAACCGGCTGGACAAGAACGTCCGCCACCTGCGCAAGCGCCTGAGCCGCGAGGGCATTACCTGCTGGCGCGCCTACGATCAGGACCTGCCCGAATACGCAGCCGCCATCGACGTCTACGAAAACTGGCTGCACATCCAGGAATACAAGGCGCCGCTGGACGTGCCGGTGGACGTCGCGCGCATCCGCATGCGCGAGATCGTCCGCGTGGCGGGCGAGGTGCTCGAGATCCCGCGCGACCGCATCGCCGTGAAGACGCGCGAGCGTGGCAAGGGCGGCTCCAAGTACGGCCAGTTCGACCAGAAGGGCGAATTCATCGAGGTGCACGAGGGCGGGCTGAAGTTCCTGATCAACCCGACCGACTACCTCGATACTGGCCTGTTCCTCGACCACCGCCTGGTGCGCGCCAAGATCCGGGAGCTTGCCGCCGGCAAGCATTTCCTCAACCTTTTCGCCTACACGGGCACGGCCAGCGTTTACGCGGCGGCCGGCGACGCCCGCGACACCACGACGGTGGACCTTTCAGGTACCTACCTCGACTGGGCATCGCGCAACCTCGATCTGAACGGCTACAACGGCGCGCGCCACCGTCTGGTCCAGGAGGACGCGCTGACCTTCCTCGAAAAGCGCTCCATGCAGTACGGCCTGATCTACGTGGACCCGCCGACCTTCTCCAATTCCAAGAAAGCCGACGACTTCGACGTGCAGCGCGACCACGTGAAGCTGTTGCTGGCCTGCAACGAACGCCTCCTGCCGGACGGTGTGATCGTTTTTTCGAACAATTTCCGTCGCTTCCAGCTTGATCGGGCGGCCCTGGAACCCCATTTTGAGATTGAAGACTGGAGTGCGCCGAGCATCCCGTTCGACTTCTCCCGCCGCCATAACATCCATGGCTGCTGGCTGCTTCGGAAGCCGTTCGTGAACCCGTGGAAAACGTGAACGGGCGGTTGAGAAAACTTCAGTCCGGATTCAGTGGCCGAGCGCGAATCTGCGCTCAACACCCGGAGGTAATTGTCATGAAAGCTAAGTTCGCTAAGTCCGCCCTCCTGCTCGCCGCTGCGGGTCTGATGGCGTTCGCACCTGCTGCGTTCGCACGTGGGTACGGCTACTACGGCGGTGGCTACCATGGCGGTTATGGCGGCTACCACGGTGGCTACGGTTACCGTGGCGGCGGTTACTACGGCCGCGGTCACTACGACCATGCGGGTCGCTGGATTGCTGGTGCCATCGTGGCCGGTGCGGTCGTCGGCCTCGTCGCCAACGCCACGGCGCCGCGCACGGTCGTTTATGACGACGGCCCGGCTTACTACAGCCGCCCGGCGACGGTCGTCTACCAGGACGCCCCGGTCGTAACCCGTCGCGTGACCACCACCACGTATGTGGACGATGGTTACAGCACCACGCGTTATGTGCGTGATGACGGGTATTGATCGTCGCTGAGCAGAATCTGCGCTGAGCAGGTGGGTTGTTGAAACAGGAAGCCCGGCTTATAGCCGGGCTTCTTTTTGGCTTTGTGCGGGAGCCGGCTATGCCGGCGATGGGGTTGAGGCAACCTGGCTATCGCCGCTGAAGCGGCTCCCACAGACAGCTTTCTTTGCCTCAGGGTTTGGAACCACTGGTGCCGGCGCCGGAGCCACTTAGCTTCGCCTTCTTCGACATGGTCTTGTAAGTCGCCTTGTCGATTGTGCTTACCGACTGGATGTTGCACGGCGGGTCGTTGTTGATGCGCACCACCTTCTCGGTGGGCGTGCCGCAGATGCGAAAGCCGCCAATGGCCTTGTTGCTCTCGGCGGTCTTGAAGCGGACACCGCCACCGAGGCCCATGCGTGGGCAGGCTACATCGGTCTTGACCAGGAAGTGATCGGGGCCCGTCGCAACGACGAGGGTCTGGTCGTCGATCACCTTCCAGTCGGTGATCCTGTCCGTCCGCATGCAGTCATTGAACTCGAGGGGCTTGCTGGCGGGTGCAGGGCCAGCGGCAGGGGCCTGCTCGGCGGCGTGGGCGGCTACGGTAAGGAGCAGGGATGCGACAAACAGATGACGGACTTTCATGGCCAGGCTCTCCTTCGTTTGAATCTGCACGTTAAGCCTGTTTGTGCCCCGAAACGAGAGAAAAGGCGGCTTCGGTGCACCAGCCGTTAAGGCGGCGGTCGGGTCCGATCACGTTCGTTGAACGTTTCCGCTGGCAAGGTTTCGGTAATGACTGACGAGTCCGTCGGCAGCGCAGGAAGACCCACCCTATGACCGTCCGACCGCTTGGCATCGACCCCCACCCGCCGGCCAACGCGGACCTCGCTCAACGCTTCCTCAGCATTCGCCACCGTACGGCGGAGCTGGCGTCGCGGCTGAAACCCGAGGACACCGTGGTCCAGTCCATGCCGGATGCCAGCCCGACCAAGTGGCACCTCGCGCATACGACGTGGTTCTTCGAGCAGTTCATCCTCGCCCGTGACCCGACCTACGTCTCACCGAACCCGGAATGGCATTTCCTGTTCAACTCGTACTACCAGTCGGTCGGCCCGATGCATGCGCGGCCGAAGCGCGGTTTGCTGACCCGGCCAGCACTGGACGAGGTCTGGGATTATCGATGTCGCGTGGACGAAGCGGTCGCCGCGCTGATCGCGCGCGGCGACGACGCCACGCTACCGGCACTCGTCGAACTCGGCGTGCAGCACGAGCAGCAGCACCAGGAGCTTCTGCTCACCGATATCAAGCATGCCTTCGCCCAGAATCCGCTCGAGCCGGCGTTCGCGCCGGACGCACCGCGCTCGTTGTCCATCGCCGCACCGGCACTGGCGTTCGTGCCGTTCGACGAAGGTATCGTCGAGATCGGATACGACGGCGGCGGTTTCTCGTTCGACAACGAGAGCCCGCGTCACCGCACCTACCGTCAGGCGGGGTCGCTAGCCAATCGTCCGGTGACCAATGCGGAGTTCATGGCTTTCGTCAGCGACGGAGGCTACCGCCAGCCCACGCTCTGGCTGGCTGATGGCTGGGCAACGGTGCAAGCCGAGCAGTGGCAGCGCCCCTTGTACTGGGACGAGGCGCTGGAGACCGAATTCACGCTTCAGGGGCGCCGTGCGATCGACCCGCACGCACCCGTGTGTCACATCAGCTATTTCGAAGCCGACGCGTTCGCGCGCTGGGCCGGCGCGCGCCTTCCCACCGAAGTGGAATGGGAAACGATGGCGGCTGCGTTACCCGTGCGCGGGAACCTTCAGGACACAGGGGCGTTCCAACCCCGTGCGTCCTCGTTCGAGACCGGGCTGGGACAGATATACGGCGACGTTTGGGAATGGACAATGAGCCCATATGTCAGTTACCCAGGCTTCCGGACATTGGCCGGGGCCCTTGGCGAATACAACGGCAAGTTCATGAACGGGCAGTGGATTCTCCGCGGAGGGTCCTGTGCGACACCTGCAGATCACGTTCGCGCGACTTACCGGAACTTCTTTCCTCCCCACGCCCGTTGGCAGTTTTCGGGGATACGACTGGGAAATGATCGATGAGCGCTCTACCGAAAGACATCCGCGTCGACGACCGTCACCCGGATGTCGAGGACACGCTGCATACCGTTCGCCGTGGCCTTACTGCGAAGCAGAAGAAGCTTCCTTCGCGCCTGTTCTACGATGAACGAGGGTCCGCACTTTTCGAGGCGATCTGCGAGCAACCCGAGTACTATCTCACGCGCACCGAGATCGCCATCATGCGCGAGCATGCGGGCGACATTGCCGACACGCTTGGCCCCGATGTGCGTCTGGTCGAATACGGCAGCGGTAGCGGCGTCAAGACGCGCATGTTGCTCGAGCACCTGGTGACGCCGGTGGCCTATGTGCCGGTGGAAATCTCGCGTTCGGCGTTGATGGAAAGCGTTGCCGAACTGGCCACGCGTTTTCCTGATGTTCCAATGCAACCGGTGTGCGCCGACTTTACGCAACCGCTGCGTCTTCCGGTGGCCTCGCGTTCGCCGCGTCGCACGGCGATCTACTTTCCCGGTTCGACCATCGGCAACTTCGAGTCGAAAGAGGCGATCCGAATCCTTCGCCTGATGCGCACGGAGATGAGCGACGGCGGTGGCATCATCATAGGCGTGGACCTCAAGAAGGATCCGGCGGAGATCGAGGCCGCTTATAACGATGCCGCGGGTATCACGATCGACTTTACGCTCAACATGCTGGTTCGCCTGAATCGCGAAATTGGGGCGGACTTTGACGTGAATGCGTTCCGTCATCGTGCGCGTTATAACGCGCTTGCCGGGCGCATCGAAACCTCCCTGGTAAGTACGAAGCGACAGGAGGTGCACGTCGGTCATGACACTTTTGCCTTCCGCGAAGACGAAGCGATGCAGGTCGAGTACAGCTGCAAGTATTCGCTCGAGGACTTCGCGCAGATGGCGAACAAGGCCGGTCTGAGTGTGGCGAAGGTCTGGATGGACGAGGATCGCCGCTTCAGCGTGCAGTACCTCGTGCGTTCCACGCCGACGGCTTGAACCAGGCTCTCTGTAGGAGCCGCTTCAGCGGCGATTCCTGCGTAGCGAAACCATCGAGGTTATCGCGACCGGGTTTTCGCCGATGAATCGGCTCCTACAACAGCGTCTGCCGCTGCGACAACGTTTTCTGCCGCTGCGACAGCGTTTGCGGTTAGCCCGGGCGACGGGCGCCAAGGGATACGAGTACCTCCTGCGCCGTGCGAATGCGCTCGGCGGACCCCGGTAGCTCCATGATCACGCGCAGTTTGTCCTGGCCGTCCATCTTGAAGATGCGCGGCTGGGTCTGGATCAGCCTGATCAGGGCGACCGGGTCGATATCCGGCTTGTCGCGGAAGGTGATGCGACCGCCGCTGGCACCGAAGTCCACCTTGCGGATGCCGAGCGGCGTGGCCATGAGCTTCAGCTGGGCCACGGCGAACAGGCACTTGGTCTGGTCAGGCAACAGGCCGAAGCGGTCGATCATTTCCACCTGCAACTCGCGCAAGCCTTCGTCGTTGCGCGCGCTGGCGATGCGCTTGTACAACGTCAGCCGTGCGTGCACGTCGGGCAGGTAATTGTTCGGAATCAGGGCGGGCAAGTGCAGTTCCACCTCGGTCTCGTGCTCGGAGGTGAGGTCGAAATCGGGGACCTTGCCTGATTTCAACGCGCGTACTGCGCGATCGAGCAATTCGGTGTACAGCCCGAAACCGATTTCCTGGATCTGGCCGGATTGTTCGTCGCCGAGCATTTCGCCGGCGCCACGGATTTCCAGATCGTGGGTAGCCAGGGTGAAGCCCGCGCCGAGTTCCTCCAGCGAGGCCAGTGCTTCGAGGCGCTTCTCAGCATCGGCGGTCATCGCCTTGCGATCCGGAATGATCAGGTAAGCGTAAGCGCGATGGTGCGAACGACCGACGCGGCCACGCAGCTGGTGCAACTGTGCGAGACCGAACCGATCGGCGCGGTTGACCACGATGGTGTTCGCCGTAGGAATGTCGATGCCCGACTCGATGATGGTCGTCGACACGAGCACGTTGAAGCGCTGGCGGTGGAAATCCGCCATGACCTGTTCCAGCTCACGCTCCGGCATCTGGCCGTGGGCGACGCGGATGCGTGCCTCGGGTACAAGTTCACCGAGTTCACGCGCCGTGCGCTCTATCGATTCCACTTCGTTGTGCAGGAAGTACACCTGACCACCACGCGCCAGCTCGCGCTGGATCGCTTCACGGATCAGGGCGGGCTGGTAGGTGGAGATGAGCGTACGCACGGCGGTGCGGTGCGCGGGCGGCGTGGCGATGATGGAAAGATCGCGCAGGCCGCTCATCGCCATGTTCAGCGTGCGCGGGATCGGTGTCGCGGTGAGCGTGAGCAGGTCGACTTCGGCGCGGAGCTTCTTCAGTTGTTCCTTCTGGCGCACGCCAAAGCGCTGTTCCTCGTCGACGATGACCAAGCCCAGGTTCTTGAAGCGGATGTCGGACTGCAACAGCTTGTGCGTGCCGACCATGACGTCGATCTGGCCTTCGGCAAGGCGTTCCAGCGCGGCGTCAGTTTCCTTCTTCGACTTGAAGCGGGAAACCACGTCAACGCGAACCGGCCAGTCGGCGAAGCGGTCAGCGAAATTGCGGTAGTGCTGCTGAGCCAGAAGGGTAGTCGGTACCAGTACGGCAACCTGCTTGCCAGCGGTAGCCGCGGCGAACGCCGCGCGCAGGGCCACTTCCGTCTTACCGAAGCCCACGTCACCGCAGACCACGCGATCCATCGCGCGCGGTGCGGCGAGATCGACGATGACGGCGTCGATCGCCGCCTGCTGGTCGGCGGTTTCTTCAAACGGGAAGGTCGCGGCGAATTCTTCGAGCATCTGTCGATCGATCGACAGCGATTCGCCCTGGCGTGCCTCGCGCTGCGCGTAGATCGCCAGCAGCTCGGCAGCGACGTCGCGTACCTTCTCGGCGGCTTTCTTGCGCGCGCGTTCCCAGGCGTCGCCACCCAGCGAATGCAGCGGTGCCAGTTCGGGCGCGGTGCCGGTGTAGCGGCTGACCAGACCAAGCTGGGCCACTGGCACGTAGAGCTTGTCGCCCTTGGCGTACTCGATGGTAAGGAACTCACCGGGCATGTCGCCTACATCGAGGGACACCAGGCCCTGGTAACGACCCACACCGTGGTCGATGTGCACGATGGGCGAGCCGATGGAAAGCTCGGTGAGGTCCTTGATGATGCTTTCGGGATCGCGCGCGGCGCCGACGCGCTTCTTGCGGTCGGTGCGCACGCGCTCGCCGAAGAGTTCGCGCTCGGTGAGTACCGTGAGCGCGGGCTTCGTCAGCGCGAAGCCTTGCTCGAGCGAGGCGACGGTGATCGCGAAGCGCTCGTCCTTCGCGAGGAAGTCTTTCCAGCTGTCCACGTTGACCGGCTTCATGCCCCCGCCGGCGAGCTGCTCGATGAGCGCTTCGCGGCGGCCGGCCGAGTCGGCGGCGATCAGCACGCTGCCCTTGTAGCTGGCAAGAAAATGGCGCAACGAGGTGCCAGGTTCTTCACCCTTGCGATTCAGCGGCACCTCGGGCGCGGGCATCGTGCCCAGGTCGACCGCGTGCTCTTGCTCCTTCGGCACGACATCGATACGGACCTGCTTGTTGAGGCGCTCGCGAAGGTGTTCCGGCGGCAGGTAGATCTCGCCGGGGGGCAGCACCGGGCGTTCGATGTCGTGCGCGCGCTGGTCGTAGCGCTCCGAGGTCTGCGTCCAGAACTGCTCGGCGGCGTCGAGCACGCCTTCGCCGAGGACGAAGAGGGCATCGCCCGCGATGTAGTCGAACAGGGTTTCCGTCACCGGGAAGAACAATGGGAGGTAGTACTCGATGCCGCCGGGCGTCACGCCTTCCTTCATGTCCTGGTAAAGCGGGCAACGACGCGTGTCGATGGGGAAGCGCTCGCGCAGGTTGGCGCGGAAATTCTTCGCTGCCTCCTCGGTCACCGGGAATTCGCGCGCGGGCAGCAGGTCGACGCTTTCGACCTGGTGTTGCGAGCGCTGCGTCTCGGTGTCGAACGTGCGGATCGATTCCACTTCGTCGTCGAACAGCTCGACGCGATACGGCTCATTCGCGCCCATCGCGAAAATGTCGATCAGCGCGCCGCGCACAGCGAAGTCGCCTGGCTCGCCTACCTGGGGCACGTTGCGGTAGCCAGCGGCTTCCAGACGGCGTTGTTCCGCACCGATGTCGAGTTTCTGACCCTTGCGCAGGACCAGGCCCGAGCCGGTGATATGGGTACGCGGTGCAATGCGCTGCATCAGCGTGGCCACCGGCACCACCAGCACCCCGCGCTTGATGCTCGGCAGGCGGTAGAGCGTGGCGATACGCTGGGAGACGACTTCCGGGTGCGGGCTGAAGACGTCGTAGGGCAGGGTTTCCCAATCAGGGAAGTGCAGTACCGGCAGTTCGCCGGCGAACACGGCCAGCTCGCCTTCCAGGTTGTCGGCGCTACGCGTGTCGCGGGCGACGACCACTAGCAGGCCGTCGTGCGCCCGAGCCGCCTCGGCCACCTCCAGCGCCCAGGAAGAGCCATGGGGCACGGCCCAGTAGCGGCGGGTCTTGGCGTTGGGGGGAAGCGGCGGACGGGGGAGCGCTACAGGCATGAAGTCGGCTTGGCAGCTGCGGGCAAGCCGATGATTGTACTACCCGGGGGCGAACGGGTTGTGTGGGCTTAGTCGGCGATATCCGGTTCGAAGAAGCTCCAGCGCACGTCTTTGAATTCGGCCTTGAAGTCGGCTTCGACGATGTTGATCGCCTCGATCATGGCCTTCGCGGTGGGTGCGGGGGCCATTCTGGCCTTGATTGCCACCATCACGTCCGTGCCCATCTGCAGGGTCAGCAGGTTGTAGACGGTGTCGATTTCCTCGCGGGCGTTGAGGAAAGCCATCATCTCGACGCGACGCCTGGGCTCGACGCCCTGGCCGATAAGCAGTGCTTTCACTTCGCGGGCCACGGCAACAGCCACCGCGATGAGCAGCGCACCGATGGCGATGGTGCCGATCGCGTCGTAGATCAGGTTGCCGGTGAGGATGGTCGCGACCACGGCCAGCATGGCCAGGCAGAGACCGACCAGGGCGGCGAGGTCTTCACCGAAGATCACCAACAGCTCGCTGGCGCGAGTCTCACGGAACCACTGCCAGAGGCCGCGGCCTTCACGGGCCTTGTTCACTTCCTGCATGCAGCCATGCATGGAAATGCCTTCGGTGACGATAGAGAAGGCGAGCACGCCGACGGCGAGCCAGGGCCACTTGAGCGGCTCCGGATTCGTCAGCTTATGCACGCCTTCATAGAGCGAGAACATGCCGCCGACGCTGAATAGCAGGATGGCGACAAGGAACGACCAGAAATACAGCGCGCGTCCCCAGCCCAGTGGGTAGTCGGGGGAGGGCGGGCGCTTGGCCTGCTTCATGCCGAGCAGGAGTAGCCCCTGGTTGCCGCAGTCGGCCGCCGAATGGACGGCCTCCGCGAGCATGGCGCCTGATCCGGTGAAAAGCGCCGCCACGAGCTTGGCGATGAAGATGGCGAAGTTGGCTCCGAGCGCGAGAAAGATGGCGCGCTTCGAATCGGCGTGTCCCGACATGTGGTTCCCTGTCCCGGTGATCGATCGAAAGATCTTACCGTATGACGCCGACACCCACGCCGAAGCTCACATTCGGATGACCACCGGACAACTCCTTGGCCGTCCATACGTGTGACTGGTTCACTGCCACCAGCGGGAAGGTATACGAGGCCTGGCCCACGTTGCTGGCGCGCGTGCCATTGAGTCGGCCGGTGACAGTGACGAGGCCGCCGGCAGGGTAGTCGAGGCTTTCGACATACCCTGGCATGGCCGCGATAAAGCGACCGTTGCCGGTGTCGTTGGACTGCGGACGCTGCGAGCCGTCGAGCGGGTAGGCGAGGATCTCGATCTCGCTATGGTCGGCGAAATTGCGCACCTGCACGATGCGACCGCCCCAGATCACGTCGGACGTGCCGTAGCGTTCCGGCTCGCGGGCCACCTGCGAGGGCGGTACGGCGGCGTTGTTCGCCGTGGGCTTGTAGATCGGCGCGGGTGCGCAGCCGGCGAGAGCCAGCGTGAGCAGGGCGGCAGGGACGGCTAGACGGACGACGTTCGGGCGCATGAGTCAGCTCCTGGCAGGTAGCTGAACTTTAGCGCCGACGGACTGAACGGGGCGAGTGCGGAGCGTGGGGAGGTTCTTCATCCTTGCCGTCCTCAACCAGCCAGGTGAGCCGGTATTCGGATTCGCCTGGTTTGCCCAGTAACTTGGGCAGCAGGCGCAGCGAATCGCGGATCGTCTCATCCAGCTTCCACGGCGCGTTCACGATGGCGATGCCGGTGCCGTTGAGGGTCAGCGGCGAGTTGTCCGGGCGGAGCAGCAGCTCGGCGACAAGCACGCGTTTCGCGCCGCACTTGGTCAGCCAGCGGTGGAACGGCTGGACATGGCTGCGCACCTTGATCGGGTACCACACGGCGTACATGCCGGTCGGCCATTTCTCAAAGCACGCCTTGAGCGTCTTCTCGATGATGCGGAACTCGGCTTCCTGGGCTTCGAACGGCGGGTCGATCAGCACCAGGCCGCGTTTTTCCTTCGGCGGAACGAAGGCCTTGAGGGCTTCGTAGCCGTCACGTTCATGCACGTGGATGCGCTTGTCGTGATGGAACAGCTGGCGCAGGGCGTTCGACTCGTCGTTGCGCGTATCCACCATCTGGGCGGAGTCGTTTTCGCGCATGAGGTGCGCGGCGAACCAGGGCGAGCCCGGGTAATAGCGCAGGGAGTCGTCACCCGGGTTGCAGGCGCGCACGATTTCCAGCCATTTCCACAACAGAGGCGGCAGGCCCGTGGCGGTCTTGAGCACGTTGACACCGTCGTCGGCTTCGCCGGTTTTGCGTGCCTCGTTGCCGCGAAGGTCGTAACGGCCGCTGCCGGCATGGGTGTCGATGTAGCAGAAGGGCGAGGCTTTCTGCTTCAGCGAGTCGATCAGGGCCACGAGCACCATGTGCTTGAGGACATCGGCAAAGTTGCCGGCATGGTACGCGTGACGGTAATTCATCCGGCCAGTATAGCGGGGTGGGGGTGTGGCCAGTGTGGGAGCCGGACCTGGCCCGCTTTCTGTGGGGGCCGCTTCAGCGGCGAAGATGGCTCGCCAGAGCATCGCCGCTGAAGCGGCTCCCACAAGGAGCGGGTGTCCACAAGGAGCGGGTGTCCACAAGGAGCGGGTGTCCACAAGGAGCAGGCGCTCGTCTCAGTAGGCGAAGGTCACGCGCTTCTTCGCCGCATCGCCCTTCTCGATCCGATCCAGCACGCCAATGGCAAAGTCCGCGATCGAAATCCGGCTATGGCCCTGGGCATCCGTCAGCAACTGCTCGCCACCGACGCGGAAACTGCCCTTGCGCTCGCCCGGCGCGATCTCGGCGGCGGGGCTGATATAGGTCCAGTCGATCGGAGCCTTGCTGGCGCGGAAGACGTTAAGCGCCTCGACCTGCGCATTGGCCGAGGCCTTCCAGGCTTCCGGGAAGCCCGGATCGTCGATGACGCGTACGCCCGGCGCGGTTTCCAGGCTGCCTGCTCCTCCCACCCAGACGAAGCGGCGTACCCCGCCCGCGGAAAGCGCATCGAGCAGAAGTGTGGCCTGGTGCGGCACATTGGCCGGGTTAGCGTGGTCGTTCAGGCTGGCAATGGCTGCCTCGGTGCCGGGCAGGGCGCTGGCATAAGACGCAGGGTGGGCGACATCACCCTGTACCACGGTAAGGGCGGCGTGCTTCGTGGCGAGCTTCGCCGGATCGCGAACCACGGCAATCACGTGGTGACCGCGGTTGAGGGCCTCGTCGAGGATCACGTTGCCGATGTTGCCGGTGGCGCCGAACAGGACGATCTTCATGAGCGGTGGGGCCTATACAAGGGAAAGGATGGGGACAAGGATGCGCTCCACATCGTTTCGAAAATACGCCATCTGACGGAATTCATTGTAAAGTAATTATTTACTATAGACCCGCGTGATGGCCGCCGAAATCAACCTCAACCGCCTCGGCGTCTTCGTTGCCCTGGTCCGCGCAGGCTCGTTCACCGCGGCAGCCCAGCAACTGGGCACGACCAAGGCGATGGTCAGCCAGCACCTGGCCAAACTGGAAGAGGAACTCGGCGTGACCCTTCTCGTGCGTAGCACGCGGAAAATGTCGCTCACCGACGCCGGGGAGCGCTTCCATGAAGACTGCGCGCGCGTCCTTGCCGACGCCGAATCCGCTATCGCCCGCCTCGGCGAGTGCCGGGACACGCCCATGGGTGTGCTGCGCGTGGCCGCAGCAGGCGACCACGGGCCGGCCATCGTCGCGCCCGCACTGGCTGCCTTCGCCGAGCGCTATCCGCAAGTGAGCGTGGAACTGGTCGTTAGCGACAGTCTTGTCGACCTCATCGCCGAACGCTTCGATCTGTCGATCCGGCTGGGCTGGTTGCGCGATTCGAGCCTGCGTGCCGCGAAACTGGCGAGCTTTCGCCAATGCCTTGTGGCCTCGCCGGCGTATCTCGCGACATACGGCATGCCCACCACGCCAGACGAGTTGGCGACCCATCGATGGGTCGCACTGACCGTGCTTGCTTCACCCACCCGCTGGACCTTCGTGGATGCAAGTGGCGCTGAGCATTCCGTGCAGATGCGTAGCGTCGCCAGTGCCAATAGCACGTTGGCGGCGCATGCTTTCGTCGTTGCCGGCATGGGCGCGTCGGTGCTGCCGGATTACGTCGTGGACGAAGACCTGGGGGCAGGCAGGTTGGTGTCGTTGCTGCCTGACTTTCGTTTGCCCGAAGGTGGCGTGCATGCGGTCTATCCGGGACGCCAACCCTCGGTAAAAGTTCGGGCGTTCATCGACCTGCTACGTGAGCGGCTCGACGCCTGAAACAGGAGGAGCTGGAATTTGCGAATTCCCGGTACGCGTGTCCAAGCCGATGGCGCATTCTCGTGAAACGCTGCGGCCACGAACCACGGAGATTAGTCGCCATGTGTCCCATCGAGCAGCCCGTCGGCACGGGTAAGGGAGTCACACCGTGAAGGCGGCATGGATTGCTGATGCAGCGGGCGGCGATCTCTCCATACGGGTGGGCGACACAGCGCCTCCCGCGCATGCCGATGACCGGCTGCTGGTAAACGTGGATGCCGTGGGGCTGACCTTCGGGGAACCGCATTGGGTGACCAATGGCAGCATGGCCCTGCCGGACGGCTCGAAAAGGCCGATCCCTGTCATCGTGGGGCACGAGTTTGCCGGCCGCGTCGCCCACGTCGGGGCCGCGACGAATGGCTTCTCGGTGGGTGATCGCGTGGTCGGACTGATCGATTTCTGGCGCAACGGCGCGGCGGCGGAGCAGGCCAGTGTTCTGCCTTCCGAAATCACGCGGCTTCCCGATGCGGTCTCTGCGGTGGAAGCGTCGACCTTGCCGATCGGGGCGCTCACCGCCTGGCAGGCGTTGTTCGACTTCGCGCAGCTCAAAGCAGGCGAGGCTGTGCTTATTCACGGCGGCGCTGGCGCGGTGGGTACCTTCGCCATCCAGATCGCCAAAGGTGTCGGCGCGCGTGTGATCGCAACCGCGCGCGGTAGCGACGCCGTGGCGCTGTGTTGTGAACTTGGCGCCGACGAGGCGATAGATACGACGACGAACCGCTTCGAAGACGTGGCCGGCCCGGTGGATGTCGTCTTCGACACCGTGGGCCACGACTTGCTCGAACGCAGCTGGCAGTTCGTCGAGCCCGGCGCGCGTCTGGTTACCATTTCGGGTGAGGCTGACGATGCACCATCACTGGAGCGAGCGAAAAAACTCGGCATCGAAGCATTCTGGTTCATCGTCAAGCCTGATTCCGCGCAACTGGCGGAAATCGTGCGCTGGGTGGCCGACGGACGGATCACTGTGCAGATGGATCGCACCTACCGCCTCGGCGAAGCGCGGCAGGCGTTCCTCGATGCGGAATCGCGGGCGAAGCGCGGCAAGACGGTGCTTACCGTCTAGCGCCATCAAGCAGACGCTCAGCTCATCTGGTCGCCGCGACGCAAATTGATATGTAGTGCCGTAGCGACCACCAGCATCGACTCGTCGTCGCTCGATGAGGTGATCCAGCCGGCGGAGACATCGTCGTCTGCCTCGCGCGACCACAGGGTATAGCCATGCGGCTTGAGCTGGTCGTAGGCACGGTTGAAGATTTCGGCGGCGTCGATGTCTTCGTGGTACTCGTCGTCGTCCGGGTCGCCGTCCCAGTCCATGCTGACATCGTGGAAGCGTGATATCAGCTCCTGGAGCGCTTCGACCAGGGCGCGCGTGTCGTCGGCGTCCACTTCGAAACTGGAACGCCAGTCCGTTACCTGGCCGACGAGACGAATGGGATCGTCATCACCCTGATCTTCCACTTCGTTGCGATAGTCGCTGAACTGCTTCTTGGCGGCTTCCTCATCGCCGGGGTTGATCATGAGGAGCAGCTGCCAGACGTGCTTCTCGACGGTGTCCTCGCTCTCGTCATCGTCGTAGTCGCGTTCTTCGTAGGATTCGTCGTCGTAAGAGCTCATGGGGATTCGCCTGTGGGACAGGTGGTCATGATCGCACTTTCTGGGGTGCGACCGCCCTGCGGGTAGTTAGACGGCCATTCGCTGTGGTTGACAAAAATGCGACGCAGTGCAACAAATAGCCCTCCAAGCCCTCTGCCAGGCGACCCACTCACCAGTGAACGCACTCAACCACAGCGCAAAGACCTCCCCGATGACGTTCGCGGCCATGCCGCGTTGTTCGGTGGACTGCGCGTGTTGTTGTCGACTGGCTTGAGTCGTCTCCACGTCCGGCGCCTGACGCGCTGACGTAGATACCGCGGCCCCGCCCGCGGTCCTTCTTCCTCCCTCGTTCAACCGGCTGTGCCTGATCGGCGTCGCGTTTTTGCGTCGCCGGGACATAGCCGTCTTCTACACCCGGCGCCCAGAGGCGTCGGCGTCCCGACTCGTCCCCAGGGGAATCCACGTCCATGCTCGCTCTCGTTCCACGTCGCCGCACACCCTTGTTCATCGCCGTTTCGCTGGTCCTGGCCGCCTCTGTGGGACCTGTCCTCGCGCAGGATGCCCCGCCGGCGGACAGACCCGAGTCCACGAAGGCCAGCCAGCTCGACACCGTCATCGTCACCGGCACCCGCAGTACGGAACGCACGGTATCCAGCTCGCTGCAGCCGATCGACGTCATCACGCCACAGCAGTTGCAGCAGAGCGGCGCTACCCAGCTGACGGCAGCGCTGGCGCGGCTGGTGCCGTCGCTGAGTTTTCCGCAGCCGACCACGATCAGCGGCGCGGAAGTGGCTCGCCCGGTGACCCTGCGAGGTCTCAGCCCGGACCAGGTCCTGGTGCTGATCGACGGCAAACGCCAGCACAGCGGCGCCTTCCTCAACCTGGGTGGGGCGATCGGTCGCGGTTCGAACCCGGTGGACCTCAACGCCATTCCGATTTCGGCGATCGAGCGAATCGAAGTGCTGCGTGACGGCCAGTCGGCACGCTATGGCTCGGACGCCATCGGAGGCGTGATCAACGTGATCCTGAAGAAGGGTGGTGAGGGTGGCCAGGTCACGGCGAAGTTCGGCGGTTACGACGCGGGCGACGGCTTGCAGCGACAGCTCAGTGCCGATACGGGATTCAAGCTCGGCGACAAGGGTTCGATCCATGTCGCAATCGATACGCAAAACAACGACTACACCAATCGTGCCGGCCCCGACCAGACGCCGGCCGCCAGGGGCACGACGTACAACCAGAAGGTTTACCGGCTCGGTGATCCCGCCGTGCAGTCGAACAAGGTGTCCCTGGTCGGGCAGTACGAGTTCAGCAAGGCGGCCGAGGTGTATTTCGAAGCACTGTATCGCCGTGACCGCGATGAAACCGCCAGCCTCTACCGCCACCGCGGCGACTCCACCAACGTCATCGCCATTTACCCCGAAGGCTACCTGCCGGTAAGCGTTCCCATCGTCAGCGACACGACGCTCACCGCCGGCCTGCGTGGCGAACTCGGCGATGGCTGGCATTACGACGTATCGGCCAGTCACGGCTCGAATGAATACGACCAGCGCAGTCAGGCGATCAACGCCGACTGGTACAAAACCTACGGCTATACGCCGTTCTTCATCCAGGGTGCCGACTACAAGACCAACCAGCAGGTCGGCAACGTCGATATCAGCAAGGAGTTCTCGCCGTCATGGCTGGCCAACCCGGTGAGCGTTTCGTTCGGGGTGGAGTACCTGCGTCAGGCCTATAAGGTGACCCCTGGCGACGCCGTGTCACAGTACGGCCCGAACGGCGGTATCACCGGCGACCTTCAGGGTAACTGGCAGCGTCACGATGTGTCCGAGTACATCGATCTCGAAAGTAACATCACCGATCGTTTCGCACTGTCGCTGGCCGGCCGCCACGAACAGTACAGCGACTTCGGTGGCACCACCTCGGGTTCGCTGTCCGGTCGCTTCGACTTCACACCCCGCGTGGCCCTACGTGGCAGCATCGGTACCGGGTTCCGCGCGCCGACCCTTGTACAGCAGCACTACGCGGATATTTCCCAGCAGCTTCAGGACCTCGGCCAAGGGCAGGTGCTGGTGCAGTCAGGCACCTTTCCGGTCGATTCCAAGGCAGCGAGCCTGCTCGGTGCCGAGAAGCTCAAGCCGGAAAAGTCGCGTAGCGCGACGCTCGGTCTCGTGCTCGAGCCGCTCACCGGCTGGAACGTGAGCGTGGATGCTTACTGGATCAAGATCACCAACCGCATCAACCTGTCGTCGAACATCCCGGTCAATACCCCGGCGGTCAATACCTACCTTCTCGCCAATGGTGTCGATGCCAACTATCAGTCCATCCGCTACTTCACCAACGCGGTGGACACGCGTACGCGCGGTCTGGACTTCGTCAGCCAGTACGCCTTCGATTTCGCTAATGGCGATCGCCTGAACACCACGGTGGGCTGGGCGTACAACGAAAACGAAGTGACCAAGGTGAAGCCGAACCCGGCGATCCTCGACGAACTGGGCGTAGCGGTGCAGCGTGTGGAGCGTCGCGAGCGGCTCGGCCTGCTCGGCAACACCAATCCGCGTACCAAACTGGATGTCGGCTTCGACTACCTGCACGGTCGCTGGGCCGGTCACGCCAACGTACAGCGTTACGGCAACTACACCGTGTACAGCAACAGCGGCATCGCGCTCGACCAGAACTTCGCGCATCGCTGGACGCTGGATCTTTCAGCCGACTACAACCTCGACAACTGGACCTTCAGCACCGGTGCGGACAATGCATTCAATGCGCGACCGGAACAGGTCAAGTACGCCAACTCCACCAACGGCAACTTCAAGTACAGCCTGTTTTCACCGCTTAGCTGGAACGGACGCTACTACTATGCCAGCGTGACCTATCGGTGGAAGTGATGACGATGAGAGTGCTGGTGCCCGCATTGCTCCTGACCGTTGCCGCGGCTACCTCGGCGCAGACGGCTGTACCTCCGGTGGGATTTACAGCGGCGGACGTGCCCGCTCAGATCGAGCTGGAACAACGGGTGGATGCGTCGATCGCCACGGCTGATCTGGACGGCTGGCTCAAACGGCTCACGTCGGCACCCAATCAGGTCGGCTCGCCACACGACAAGGAGAATGCCGACTTCATCGCTGCCAGCCTGCGTAGCTGGGGGTGGCAGGTTGCGACCGAACAGACGCGGGTACTGGTCGCTTATCCCACGGTGCAGAAGCTCGCCCTGGTAGGGAAGGACGGCTACGCCGCCGACTTCACGGAGCCGTCGGTAGCGGGCGACGCCGACACGGCGCAACGGGACGGTGTGTTGCCGGGTATGGAAGCCTATGGCGCGGATGGCGTGGTGGATGCGCCATTGATCTACGTCAACGAAGGCCTGGCGAAGGACTATGACGAACTCGCACGGGCCGGCCAGTCCGTGGAAGGCAAGGTGGTGCTGGTGAAATCCACCGGCGCCGGGCGCTGGGTGAAACCGCGTCTTGCGCAGCAACATGGTGCTGTCGGCGTCGTGATCTACTCCGATCCCGATGCCGATGGTTTCACCAAGGGAGACGTCTATCCGCAGGGTGCCTGGCGCACGCCGCATACCTTGCAGCGTGGCACGCTCGGTATCGACAGCGTGCTCGACACGAAGAGTGCGAAGGCCTTTCAGGCGAACAGGCATACGGACGATCTGCACCTTCCCGTCGTCACGATCGGCTATGGCGATGCCGAACACTTCCTGCGTGCGCTTGGCGGCTCACCGGTTTCGAACCGGTGGCAGGGCGGCCTGCCACTGACGTATCACATCGGCGGCGATGCACGGGTCCATCTCGAAGTGCGGTCGCCCTGGGTATGGCGCACGCTCTACAACGTAGTCGGTACGCTTCGCGGTAGCGAGTATCCGGACGAATGGGTGATTCGAGGCGTGCATCACGACGCCTGGGTGTTCGGTGCATGGGATCCACTCGCCGGCACGACCGCCTTGCTTGCCGAGGCGCGCGCCATTGGCGAGCAGGCCAAGGCGGGCCATCGTCCGCGGCGCACACTCGTATTCGCCAGTTGGGACGGCGAGGAGCTCGGCATCCTGGGGTCGAAGGCATGGACCGATCGCCATGTGGCGGAGCTCGCGCACAAGGCTGTGTTCTATCTCAATAACGACACTACCGGGCGAGGATTCCTCGCGGCCGCGGGTGATCCCTCGCTCGCTAGCCTGGTCGATGGCGTCGCCAGCGACCTGCGCGATCCGGAAACGGGCGCCACCGTACAGGCGCGCCGCCTGGCCAAGCGCGCCGTGGATGCCGCGGAGAAGGGCAAGGATGCCGACGGTCCCATCGTGCCGCAGCGCCTGGGCACGGGGTCGGACTACCTGCCATTCGCGCATCGACTTGGTGTGCCGTCGTTGCACGTGCGCTACGGCTACGACCGCAACGGTGACGACGAGAACGTGCCGGTGTACCACTCGCTCTATGACACCTATACGCACTACCAGCGCTTTGGTGATCCCGGCCTTGTCTATGTAAACCTGCTGGCCCGCACGAATGCGCGGCTCGTGCTGCGGGTCGCCAACGCTGATGTCCTGCCCTGGCGCTATACGTCATTCGCACTCTCGCTCGGCAAGGACATCGACAGGCTTGCGACGGGAGCCATGGCAGAACATCGCGATGCCGTACGACGCAACACCCTTCTGGAGCAGGACGCGTATCGCCTGGCGGCCGTCGCTTATCGTCACGAGCAGCCGCCGTCGCGGGTCGACGACGCGTGGCAGGACATCGACCTTGGGCTGCTGCACGACGCCCAGCGCGATCTGCTGACGGCTGCCGAGGCATACGACCAGGCGGCAACCTCGGCCGGCAAGCTCACGACGAAGCAGGTGGCGGCTGTGAACCGGACATTGCGTGACGTCGCGCCTGCATTCCTGCAGGCATCGGGGCTGCCGCAACGCCCCTGGTATCGCCACCTTCTCCAGGCTCCCGGGCGCAAGGAAGGCGAGGATACGGCGCCGCTGCCGGGCATCGGCGATGCAATCGATGCGCGTGAGTGGGACCAGGCGAGGGACGAAGTGCGACTGACGGCAGAGGCCACTCGCCGGGCATCGGCGCTTCTGACCAGGGCCACGGAGATCCTCGCCGCTGGCCGTCAGTGAAGCACGAACTTACGATCACACAGCCTCGGCTATAGTCGCGCCATCTGACCCGGCGGAGCGATGGCATGAGCGAAGAAACCCAGGAGCCCACGGCAGCCCATCGCCACAAGAAAGGCTGGGGGCCGATCCGTTATGCGCGCTCCAGGCCGCGCCTGCTCATCGGTGCCGTTATTGCTGTGGTGGCGGCCGCGAGCCTTGAGTTTACGGGCCTGCAACGTAATGTGGCGTTCCTGCTCGGCTTCGACGTCGGCGTGTTGGCGTACCTGCTGATGATGATGCGCATCTTCCTCAGGGCAACCCAGGTGGGCATGCGCCGGCAGGCTCGCATGCAGGATTCGGGTCGCTGGACCACCCTGCTCAGCGGGGTCGCACTCTCGGCCGTGGTGCTCGTAGCGGTCACCACCGAGCTTCATTCGGACAGCAAGGGCGGGGCCTTCGCGATTGCCGTGGCGGCTGCCACGATCATCCTGTCGTGGATGTTCATGAATACGTTGTTCGCCTTGCACTACGCGCACGGTTACTACGGTGACTTCGGTGCGAAGCACAAAGGCCTCGATTTCCCGGGCGATGAAGAGCCCGATTACTGGGACTTCGCGTACTTCTCGTTCACCATCGGCATGACCTTCCAGGTCTCCGATGTGCAGATCACCACGCGTTACCTTCGCCGTATCGGCCTGATGCACAGCGCGATCGCGTTCTTCTTCAACGTCTTCATCATCGCCATCAGCGTGAACATCGCCGCGGGCAAGGCCTGAAAGCTCACGCCGTGTGTGGCCGGTGGACCCGCACGCAAAGCAGCACGCTGGTGACCAGCGCGACCACGGCGAGCAACTCCAGCGGAGTCGGCAGCCGTCGTTCCCATAGAAAGCCGTAGAGCAGGGCGAACAGCGTCTCGAACAGGATCATCTGTCCGACCAGGGTGAGCGGTAGCAGGCGGCTCATCCGGTTCCACAGGCCATTGCCCAGGATGGACGCGAAGACGGCGATGCCGGTGCTGATGGCCGCGAAGCGAACCCACGCTGCGCCGTCATGCGTGGCGGTATCGGTAAGCATGGCGGCCGGGACGAGAAGCAGGGCAAGCGCGCCGGTGACTACGCCGGTCAGCAGGTTCCAGTCATGTGCGGACACGTGCTCCAGGTGGGCAAGCCAGCGCGCGTTGATTACGGCATACGCGGTCCAGGCAGCGAGGGCGCCGATGGCGCAGAGCAGTCCGGCCAGACGATGGGGTTGGGTCTGGACGTGGGCACCGGCCATTGCCTGCCACGCGATGCAGCCGATCGCCACGGCGCTCAGCCACAGCGAAGGAGCGAGCCGGCGTAAAGGGACGGCACCCGCCGCGCGGCTTCCCACCAGGGTCACCGCAACGGGCAGGAAGCCGATCACCAGCGAGGTCATGGCCACGCCTCCCCACTGCACGGCGCTGGCCAGCAGCACGTAATAGAGGATGTTTCCCAGCAGGCTCAAGCCCACCAGCCCGCGCCAATGGGTCCCTTTCAGCCAGGCCTTCAGGGGCCGCCAACGGGGTACCAGGAGGCAGGCCGAGATGAGGCCGTAGACGAGGTACCGGCCGGCGGCCAGCTGCAGGGCCGTGAAATCCCGGGCCAGTTCGGGTGCCAGGAAGACCAGTCCCCAGAGGGCACCTGCGGCTACACCGAAGCCGATTCCCAGTCCCAGTCGCGCACGTTCGTCCAAGGGTTACTCCAGCGGAAACGGCAAGGATGACGAGTTTACTGCCCAAATTTCTTATTGACGCGACGCCGCAAACGCGGTGTGCTGCGTTTAGCCGTCCATTCGGTACGGCCCGTCCTGGGGCCGGGTAACAAGGGGGAACACCTATGTATACGAAATCGATCTGTCGGGCGACGACGTTCGCCCTGGTTATGGCCCTCGCTGCGGGTCCGGCCGCGGCCCGTTCGGCGGATGACACCCCGCCCGATACGCTGTGCACTGTCATAGGGACCGCCTCGCGCTATATCGGCACCACGGTGACCGTACGGGGTGTGGCATCGTCGGCCGGCAAGGTGACGACGCTCTCGGACGCGGAGTGCAAGGGCAGCGTGAGCTTGACGATCGACGACACCAGCAGCCGCAAGCGTGACGTCTCTTCGTTCAAACGCGCCGTGGCGTCCAATGGTGCCCATGCGAACGCTACGGTGTCGGGTCGCTTCCGCTCGACGGGCGACGCGCAGTCACCGTACGCGATCGACGTATACAGCGTTCGCGACGTCGTCGACCTTCGCGATGGCGGCGGCTAACAGGGCGTACGTTTCCACCCTTGCGCTGTCGCTTCGATGCGCTCGGTCAGGCCGATCCGCCCGAGGAACACCTCGTCGTGCGACGCGATGACCAGGGCTCCGTCGTAGGCGCTGAGCATATTCTCAAGCGACCGCAGCGCGGGTAGGTCCAGATGGTTGCCCGGCTCGTCAAGCAGAAGCAGCCTCGCCGGGGGATCGGCGTAGATGGCCATGGCCAGTCCGGTGGCGAGACGCTGTCCTCCGCTGAGCTGGCCTGTGGGTAAGGCGGCCGCGCGGGCATCGAGACCTATCTGGGCGAGGCGGGTGCGAATGTCGCTCTCCTCCAGTTCCCTGTTTGCGTCGCGCATCAGTTCCAGCGCGGACCGCGCCGGATCGACGTCGACCAACTGCTGGTCGAGGTAGGCGACCGGTGCCCAGGCGCAGCGATGCCCGTCCGCCGGCGCAAGCGTTCCCGCCAGTGTGCGAAGCAAGGTCGACTTGCCCGAGCCATTGGGGCCCGTCAGGCCGATGCGTTGGCCGGCGGTGATCGACAAGTCCAGTCTCGCCTTCGTGTTCTGTCCATGCGCGAGCCGGACACCTTCGAGGCTGGCGATGCGGTACGGACCGGGGGACTGATGGGTGATGCGCATGACGGGCATCGCCCGGTCGTCCACGAGCTGCGCTGCCTCGCGCACGCGATCGCTCAGCATGGCGCGTTGCTCTTCCTGTCGCTCGCGCATGCGTCCGGCCGTGACCTCGCTGCGCTCCTTTTGCCGGCCCAGCAGAATTGGCGCCTGGTTGGCATCGCGCGCGCCACGATTTCCGCGCGCTTCGCGGCGTTCGGCACGTTCTTGTTGGTCGCGCAGTGCGCGCTCGTCACGGCGACGTTCTGCCTTTCGCTGCTCGAGCTCGCGTTCCGCATCGGCCCGCTCCTGTTCGCTGCGCGTGGCATACAGATCGTAGTTACCGCCGTACGAGCGCAAGCCGAAAGGCGATAGCTCGACGATGCGTTCCATGTACCGCAGTAGCTCGCGATCGTGGCTTATCACGATCATTCCCTTCGGCCAGCGTTCCAGCTGATCGATGAGCGAACGGCGCGCGTCGCGGTCGAGATGATTGCTCGGTTCGTCCAGAATCAGAAAATCCGCTTCGCTGAGCAGGGCGCCCGCGAACGCGACGCGCGCAGCTTCCCCGCCGCTTAGCTCTCGCATCGGCGTGCAAGCGTCGAGATAGTCGAGGCCTTGTGCGTGCAGAGCCTGTTCGAGGTCCTGGCGAATGGTCCAGCGCGAACCGACGACATCGTAATCGGTAGGGTCCACGCTTCCTGATTCGATGCGTGCGAGAGCTTCGATCACTTCCGCGAAGCCAGTCACCGTGGCTACTGTCGTTCCTGCGTCACGGCGCGGTTCCTGGGCAAGATAGTGCGTCGTGCCCTGGATGAATAATCTGCCCGACGACGGCGCCCGGTGCCCCGCGAGTATTCGGGCGAGCACACTCTTACCGACGCCATTGCGGCCAACCAGGCCGGTGCGCCGCAGGTCGAAGGTTTCGTTGAGTTCGGCGAAGAGCAGGCGCCCATCGGGCAGCTGGCAGGAAACCCCCTGCAGGGAGAGGCTCGGATTCGTCATGCGTATTTCCAGGGATGCGAAGAACTCCCCCTGCAGGCAGGGGCTTGGCGAGTCTTGCCGTCACTTAAGACGGGGCATCACTGGCGCATCGGACGAATACCTCATGGGCTGGGAGTGAGGCCGGGATTTTATAGCGACGCGAGGTTAACGAGTATGAACACAGCCTTGGTCTTAGAGCGTTGGATCGATTGAAAGCGGGGAACAGGCTGCGCTAAGGTGAGTTTTGCAAAGGAGATATCTATGACGCCGCCGCAGCTCGCGCGTACCGAATCACCCGATGCGATTACCTGGTGGCGGCATGCTGTCATCTACCAGGTTTATCCACGCTCGTTCGCTGATGGCAACGGCGATGGCATCGGTGACCTGCCGGGCATTACCTCGCGCTTGCCTTACCTGGCGGCGCTTGGCGTCGATGCCGTCTGGCTGTCGCCGTTCTACCGTTCTCCGCAGGCAGACGCCGGCTACGACGTGTCCGATTATCGTGACGTCGATCCGTTGTTCGGCACACTCGATGACTTCGACAGAATGTTGCAGCAGGCCCATCGTCTTGGTCTGCGTGTCATTGTCGATCTCGTTCCCAATCACACCTCGGACGAACACGCCTGGTTTCGCGAGGCGCTTGCTTCTCCACCGGATAGCCCCGAACGAAAGCGCTATCTCTTCCGCGATGGTACGGGCGACCATGGTGAGTTGCCGCCGAACAACTGGCAGAGCATCTTCGGCGGCAAGGCGTGGTCGAAAGCGGCGGGCGACAGCCAGTGGTATCTCCATCTGTTCGACAGTCGCCAGCCTGATCTCGACTGGAATCATCCCGAAGTGCGCGAGGATTTCGAGAACGTACTTCGCTTCTGGCTGGATCGGGGTGTCGACGGCTTCCGTGTGGATGTCGCGCATGGCCTGGTCAAGGCGGAGGGCCTGCCGGACTGGGCAGGCCACGTAGCGATGGTGGAGGGCGGCGGTGGTGCGCATTCGAACCACGGTCCCATGTGGGACCAGGAAGGCGTGCACGATATCTACCGCAGCTGGCGCCGTGTGCTCGACGAGTATCCGGGCGATCGCATGATGGTGGCCGAGGCATGGGTGCATCCGCCGGCACGCCTCGCACGCTACGTACGTGCCGACGAGATGCAACAGGCCTTCAACTTCGATTACCTCCTGACGCACTGGAACGCCGACGACTTCCGCGCGGTGATCGATCGTTCCCTTGCCGTGGTCGGAGAGGTCGGTGCGCCGACCACGTGGGTCATGTCCAATCACGACACGGTGCGGCACACCTCGCGTTATGGGCTCAGCGTGCCGGGCGCGCGTCCGCGGGGCATCGATGCCGCAGGCGAGCAGCCCGACGAAGCGCTCGGCCTCCGTCGTGCGCGAGCCGCCGCCCTGCTTACATTGGCGCTGCCGGGCTCGGCGTATCTGTACCAGGGTGAGGAACTCGGCCTGCCCGAACACACCACACTCGAGGCGGTGCATCGGCAGGACCCGGCGTTCTTCCGCACGGGTGGTGCGGAGGTCGGTCGCGACGGCTGTCGCGTGCCCTTGCCCTGGCATAGCGAGCAGCCTGGCTTCGGCTTTGGTGTCGGCGCCTCGACATGGCTCCCGCAACCGGCTTCGTTCGAAGCTTATGCCGTTAACCGACAGGAAGGTATCGCCGGTTCGACACTCGAGCTCTACCGCTCGGTGCTCAAGCACCGTCGCGCCTTCGGTCTTGGCACAGGTACGCTGACATGGCTGGCGTCGGAGTCTGGCGTCGTCGCTTTCGCCAATGGGTCGGTCAAGGTATTCGTCAACACTAACGATCACGCCGTTCGTTTGCCTGCAGGCAGGCTGATCGTGAGTAGCGAGAGTTTGCTCGAAGACGGCCAGCTTCCCGCCAATGCTGCCGTGTGGCTCGCCTCCTGAGAGTTGCAAGGCAGAACAGGTGCAAGGCAGAACAGGTGCAAGGCAGAACAGGTGCAAGG